>DVDV01000281.1 GCA_015296075.1 Leptolyngbyaceae cyanobacterium M33_DOE_097 | reverse complement strand
TTTATGCTGGGGGCGTTGCTCAGTGTGGTGGTCGCCGCTTGCTCATCCAATCCTGCCTCGACCGATGCCAATGTACCAGGCGCGGGCACGGCGACAGCCCAAAAACAAGATGTGGAATTAACCCTCGTTGCCTATGCAGTTTCCAAAGTGGCGCATGATGCGATCATTCCCAAGTTTGTTGAGAAATGGAAGGCCGAAAAAGGCAAAATGTGACGTTTAAGCAAAGCTATGGTGGTTCAGGTTCTCAAACCCGCGCCATTATTGATGGCCTCGAAGCCGATGTGGTTCACCTGGCGATCGGGGCAGACGTAAACAAGCTGGTACAACGCACACGCTACGCGAACGGTTCCCTCCTTTTTCTACGCCTTGGCGCATCCCCATAGGGGTTTAGGAGGGCTAGCGAGGATCAAGAGATTTTAAAACAGACCCTAGAACTCTGTAAGGGTGGGCTATGCTCACCCGGTTTTCTGTAAGTCGGTAATTGATGTAGTAACCCTATTTGAATTGTGAGAGACTTTCTGTATCTGTGATGTGAAGCGATCTATGCTGTGTCGTTGGTGCGACTCGTGCGATCGACAAGCCTGACTGGAACCTGTTGCTATTAACTTTTGTCTGAAGCATTCGTATGACTGAGAGACGAGAAACTATAATGCCTGTAAGAGTAAGCAGCGATTGAAGTCAAGCAAAATTTGCAAAACAGAAAAATCGACTTCATCTAACTAGTGGTCTGCCAAGCCAACTTCGCCAGGTAGAAAAAACGAGTGATCAATGACCAATGGCTCAGTCATTATCGACGCTGCAAAGCTCTTTTGGTGAACTACTAGACTTAGTAGAAAACGTAGAATTAATTTAGACGAAAGCTTGGGGTTTTGTATGGAGTTAGATAAAGATATTGTTACTGTTAGACCTGAAGTTACGACTGACACAATTCAAAAGTTACCAAACTATGTTGGCATCTCTGAAGCCACGGCAGGTGCTAAAGGGATTTCGATGAATATTGTGGTGATTCCACCTGGTGCGAAAGCAGAACCCCATTTTCACAATGGTTTTGAGACTGCAATTTATCTTTTGAAAGGTCGAGTAGAGACTTTTTATGGCGAAAATCTTGCCAAGTCAGTTGTGAATGAAGCAGGTGACTTTATCTTTATTCCAGATGGGGTGCCGCATCAACCCCGCAATTTAAGCGATAGTGAACCCGCGATCGCCCTCGTTTCGCGCAATGACCCAAATGAGCAAGAAAGTGTGCAGGTTTACCGTCCTGAGTAAAAAGTGGCCGAGTTGTGACTGCTTTGAAGTAATACTTTCCCATTCAAAAAGAGGCAGGCTGAGAGCCACAACTACACACAGATTTGTGTCGTAATTGGTGTTGTTTGTAGGATGTGCTGCCCCAGGCGACGGGCTAACGCCAGGATAGTGAAAGTTGGTGAGTAGGAGGGGCCAGTCGGAAAAACGGCTGAGCTAGCAACATAGAGATTCTCTGTGCCAAATACGCGGCAGTTGATATCTACGACCCCCTCTTCGGGACGGCAGGCCATGCGAGTCGTGCCCATCTGGTGTGCGGCATCTGTCATATTTTCCAGGCTAGGCGGTTCATCCCCAAAGTCAAAGGTGCCAAGTCCAGCTTCAGCAAACCGTTGAGTCAAGAGATGCAGTGTTTTTTCCAGCGATCGCTCGTCATGTTGAGTAAAACACCAGTTAACTTCCAGTTTGCGCTGACCTAATGCGTCATACTCAGTACCGAGTTGAATGCGGCTCTGGGTGTGGGGGACTTGCTCGGTGACAAACTTGACACGGTAAGACGCGATCGCCCCATTGCCATCACGACAGGCAGGACGACCTTGTAAGGTGCGCCATACCCGCTCCATCGGCTTTTCGTAGATTGGCTTCAGGTAGAGGACGTGTTCAAGTAACCGATGTTCTTGCTGGGTAGCATCATCCAGTGCAAAACAAATGCAAAACCGTGGCTTTGGTGCGTACTGCAACTCGTGAGCATACTGCCGTGCCAGTGAACCGGGTTGAAGCGTGCCCGTATGGTGCTTGGGATGGTCGGTGTAAAACCGTCCCACCAGTTCATGTTGATTGCCAATGCCGCCTGGAATCTGGCGATCGGAGGCGAGTAACAAACGAGCGGCTTCAAATGCTCCCGTGGCGAGAATCACAATATCCCCTTCAACGGTTAACTCGCGTCCTTCCAGCGATCGACAGTGAACTGCCGTTACCCGCTGACAGGCATCATCAAGCTTGAGTTCGGTTGCGGTTGCACCCAGAATTACATGCAAGTTTTTTGAACGACGCATTTCATCGCCAAATCGAATGGCGGTGCGGGTGGGGGTTTGCTCCCAATAGAAGCTGCTCATTTTCAAACCATTTGCCGCTAGTTTGCTTCGCAGGGCTGTAATTTCAGGCCGGATTGCTTCTGCTTCTAAATCACCAAAACCATAATCTTTAGCAGCCGATCGATAATGTTCTAATAAGTCATCAAATCGAATCGGCCAACCACTATTTTCGACCCACGCTCGGCCCTCAAAATCCAAGGGCTGTAAGTACTTCCATTTACCCGTCCAAACGTTGCTGGTGCCACCAAACTGACGTAAGCGGCTGACTCCTCGCAATTCGGGTGGCAGGTAGCGATGGTAGTAAGAGTCTGGGTCTAGCTCGCGATGTCGCTTGCCGAGAAAAACCACGTCATTCAGGGCTTGAATTGATGGATCAAAGCGATCGCGTCCACTTTCGATCAGCACCACTTCTCGACCATTGCGGGCTAGATGAGTTGCTAATTCAGCGCCTGCAATTCCAGAACCGAGTACAACAACCTGTCCTCGCAGTTTTGTCTGTTCACCCAGTTCAAGAATGTCAGTAATCATGTAACCTCCGTCTAATATTTGATCAATGAAACTATCAATTTCTTTTGCAGGCCAATGAATAACTAGAAAATATGCTTTCTACTCTTTTAGGGTCTGATAGAGGAG
Source organism: Leptolyngbyaceae cyanobacterium M33_DOE_097 (assembly GCA_015296075.1). Taxonomy (GTDB): domain Bacteria; phylum Cyanobacteriota; class Cyanobacteriia; order Leptolyngbyales; family Leptolyngbyaceae; genus DSRU01. Next base: position 31,715 of record DVDV01000281.1, on the reverse strand, counting down.
AAAATGATACTTCAGAGTGACACTTCTAAATCTGGCTTGAGGTTCATTTACTCTATTCATGGCTTTCTTTCAATCATCTGAAATTAAGCTTTTTGTGCGACTCCCAAACGAGAAAGGACTGACCAAAACAGCACCCCGGAAATGTGAGTTGGGCAAAGTCTTAATGCCCAGAGCAGGTGAGTCAGAGCGGCTTTGTTTTGTTCCAACTGATAGGAGGTTAACGCATGCTGATAGACAAACTCAGCAAACATTTTGGGATGAGCCGCAAAAGCCTGCCAGTGTTTTTGGATCAGACGGTTAAAGCTTTCTTGGCGTAACGCTGGATTGCCTGAGACACGAGTGCCGCTATGGGATAAGAGCTGATAAGTCACGGTGGGTAGACCCATCAGAGTACAGGCAGGATTGAGCCGCAAAAAGAATTCGGAGTGAACTCGCGATCGAAAGGTTTCATCCCAACCACCAATTTTTAGCACGACATCACGCTCGACAACCAGCGTTTGTTTTGTGTGGTAGGAACGTCCCGGTTCTGGAATTTCTAAAAAGAAATGGCTACCTTTGGGTGAAAGGGTGGGTGGAAGTCGAGTGGTCAGAACTTCGCCCTGTTGATTGACTTTTTGCAATCCCGAAAGCATACCCACTGGGGGTTCTACATCTGCCGCTGTGAGTGCCGACAGGGAAAGCTCAGCCATGTTGGGCAAGAGCCGATCATCATCATCCAGATACGTCACCCAACGTCCACGCGCCGCTGTAGTTCCGACATTGCGTGCCCCGGCTCCGCCGACTCCCTGCTCTAAGCGAATGACTCGTACACGCGAGTCTTCAGGCAAGCTGACAGGTTTACGCGAAGCGTCATCGACAACCACCACTTCCAGATCTTGAAAGGTCTGGTTTAAGGCACTTTGCACTGCCAGAGGTAGCAGATGCGGACGATTGTGCGTTGGAATAATAATGCTGAGTTGAGGGTTAGACATCTTCACAAAGGTGTGGGCAGGTTAGGGTTTAACTCTCAAGCATAGGCTGAGTCTCAGTCACCAGACTCCAACTGCGTGGCTGGTAGAACTGACATTTGTTGACATCGCGATCGGCAAGAACGGTAAATCGGAAGGATTCCACCATATCGAATGTATAGATGGAATCTTTTCTGAGCCGAACCTGAGCAGAGTAGTTGCCAGGTGCCAGACCCAAGTAGGGAAAGTTCAAGCGCAACTCAGATAAGCCAGGAGTGACTTGGAAAAACGCATTATCGTTTTGACCTCTAATTGTCAGAATATTCCCAACGCTGTCTTCTCCACCGATTTTGACAATTCGAATATCAAATGTGACACCGTTGTGGCTGTTGTGCGACTCGCAACTCAGGCAAAAGCTCAATGGCTCACCTGTGAGCAACGTCTGAGTTGACTCCCCTTGGGCATCCCGAAAAAATAGCGCGCGGATATCCATTCCGGTGCTTTCTTGCGGCGACTTAGCCGGAAAAGTAAGGCGATTTTCAGCGCGTTCAGTTCCAGTTAAGAACAAGTCTGACTCATAGCGGTCAATGACCTGGTTAACGTCGCCCTGAGCGACCAGACTGCCGCCAGACAGGTAAAGCGCCGTATCACAGATATTGAGAATGGCCTGAGAGTTGTGGTTAACCAGAATAAATGCGACGCCTTTTTGGCGCAGTTCGTAAAGTCGGCGATAGCATTTTGCCTTAAACCGGGCATCACCCACAGCCAGCACTTCATCAATCAGCAGAATTTCAGGTTCGGTGTAAATCGCACAGGCAAAGCCCAGACGTGCCGCCATGCCAGAGCTGTAGGTCTGTACAGGGGCATCGATCGCCGATTCGATTTCGGCAAACTCCACCACTTCTTGAAAGCACTGCTTAATTTGACGGGTGCTTAACCCTAAGATCGACATATTCGCAAAGATATTTTCCCGCCCTGTAAGAATGGGGTTAAAGCCTGCACCCAGCGCAATCAGTGGGGCGAGGCGACCCCGAATTCGCACTTTTCCAGTGTCCGGCTTGATTAAGCCACTGATGATTCGCAGCAGGGTACTTTTGCCAGCGCCATTGCTACCAACCAGGCCGACCGCTTGCCCTCGATGCAGTTGAAAGCTGACCGCCTGGAGTGCCCAAAACTCTCTCGACCGCAGGCGATCGCTGTGTCGTCTACCACCTGTCAGATCGGCTGCAATATCTTGCACGCCATAAAACAGCGATCGCTTCAGGTCACGACAAAACTTTTTTGACACGCCTTCAACCGAGAGGACGGGCTGACTTTCAGGTAAATCAGCTGTCATTGATTGTTGTTGAGTATTCAGCAGCATTCTACGACGTTACCCTCTCAACCACATACGGCATCGCAATTCGAAAACCAATCCATGTCAGCAATAGTCCGACGAAGGTGCAGAGACTCACCACCCAAAAACCAACTGCATTCGTCAGCACCCCCGTTGTTGCCAGCTCTCGAATCGTGACGAGCAACGGTGTAACGGGGTTCCATGCCACCAATGCGCCAAATACGCCTTGAGTCGGCACCGGATAAATGACTGGCGTGAGAAAGAGCCAAAAACCCATGATCATGTTCAACCCTTTGAACACATCCTGGTACAACACACCAATGGGTGCGAGTAACACTCCCACTAAAGTTCCTAACAGGATCAGGTGAATCAGCGCGACCGGAGCCAGAATCACCGTCCAGCTCAGCGGCACCCGAAAATAAAGAAACAAACCAATGATGAGAATGAGCTTAATCAAGAAATTAAAGCCGACCTCACCGAGTTTTGCCAGAACGATCGCCTCTCTCGGAAAGTTGACCCGTGCCAGCATCGGTTTTGCCTGCATCACCGCCTGCACTGGCCCTGTCGCCGCATCGGCAAAGGTTTGCCACAGCGTCATGTTGAACATCACATAGGCAGGGTAAGGAATCGCTGTCTCACCCACGGTAAACACGTTGGCATCTTTAGCGAGGGTAAAGCCAATAGCTGTCGCGATCGGTGGAATAAAAGCCCAGGCGATACCCAATAACGCTTGTCGATATTGAGCGCTAATATCACGCACCATCAGTCGCCAAGCTAACTCGCGCGCAGCAAGTAAGTCTTGCCACATTGTCCAGAACAAAAATCGAGGACGACGCAACAAACTATCAGGTGTATGAACGATTTCGGGCGGCATAGCAATGTGTTTAGTTACCTAACCGAGAGTAAATCAGACTTAGCCGATAAATACCTATTCCTAAAGATGGATGATTGATACAAAGTAGAAGAAAGATTTAAGCTAAGCGACTTGTGTATTGAAAGAATGACGAATAACGCTTCTGGTCAATAGTTGCCAAAAAAGCGACACTGCCAGTTCTGTTCAATCCGCGGTACCAGCATTATTCAACTGTATTTTCATTGACTACTTATTGTCGCTTCCCTGATAATTTCTAGAACTTCTTTCGGATGCGAAATCATAGGAAAATGGCTTGAGTCCACAGTCACGGTTTTTGCATTCATTCGTTGAGACATGTCACGTTGTAAATCTAGCGGAACAGCCTTATCGCTTGTCGTTAAGATATACCAGCTTGGTTTACTTCTCCAAGCAGGCGAACTTGCTTTTACTTCCGTTAATGATGTGGATGGCGTTGTTTGAGTCACATGGATCAATGCCCTTCTTGCTTCTGAGAGATCACTTGCCAAAACTTCGTCAACTCCCTCTTTAGAAATCCAAACAAAACCATTTTGCTCTTGAAAATGGGGTGAAGGGGAGCCATGTTTGCTCATCAAATCAATCATTGATTCACCAATATCAGGAGCAAGCGCCGCAATATAGACCAAACCAGCAACTCGTTTGTCATTACCAATTGTGGTGATAACAAAACCACCCCACGAATGACCAACCAGAATACATTTCCCTTTGATCCGGTCTAGAGCACGTTTTGTTGCAGCAACATCGTCTTCCAGTGATGTAAGCGGGTTTTGCACAGCAATGACTTCATAGCCCTCTGCGAGCAGCATCGGAACAATCTCACTGTAACAAGAGCCATCTGCCCAAAAACCGTGAACCAAGATGACGTTTTGAACTTTGCTCATAAGTGTTTCAACAAGTAAAGTGTTGGTTGCAAAGCATTTTCGATAGGGAATAAAGAAGCAGTCGAACCCAGTATTAAAGTAGTTTGCAAACAAACTATTAGAAATGAGAATACTTTTATGATGAACGCTACCTTAAAAAAGGTCAAAAGCGCGATCGCTCAAAATTGTCATCATCAGTTCGCTGGTGGTAGCTAGCCAGTTATTGTCGCTACCCGTTATCATCAAAGTTAACTCAAATCACTCCTAGAAACACTCACCTAAGTTACTCTAAATTAAAAACTCAAGCCAAGCTAGCATAGGCGAGAAAAGCAATCATGAGAATGCTCTCATCTTTATCAAACCTTGCTTTTTTGAACTTTTTGACTTGCTTTGGTTGTCTTTATTTCTGGAATGAAGAAATAAATTTAACGATATTCCACTGTTCTGTGTAGCGCCATTTTTTCTGTCCGATGCTTTTCTGATAGCGATCCTATTTGTTTTAGAACTGCTACAGGAGCATGGAGCTAATCTTCTATAACTTTGCCGCGTAGCGATTTGACCTGACTTCGTTGGCGCTTGCTTTCGAGCCGTTTTCGCTGAGAACTCCGTGTTGGGATGCTGGGTTTACGCGGTTTGGGAACAGCGATCGCCCGTTTGATCAGTTCTTGTAACCGTTGCAGGGCTTCATCTCGATTTTGTTCCTGACTACGATGTTCTTGCGCCTTGATCACAATCACTCCATCTTTAGTGATGCGCTGATCACTCAGCTTGAGCAATCGCTGTTTGTAAGCTTCAGGTAAGGAGGATGCGAGAATATCAAACCGCAGATGAATCGCAGTTGCCACTTTATTCACATTCTGACCGCCTGCCCCTTGAGATCGCACAGCACTCAGCTCAATCTCGTGTTCTGGAATCGTCACCGTGTTTGAGATCTTCAGCATGACTCTAATTTTTCCTCGTGCTTGGATGCAGTGTAGCAGTCAGCGTGACCCAGGGAGCTGTAGCAAGGCGATCGCGCATAGTTAACTCATCCGGTGATTTCTCTTTGAGAATTCGCCCTTCAAATGTAACTGTTACTTGATCGGCTTGAAAACACCACGGCTCAAGCGTGAACTGAGTTGGGGCATTGGCGATCGGCACTAATGTTAAGGTTGTTTCACCTGTTGCTGTTGGCACTTGCTCAAATTGCTGCGGCTTTGTGACTGCCATGCAAATCATCAGCGACAATGCATCTAAAGTCGCAACCAGATGCCGATTTCGAGCGATCGCCTCTGGTGTCACATAGGGGGCGTAAGCAGGGTCTTGCTCTAACCGATGGATTAGTTCTTGTTGGAATGCTTTTTCCTGTTTTAGAAAAGCTTCAACAAGTTGGGTTGAGTGGGGTGACTCTTTCCAGTGGGTAAACCGCTCATACAAGCCTGTGCCATGCAGGGAAACTAACAGCGCTACATAACGCCCCATCGGCATAGCCAGGTGTTTTGCACCTTTCCAAAGTTGAGTATGCGCCTCTGGCGCAACCTCAGTGAAATTGTGTGGATATCCAGTATCAGGATTGAAGCTAGGAGCTGCTTCCCACGGGAGCCAGCCGATGTCATGTTGCTCGGCACCCAGGCAAACCGCGTGATAGGGAGCGATCGCGCCAAATTGCTCGTTGCCCCATGCCTGCGCTAGTTGCCCAGAAACCCAGGCATGTGTTGGTTGAGTGATGCAAATTCGGTCTTCTGCGATCGTGCGGTGTAACATAACTTTCCCTGCTCAAATCTCCTTCTACTCAAACTTTAGATCGCAGCCGGGATAAGTGCCCTCCTGCTGTAGGTAAGACCTGAGCACCATGCTTGTTATTGTCGCGATCCCATCCTTGCACTGAGCGAGTGGATCCCTGCAACTCATGGGGATTGTTGATCAAAAAAAACTTACAGCCGACCGTCAAAGCGTTGATACCAGATCAGGTTCCCCAGGGCTGTCACGGCCAGCGCAACGCCACCCCCAACCCAGCCCAGCATAGGGTTATAGCTTCCACGACTGAGTGTTGTCATCCAGGCATGGGTCATTTCAGAAGACACCAGCCGATCAGCAATTACAGGAAAGAGATATATCAGTGAAGCACCGACAATAAGCCAACCCACCATTGAGGCAAGCAGAAAGATGGTTTTAGCGGTTGATTGACTACCCATTGCGATCGCACTCAAAAACTCAGGCTGTGCTTAGCATACGCCAGCAGGTTGAGTTAACGCAACGCACCCTTTTAATTGACGGAAGAAACACGCCTCACAACTTTAAGTAAATCGACTTCAGAATCTTTAGCTTCGGCAATTGAGGTTATCAAGGTCAACCGACTGGGAATCTTAGATTAGACGCAGTTAGGCAATGCTCAATTGGTCTTTGGAGGCTTTTTCAGATGGACTTAATCCAAATATTAGGGGTCTTTTTAGCAAGTGCGTTGGGGGCAGGGACGTTTCTTAAGTTTTCTGCTGAAAAGATTATCGAAACAGGGTTGCAAAAAGCTTTACACAAAGAGCAGCTTTTAACAGAGACCGATCTAGAGTTTAGGAAACGTCAGATAGAGGAATTTTATGGGCCGATCTATGCGTCTTTGAAGTTGAATTCTCAAATTTATCCACTCTGGATTGAAGGAAAAATCAAAGAAGTCAATCATGATGTGATTGACTTATTCAAACAGCAGAATGACGAAATTACAAAGATCCTTAAAACGAAAGCCCATCTAATGGATGGAGGCGAATTTCCACCTGAATTCATTCAGTTTATGACTTCAGCTACGATCTGGGGAATGTATTGCACACGTAAAGATGATCCCAATCTACCTGATCATGTTGCAAATATTCAGGATCTAAAATGGCCTCAAAAGTTTGAGTCTCACATTTATTCAAAAACAGAAGAACTAAAGCAAACATTGGATGATTTGTTAATTAAATATAGGGCAAAGTGAAAATGCTCAAAGCTTTTCCCGCTATCGGATAGCAGCTCCAAATCAGTTGTGAGATAGAAAGAGAGTTGCAAGAGGCTTTTCCTACAAAAAATCCCTCATAATCCAAATAGGATTGCGATATGACGCAGCAAGATGGAAAGGGTTAGGTCTGCCCCCAACCCTTATTTCTAAAAATCACAGACGCAACTGATTAAGTTAGCCTTAGAAGGCGTAGCGGATTGTGCAATACGGCAGGCGCTCTTGCAAAAGCTGACAAAACGCCTCTACAAGTGTGCCCTTAAAGCCCCGCTTATACCGAACATTCTTGCCACCCGTCTGAGAATACTTTGTCTCTTGCAAGTCGGGCCGCCACAGCAATTCCTCAGCCTGCGGATGCCAGCCTAGATTCACCTCATGCAACCGATCATTATGAGTTAGAAAGATAACCTCAGATTGCAACTGAGCTTTGGCCTGGGGTGACAGCGTATCATCGATTTGCTGAAACAGTTCCTCATAGTCCTGCAGCCACTCGTCGTAGTAAACAACTGGGGCAAAGTTGAGGTGAACCTCATAGCCCGCCTCAACAAAGTCATTCACAGCCTCAATGCGATCGCGAATGTTGGAGGTGCGAATATCAATCACAGACGCCTTGGACTGCGGCATCAAACTAAAGCGAATGCGGGTCTTGCCTTGGGGGTCATAGGTCAGCAAGTCACGGTTGACTCGCTTGGTGGCAAAGGTGGCCTTTGCGTTAGGAAGATCACGAAACAGGGTGATGATATCCTTAACGTTGTCACAAATAGCCGCATCGACTGAACAGTCGCTATTCTCACCAATTTCATAAACCCAAGCGTGAGGGTCTACCTGGTTCGGCTCAGACTTAATGCCCTGCTTGGCGACATGCCGTTGCAGGTAACGCGTGATCTGTTCAATATTGACAAACGTTGTAATCGGGTTGGCAAAGCCCTTACGACGGGCGACATAGCAATAAGCGCAAGCCATGGCACAACCGTTGGCGTGAGAGGGAGCTACAAAATCAGAGCTACGGCAGTTGGGGCGGGCTTGCAACGACTTCTTAACACCGAGAACAAGAACAGTCCGTTTAATCCGATTCCAGTCTTCGACGGCTCCCTCGTTGCCGTGCAGTTCAGGAATATTCCAATGAGAGGCGACCTCGATCCGCTGAGCATCGGGATACTTGGCAAAAATGGCCTGACCACGAGCGGAATCTAAAGTAGCTGGTTCGTAATAAATCTCTTGAATGTTAAGCAGGCGATCGATCGCTTCCTGCTGGTTGGTGTGCTGTTGCAGAGTGGAAGGAGTCAAAACAGTGACAACCTCAATTGACACAACACCTCAGCATACCTCTGGTAGATAGATGAGTTGGTTATGGGAACCGAATTTTGGAGGGGAGCTTACCCATCAAGTTTTGCGAGAATACTCAACCCTTCCTAAAGTTTTTTAGATCTCCAAAGAGATAATAACCTTTAGAAAAACAGATGATTAATATGAATAACAATATAGATAAAAACGGGGAATACGGCATTTGATAGATTTTGAATATAACCTGTAAACAAATTTGAAATAAAGTGATTCAAAGATGAGGTTGAAATGATAATAGTAACTACAAAACTGGTAAGTCTGAAGATGCTAATCAGAAGTATCAAACAAGCTTGTTGGCGGTTTAGTTTCTATAATCAAGACACTGCCTTCAGGGTTGTCAAACCTCTGGCAGTTTTTTTGAGTCAAGATGCTAGCTGGGGTAAAGCAAATTAATTGAGTGGTCCCAGTCGCGATGACCTGAGCGACACTAAAATCATTGGTTGCGTTAAAACATAAAGCGCTGTTTTTCTCTACACGGACTAAACAGTTAACCTGCTTTAATGCCATGTCTTAATCAGGTGATGTTTTTCTTAACTTTTACTTAATTTATTTGAATGCCCGGTTAATCTTGAGATTCATGAGACGAATGCCGCGATCGCATAACACTGGGTTTCACACGGTCAGTTAAAACTCCTTGATTTTTTAGAGGTAAGAGTTTCTGCTTTAACTATTCTTACCTTCCAGGCTTTGTTTGTCAGATTTTTTATGGCTTTAAAGCAGTGCTATGAACTCAGCGCATGTTAGCTAGGGCAATAAGATGACAGCGACTTTTACAGTTTAGGACTGTTGAAGTAACTTGGCCCTAATTGACTTTCTTGCCAGAACTTAAACTTTTCATAACTTAAAATGGAAAAGTTAAACGAATGGTTAAAAATCACAGCTCTTGATCTTAAACTTGCAAACAGCTTTCAGAAGAATAGCATCTGAAAAATGAATGTTATAGATTTTTGTCTATGACATTCATTTGGGTTCACGGGGCTTATGGTTTGGCCATCCAGAATTGACGAAAAGATTTTATAGAACCTTGTTTTTCGTGCTAGAAATTTAAATTGCTAATAATTTCCGGATAATCTGGTTAAATTAAAGTTAACGTTTTTATATAAGTCTCTTAACTTTAGCTGAAATCTTAAATGAGATTGCTCTGAGAAAGATTGGCTGTCGAACGTATTGCTAAAGGCTAAGCCTCGCTTAGATAGATGTTCAAAGTAGGACGGCATCGTTAACTGTCAGACTCTCAGAGGATTCAGCACCTGCCCCATATATTAACTGAAGGTAAAATCGCTTATGCGCACTATTCAGCAGAATTGTCAGCCAGTGACCTTCGAGCAACTGCGGTCTGCCCTGCTAAACCATCTTGCTGAAATGCCAAGTTTTTGTTCTATTAAAGAAATCTCTTTGCTTTGTCCGCCTAAACCGATCGCCGATGATTTAACCAAGTTGCTCGTAAAAGACCAAGAAGGGAAACCAGCAGTGGTTATTTTGTGTTCGCCAACTGCTTTTCCACAGCTGGTTGCTCACTATATGGAGAAAACTCGTCTAGCCCAAGCGGCCCTCTCTCCAACGCTGTCACACATTGTGTTAACTCCTCTTTTTGAAGGAGAGGTCTGTGGCTTAAGTTATGCAGTGTTGCCTTACCATCAGCCACTACGTGAAGACAAATTAGGCTGGTATTTGCAGCGTCTTCAGCGATCGCCTGAAATGTTTAAGCTCGTGCATCAAATAACGGAACTGACATGTACACCAGCAAGCGCTGAAGAGGTAGAAACAAATTTTGTCTGTCCTCTAGAGCATTTAATCGAGCTAGAAGTGATGCCTGAGCAGATTCGGGGAAGTGCAAAAGATGCTTTGAAACGTTTAAAGACAGGCGAATGGAAGCCTCGGCATGTATTGATGCATAACGATTTTTGGAAGGGCAACATTCTCCTCAACCGAGATGTGCCCCAAACAGAAAAAAATTGGCAAAATCGCTTTGTCATCATTGATTGGACCGGATCGAATGTAAAGGGATATCCCATCTATGATTTAATTCGATTAGCTCACTCGATGGGCACAAAACCGACAGCGTTGTTTACTCAGTTAAATGCTCATTGCTGTATTTTAGATTGTCATTTTGATGATGCGCGCTCTTACTTTATGGCAGCTTTAGGTTATCTTTCAATGAATCTAGAGTGCTTCCCCCTCGAATGGTTTGTAAAGTGTGCTAAGACCTGGGTGGATGAACTTGAGGCCGTTTATCGTTTACCAGAGACAAAGAAAGCTGCTTTGTTACCCGTGTGTAAACCACAGATGCAGTTTGCAAAGCCTTAAAATCCTGCGAACTTTAATAATGGCTTAATTCGGGTTTCCAGGCAGAGTTGATCAAGCTGGTCAAAATGTGGTCTTCCCACTTTCCATTAATTTGTAAATAATCTCTGGCATAGCCTTCGATGGTAAACCCTAAGCGTTTGAGCAAGTTGCCACTGCGTCGGTTATGGGGCATGTAGTTTGCCATAATTCGGTGCAAATTTTGCTCTTCAAATAGATGGGCGATCGCGCTGGATGTAGCTTCATACATCAGCCCCTTGCCCTGCTCAGCTTCGGCCAGTGAGTAGCTCATCACACATGAGTGAAATACCCCGCGAAAAATTTGATGAAAATTGAGGGTGCCAATCACTGAGTCAAGCTTGTCTTGCTCAAACAAAAATAACTTAAGGGAATGACCGCTCTCAAACTCTAGCTGGTTGTGCTGGACTTGGAACTGCCAGTAAGCCTCTGTAAAAAATTCATCGGGGCGATCGGGTTCAAACGGCTGCAAAAACGCTCGATTGGTTCGATAAAATTGCGCGATCGCCCCAGCATCGCGGTAGTCAGCCATGCGCACAATCAGGCGGCGGGTGTATAAGATGGGTGAGGCAACACGCATAGTATTAGTTCCACAAAGCCTATTTGAATATGCTAGGAGAGACAGGGGAAGAATAGGAAGAAGTTCAAACTCCTGCCCAAGATAGAGATCTCTAATTGGTTTACCCTAAACTCCGCTTCAAGGTTGTTAGTCATGACTAATCAAAACCCATTTGACAATGACGATACGGTGCATCTGCAAAATTTGGTGTACTTGATTCCCATATTTGGCTTTTTTCCGGCCCTCTGGACGCTCTATTGTAAGTCGGGCACCCGTCAGCAACGCAATCTTAGCCGCTTAGCGGTGACGCTTGCTTTGGGTTGGCTAGCTGGCTATTTTCTCTTAGGGCTTGGGGCAGAGACCTCTACGAGCCTGAAGGTGCCATTGCTAATCACTAATACGATGTTGAGTTCAGGCTACTTTCTGACAAATTTGTGGTTGATGACCCGGCTCTACCAAAAGCGATCGCGGCGGTTGGCGATGGAACCGCGACTAAAGGATCCTTCAATTGATTAAGAAGTTTCATCATTTGATCGGCGATCGCGTATATTACCCATGCCTCTTTGCACCGCACTGGTTTCAGGGGCGCGAAATTGGGTAGCTGTCAGATTATAAATCCCTTAACCCCCGCCTAGCTTCGATGCTCTCGGCGTTGCAAGGGAGTGGTGAAGCTTCTCAATTTGTGTCAAAGGGGTTCGTCAGGTTTGCCATCGCTCATAGGTTGTTATGAATTTGCCTTTTATTCTTGAAGTTGGCATTGGTCTTCTTTTCATTTACTTAACTCTCAGCTTACTCGCCTCAGAGTTTCAAGAATTGCTGACAACTGTTTTGCAGTGGCGTGCAAAGCACTTACGTGAGGCGATCGAGATTTTGATTGCCGGAGAAAGCAAGCCGCCGCTCGACTCAAATGCCAGTCAGACTCAAGAAATTAGTGCTGAAATCGAGCATTCCAGATCACTCGCAACGACGCTCTACAACCATCCTCTGTTGAAATCGCTGAACCAAGAAGCGAAAGGGTTGGTTGGTCAACTCGGTCAATTTGTGAGCCGTGCAATGGGTTTAGTCAATGTTTTTGATGGTCAAAGTAGTGGGCCTTCGTACATTCCCTCGGAAACGTTTGCTGACACTTTAATTAACACCCTGCATTTGGATGAGTTGACTCAAAAGTTGAGTGAGATCAAGCTTTACCAATTCATTCATGACAAGCTGTTACCGACGATTACCGAGTTGGTTGATGACCTGCGTAATAGCAAAGGAAATGGGCGACTCCTCCAACGTGAGCTACAAATCCTAGCAACTGAGTTAGATGATGTTTACCAAGACTTTGCAGGTCGCCAACTGAGCTTGGCTGTTGCCTTTGAACGAACTGCTGCTTCGCTCAAACGATTTATCGCCGCTGCCGAAGCAACCTTGCCAGAGGCCGACCACCTCTGCCAGCGATTTCTCAAGCGTTTAGGTAGCTTTGACCGTGATATTCCTTCACTGATCGAAGAAATGATCCCCAGTGTGTCAGAAGTGATTGGTGAGTTGAAAAATTTGAGTTGGGTTGCTCAAAAGCTTCAACAGGGAGGCGACCCCCGATTGATGCTTGCTCGTATGACAGATGAAGCTCAGCGAGTTCGCTTTCAGCAGGGTTACCCCTTGTTGCAAGCAATGAATCAAGCGATCAAAAGCCCTGATCAAAAAAGTGTGAACTATGACCAGATTCTGGTGCAAACACCGCCCCATGTCTTAAGCAGCTTAGAAACGATGGCAAAACTGGTGCAAGACCGCACGCTGACCGATATTCAAGCGGGGTTGCACGAGCTACAACGAGAGATTGCGGCCTGGTACGATCGCGCGATGGATCGGGCTTCTGGCGTTTATCGGCGGAATGCGAAGGGTGTCGCGCTGATCATTGGTTTCTTGTTAGCCGTGGCGACGAATACGGACACTCTGCACGTTATTCAGCGGTTAGCAAAAGAGCCAACCTTGCGAGAAACCTATTCACAAGCAGCCACGGCTCTGGTAGAGCGAAACCCAGAAGCGATCGCCTGCTTTAATGCAACCGATAACCGGGCTGAGCAGAACAAATGCCTTAAAGAAGGGGGAATTAACGCCAGTGCGACAGATTTAAGTCAAGCCCTCGACCAGGCGACTGATTTACCGTTAGGCTGGGCCAACAATAACTGGCAAGAGCAGTGGCAGCCAAATAGACGAGGTATTTTTGCCAGTGTTTTTTACCTTGTTGTGGGCTGGGCAACGACTGGCATTGCGATCGCGATGGGTGCGCCGTTCTGGTTTGACCTGATTCAAAAAGTGGTGGGGGCACGCAATGCAGGCAACCGCCCTTCCAGCACAACCAATGGTCGGTAACCTCTTAACCGCGAGAGCGCAAAAATCGTCTACATTGAAGAAAGATGAAGGATTTGCAACACGGCTATGTCTCTTGATAATCTCCGCGACCTGTATCAGCAGGTCATTCTAGAACGCTACAAAAAGCCTCGATACCGGGGCAAGACGGATCCGGTTGACCGCTACCAAAAAGGCCATAACCCCTCGTGCGGCGACACGATCGAGTTGACAGTCCACCTCAACGAAGCGGGCGATCGCATTGAAGATGTGCGGTTTGAAGGTGAGGGCTGCGCGATCGCGATGGCATCGGCTGACTTAATGGCAGAAGCGATGCGTGGCAGAAGTGTCGAAGAAGCACTCGGTATGATCCAACGCTTCCAAAATATGATGCAGGGTAAAGATGAGTTTCCCCACGAGTTTCGCAAGTTAAATGTGATGCAAGGGGTGTCTCAGTTCCCCGTGCGGATTAAGTGCGCGACGCTGACCTGGCATACTCTAAGGGCTGCACTTGAGGCTGCTACTCCACAGCCAGCGGGTTTTGTCAGCAACGAGTAACGATTTGCCCTATGATGGCTGTCAGCAAAGTGTGACCTTTGGACTGAGGCAGGAAACTCATGCGTGAAAAATTGCTCCAATGGCTAAATTGGGCACTCATGGCAGATCTTTTCTTTGTGCTGTTTTGCTTTTTTTGGTTTGCGATCGCTGTTGTAGGCAAAGCAATCGATGTTCCGCTGGGGCTTAACCTCTGGTACTCTCTCTGGCAACCCGTTGTGCAACCTGCTTTAGGCATTTTGATGGCAGGGGCAATCTTAAGTGGGGTAGTCAGTTGGGTCAATAAACGCTTGAGTTCTCAATAAACAGGTATTTCACTTTTATGCGACCAACTCCCATTCCGCCTCAACCCGATCAAGAGTCCGTTTGGGATTATCCCCGTCCACCCCGACTCGAAGATACCTCAAAGCATATTCAAATTATTTTTAACGGTGTGGCGATCGTTGACACGAAGCGAGCCAAGCGAGTGCTAGAAACGAGCCACCCCCCGGTCTACTACATTCCCCCTGAAGATATTCGGATGGAGTATCTGGAAGCCAGCCCTCGCACAACGTTCTGCGAATGGAAAGGGCAGGGAGCTTACTACAACTTGTTTGTGGGCGATAAGCGGGTCGATCACGTTGCCTGGTATTACCCAAAGCCAACGCCCGCCTTTGCTAGTATGCAAAATTACGTTGCGTTTTACCCCCGTCCGATGGATGCGTGCCTGGTAGACGGTGAACAGGTGCAACCCCAACCGGGGGAATTCTATGGCGGTTGGATTACCAGCGACATCGTTGGGCCTTTCAAAGGTGAAGCAGGCTCTTGGGGTTGGTAAACCGCTCCTAGCCATGTTTATGACGAACAACTGAATTTCGTTTATTCCACTTAAACCAAACTGCCCCACTCCAACTTGGAGAGAGGCAGTTTAGTCGTTTTATAGGTTTATATCCTCGGCTAAGAGGCGATCGCTTCAATCGGTCGCTTCTGCTCAATCGGCACATCTGCCAACTGCATCAACAAGACCAGCAACGGCTCTGCTTGCAGTTCACGCTTAAATGCGCGGGTTAGTTCCTTCTCGATTTCGGTCTGAAGTCCGCCCCAATCCATATCAATGGCTTTACCGTCAAACGAGCGAGCAAACTCTGTCCAGCGTTCGCGCACGACTCGCTCTACAGTATCCGTCGCCTTGGATTGCAGTTCTTTTTTCTTGACGGTTGTGACAACCCCACGCAAGTGCAGTTCTGGAGCTGCAACCAGTTCACCATCCGGGGTGAGGGTGAGTGCAACGGTCACAACACCATCTTCAGCCAACTGTTGCCGCTCTTTGAGAACCTTATCGCTGACAATACCACCTTGAGATGCATCGACCAGTTCTAGCCCAGATGGAACGCGCCCTGCTTTCGAGATCGAGTTTTCAGTCAGCTCAACCACATCGCCATTGTCGATCACCACCATATTCTCAGCGGGGACGCCCATACTCTGAGCTGTTTGGCTATGTTTGACCAACATGCGATGCTCACCGTGGACGGGCAAAAAGAACTTGGGCTTAGTCAATGCCAACATCAACTTTTGGTCTTCTTGACAGCCGTGACCAGAAACGTGGATCCCTTGTTCGCGACCGTAGATAACTTTCGCCCCTAACATCATCAGCTTGTCAATCGTGTTGACAACCGCGATCGTGTTGCCAGGAATAGGATTCGCAGAAAAGACAACCGTATCTCCTTCGCGAATTTTGATTTTTGAGTGTTCGCCATTCGCAATCCGCGTCAGGGCAGACATCGGCTCACCCTGAGAACCCGTCGTCAAGATCAACACATTTTCGTCGGGCAACTTATGGATTACATTCAACGGCTGAAACAACCCATCTTCACATTTGATGTAACCAAGGTTACGGGCGTGAGCAATCACATTCAGCATCGATCGCCCTAAAACCGACACAACCCGACCGTGCTTTTTCGCCAATTCTAAGATCATGTTGACCCGATGCACCGACGATGCAAAGGTTGTTACCAGCAAGCGTCCGGAAGCTTGGCCAAAGACCCGATCTAGATTGGGGTAAACAGCCCGCTCAGAAGGCGTAAAACCAGGAAGCTCAGAGTTAGTCGAATCGCTAATTAGACAGTGCACCCCCTGTTCGCCGTACTCGGCTAGGCGTTGCAGGTCAAACCGTTCGCCATCGACCGGGGTGTGGTCAAACTTAAAGTCTCCTGTATGAATCACAACCCCAACTGGAGTACGAATGGCAACGCTAAAACTGTCAGCGATCGAATGGGTGTTGCGAATAAACTCAACCAAAAACGAATTGCCAATTCTGACAACTTCACGCGGCTGCACCATACGCAACTCGGTGCGCTTTGAAACGCCGGCTTCTGAAAGTTTGTCGCGCAGTAGGGTGAGCGCTAGCCGAGGACCGTAGATAACGGGAATATCAAACTGTTTGAGATGGTAAGAAATGCCACCAATGTGATCTTCGTGACCGTGGGTGACAATCATGCCCTTGATTTTGTGGCGGTTTTCCCGTAGATAGGTCGTGTCGGGCAACACAATGTTAACGCCATGCATCCCATCACTTGGAAAGGCTAAACCTGCATCAAGTAGCATGATTTCGTCGTTGATCTCGAATACGCAGGTATTCTTGCCAATTTCGTGTAAACCACCAAGGGGAATAATTTTGAGAGAGGGGGACGTTGTTTTTGGACTCATGTGTCTCCTATGAACAAATAAAGGTTGGGCTTTAGTCTTGTTCAGGTGTCGGTCGCCTATCACATTGGATGGGTTAGGAAATCATGGATACGGCGAACTGACCTGAAAAATATTCAATTTTCAAAAACTTGGCTTATAGCAGCGACAACTCTGCCATCACTGTCTTGAGAGTCGCCACAACAGAATCAGATGCTTCACAGAGCGGCGATCGCAATGTTCCAACCTGCCAACCTTGCAGTTGCAGGGCTGCCTTAACTGGGATCGGATTTGTCGTAACGAATAAAGCTTTGAACAAAGGTAGTAGCTCTAGATGAATTTTACTTGCTTCTAAAACATTGCCAGATGAATGAGCTTGCACCATTTGTTGAAGCTGGTTTCCAACGAGGTGGCTGGCAACGCTGACAACACCACAGCCACCAACTGATAATATTGGCAAGGTTAAAGAGTCGTCACCCGAATAAATATCGAATGTGGGTGGGGTAGACCGTCGAATCTGGCTCACCTGGTCAAGGTTACCACTTGCCTCTTTAATCGCCACAATATTTGATACTTCTGCTAGACGCACAACTGTCTCAGGTGCCAAGTTCTGGCTTGTGCGCCCTGGCACGTTATACAACATCAGCGGCATCTCAGGAGTCGCCTCTGCGATCGCCCGAAAGTGCTGATATAAGCCTTCTTGCGGTGGCTTGTTGTAATAGGGAACAACTTGTAACGAACCATCTAACCCTAGTTTAGCGGCTTTTTGAGTCGCTGCGATCGCTTCTCGTGTCGAGTTTGACCCAGTACCGGCCATAACTTTAGCCTGACCCTGTACTGCTTTTTTCACAACCTGAAATAGTTCATACTCCTCATCCCAGGTCAGGGTAGGCGATTCACCAGTGGTGCCACAAACAACCAGGGTATCTGTCCCATTTTTTGCAAGATGAATCGCCAATGCTTCGGCAACCACATAATTGACGTGCCCCTCCTGATCAAAAGGGGTCACCATTGCCGTTAATACTCGTCCAAACCTTGCCACGCGTTATCTTGCTCCTCACCTTTCTGGTTATAACCAATCATCACTGAAAATGCTCAGTATTAAAGCTGAAGCTATGCAATAGAGTTCGCTAATGGTAACGATTTAGAGGGTTTGACCCAATCATTTTGAGTCAGCAGCTCAGCAATTTGGATTGCATTTAAGGCAGCACCCTTACGAATCTGATCTCCACATAACCAGAGATCGATCGCATTCGGATGCGAAAGGTCTTGGCGGATCCGACCCACTAACACTTCATCTTTACCGCTGGCATCAATTGGCATAGGGAAATAGTTGGCCTGCCAATCTTCAACTAGCTTAACGCCCGGCGCCTGACTCAAAACTTCTCTGGCTTTTTCAAGCGCAAAGGGGCTGTCAAACTCCAGGTTGAGCGCTTCCGAGTGAGCACGCAGTACGGGCACCCTCACACAGGTTGCCGTAACCCGCAAATCAGGAACACCAAAGATCTTGCGTGACTCGTTCACCATTTTCAATTCTTCTTCGCAGTAACCCACATCTGTCAATGGAGAGTTGTGTGGGAACAGGTTAAAGGCTAAGGGGTAGGGGAACGCTTCTGCTACTGGAGCTTCACCATTTAAGATCGCCTGTGACTGACGTTTGACTTCTTCCATGGCGCGCGCACCTGCCCCGCTCGCTGACTGGTAGGTGGCTGCCACAATCCGACGGATGGGTTGAACCTGGTGGAGAGGGTAGATTGCAACCGCCATCAAAATCGTGGTGCAGTTGGGGTTTGCAATAATGCCCTGATGCTCAGAAGCCGCTTGAGGGTTCACTTCTGGTACAACTAATGGTACATCTGGCCGCATCCGAAAGGCACTAGAGTTGTCAATCATGACGGCCCCCGCACCTGTGATGGTTTCGGCCCAGGCTTTTGAAGTGGAACCGCCCGCCGACGCCAGTACAATATCAACTCCTTTAAAGGAGTCAGCCGTTACGGCCTCAATCACCAGAGACTCGCCTTTAAAGTCAAGTGTCTGCCCAGCAGAGCGGGGCGAAGCCAACAGTTTCAATTCGGCCAATGGAAAGTTTCGTTCGTCTAGTAGCGCAAGCAACTCAGTGCCAACCGCGCCCGTAGCGCCGAGGATGGCAACTCGATAAGTTTGGGTCAAACTACAATTCCTCCGATTTGTTTCAATGCGTAAATGCCTGCTATTAAAGAAGCGATCGCGGTTTTAGTGACAGTAAAAGCAAAAGATAAATCGTTTAAGCTCTTTTTGATAACAAATCTAAATAAATACTTTTCGATCCAGCTTGCAGCCAGAAACAGCTTTTCTCTAGGAAATGACGTTATCGTAAACCGACTTGTTGCTTTAGTTCTCAGATTTTAGCGGATTTTGTTGCCGTCATCGTCAGATCCTTGAAGAAGAATCCTTATACTTGTTGCCCTGATTGAATTACAAGCAATTTAAAGCTTTTATTTTGCTTGCCAAATCTTAAGTTCAGAAAAAACCAGCGGCAGAGCCGAGGCATGATCAGTTAACATTGCATATTGCAGCGATCGCGCAAAATAGCGATCGCTCACTAATTTTTGTCCATCTTCGAGCGGTTGTCACCCACATAACAATGAAAGTCACGCAGGAAAAGCTCCCCGCAAGTCAAATTGGTTTAGAGATTGAGATCCCGGCAGAAACTGCCCAGAAAGCTTATGAGCAGACAATTCAGAAGTTCATGCGGCAGGCTAACATTCCTGGGTTTCGCAAAGGTAAAGTGCCTCGACAGGTGATCATGCAGCGGTTTGGTGCATCAGGCATTAAGGCGGCAACCCTAGAAGACTTAATTGATGACACGCTGCAAGCCGCAATTAAGCAAGAAGAAATCAAGGCGATCGGAAATTTTCAGTTGCGGACTTCCTTTGAAGAGTTAATCCAAAAGTTTGAGCCGGGTTCTGCCCTCACTTTCTCGGCGGCTGTGGATGTGCAACCCGACGTGACGCTCAAGCAATATAAAGGGTTAAGTATTCAAGCTGAAGAGGTGAAATATAAGCCTGAGCGCGTTGATGAGACGATCGAAAGTAGCCGCGAGCGGGTTGCAACGCTGGTTCCTGTCGAAAATCGCTCGGCTCAGAAGAAAGATTTAGCGGTAATCGACTTTAAAGGTGTCGTGCCAAGTGACGAAGAAGGCGGGGAACCCGTTGAGTTCCCTGGCAACTCGGCTGAAGATTTTCAGCTTGAGTTAGAAGAAGGCCGATTTGTTGAAGGCTTTGTAGATGGCATTATCGGGATGAATCCCGGTGAAACCAAGGAAGTGAATGCGACTTTCCCGGCAAGTTATCCGCTTGAGTTGGTGGCTGGCAAAGTCGCAACTTTTACCGTGACGCTCAAAGAGCTAAAAGAAAAAGAGTTGCCCGAACTCGACGATGATTTAGCGCAAGAAATCAGCGAGTTTGAGACAATGGCAGAGCTGCGAGAATCACTCGAAAAGCGCTTTAGCAAAGAAGCGGAAGATCAAACCAATGCCAACAAGGAAGAAGCTATTCTAGATGCCTTGCTGGAACAGGTCGAAGCGGATCTACCTGAAACGTTGATCGAGCGCGAAGCCAACTACATGCTGAATCAGACGGCGATGGAGTTGCAAAATCGTGGTATTGACCTGCGCCAAATCTTCACGCAAGAGTCGATTCCTAAATTCCGTGAAGAGGTGCGCCCTGACGCGATCGCTCGGATTAAGCGCACGTTAGCCCTGGGCGAAGTCGCTAAGAAGGAGTCACTCGAAGTCTCTGCTGAGGAAGTGAACGCCAAAATTAAAGAGATTTTGACAGGTTTACAAGATGCTTCCTCGATCGATCAAGACCGTCTACGAGAAGTTGTTTCTGAAGATTTGTTGCGTGAAAAGATTGTTGATTGGTTGTTGAGTAACGCGACGGTTGAACTCGTACCCGAAGGGACGCTGCAAAAAGCAGAAGAGGTCGCAGAGCCCGCCGCAGATGAGGCGATTGAAGTGACCGCTGAGTCCGTTGAAACCCCTGTGGTTGAACCAGAAGCCGATGTGAAACCTGTTGCTGATGCCACTGAAGAGGCTGAGGCCGAGAAAGGTGAAACTAAGCCAGCGAAAAAATCTAAGAAGTCGAAAAAAGAGGCAAAGTCAGAGAGTTCTGAATCAACTGAGGAATAAATTAAAAAAAACGCCGAAGGATTCGTGCTCAACTTGAAAGCAGCGATTAAAATAGCGTTGCACTCCTCCATAGAGTCTCAAATTTATTGAGGCATAATAGTAGGAAGGGCGATCTCCTTCGTTGTGTGATTCTCCCGACTGTTATTTCGCTAATTGCAACTATTCGGACCCTATGTTTGTTGAATCGCGCTCACTCAACCACGCTATTACCAGTTCAACTGGTTTCGAGCTTTCATCGGCTACCCCCAACGCCATGATTCCAATGGTTGTTGAGCAGTCGGGTCGGGGCGAACGTGCCTTCGACATTTATTCACGGCTCCTTCGTGAGCGGATCGTCTTTTTAGGTACTCAAGTTACCGACGAAGTTGCAGATTCGATCGTGGCTCAGCTTCTTTTCCTCGAAGCAGAAGATCCTGAGAAAGATATTCAGCTTTACATTAATTCACCTGGTGGTTCTGTTACGGCTGGTATGGCAATGTATGACACCATCCAACAAGTTCGTTGTGATGTTGTGACGATTTGTTTTGGTCTGGCTGCTAGTATGGGGGCATTCCTGCTAGCGGCAGGTGCCCATGGCAAGCGCATGTCCTTGCCAAATTCTCGGATTATGATTCACCAGCCTCTCGGAGGTGCTCAAGGTCAAGCTGTTGACATTGAGATCCAAGCCAGAGAAATTCTTTACCATAAGCGTAAGCTGAATGAGCTTTTGGCTTTCCACACTAAGCAACCCCTAGAACGTATCGAAGCTGATACTGAGCGTGACTTCTTTATGTCCGCTCAAGAAGCTAAAGACTATGGTTTGATTGACCAGGTCATTACTCGACAGAATCTTCCTAAAACTGGAGAGCCTGTCGCCGCAGTCTAGTGAACGAGGCAGAGGCATTTATGTCTAAGTACGACTCCCATCTCAAATGTTCCTTTTGTGGTAAGTCCCAAGAGCAAGTTCGCAAGCTCATAGCGGGACCGGGAGTCTACATTTGTGATGAATGTGTTGATTTATGTAACGAGATTTTGGACGAGGAGTTGTTTGACTCCAGTGCAACAGCTCCTCAACCTGTCCCTCGACGTGAGCAGCCACCCGAAAAGCGCAAAACGCGATCGGTTAATATTTCGCTTAATCAAATTCCCAAACCACGGGAAATCAAAAAGTATCTAGACGAGCACGTGATTGGGCAAGACGAAGCGAAGAAAATTCTTTCGGTTGCTGTCTATAACCACTACAAACGGCTGAGTTTTACTCAATCAAAAGGTGCTGGCAAAGTTCCCCCCGAAGATAACGTTGAGCTACAAAAGTCAAACATCCTTCTAATTGGGCCAACGGGTTGCGGTAAGACTCTACTGGCGCAAACATTAGCCGAAATTCTAGATGTTCCTTTTGCTGTTGCTGACGCTACAACTCTGACTGAAGCGGGTTACGTCGGCGAAGATGTCGAGAACATTTTGCTACGGCTATTACAGGTTGCTGACTTAGATGTAGAAGAAGCGCAACGCGGCATTATCTACATTGATGAAATCGATAAAATTGCTCGCAAGAGTGAGAATCCTTCGATTACGCGCGATGTCTCTGGTGAAGGGGTTCAGCAGGCACTCCTGAAAATGTTGGAAGGTACAGTGGCGAACGTTCCCCCGCAGGGAGGACGCAAGCACCCCTACCAAGACTGCATTCAGATTGATACCAGCAATATTCTCTTTATCTGCGGTGGTGCCTTTGTTGGATTAGAGAAGCAGATTGAACAGCGGATTGGCAAGAAATCGATTGGCTTTATTCAGCCTGGTGACAACAACTCTAAAGAGAAACGTGCTGCCGATGTGCTGAAGCATTTAGAGCCAGATGATTTAGTCAAGTTTGGTATGATTCCTGAGTTTATCGGGCGCGTACCGGTGATGGCTGTTGTCGATCCGCTTGATGAAGAAGCTCTGACTGCTATCTTGACCGAGCCTAAGAGTGCGCTGGTCAAGCAGTATCAGAAGCTTATGAAGATGGATAATGTGCTGCTTGAGTTTCGTCAGGATGCAATTCGAGCGATCGCTCAAGAAGCCTATCGTCGTAAGACCGGGGCACGCGCTCTGCGCAGCATTGTTGAAGAGTTGATGTTGGATGTGATGTATGAGTTGCCTTCTCGTAAGGATGTGACTCGCTGTGTGATCACCCGTGACATGGTTGAGAAGCGTTCAACTGCTGAGTTGCTATTGCATCCCTCTTCAATTCCCAAGCCTGAATCTGCTTAATTTAGTTTGAAAGATTTTTAGAACCCTGGAATCGTTGTGATTTCAGGGTTTTCTGTTTAAGGATTTGCCTTTGAGGCTCTAAGCACCCATACCAGAATATTGGCGCAGTCCTCTTCGCCAGAGCCACCGATAAAGCACAAAGAAAATAACACTCCAGATCAGCATTACCAACAATCCCTTCCCAAGATCGACGGGTAGCCCGACCAACAAACTGGCAGGAAAGTAGATCAAATAAGGAAATGGAGTCCATTCGGCGATCGCCTGCACCTGTGGGGGAAATACCTCCAGTGGGGCAATCATCCCCGAAAGGAAAAGGAAAAAGAGAAAGCTAAACTGCTCCAGAGCAGTTGCACGCTCCGTCCAAAAGGCAAACATTGCCATCGTATACTGCATCAAAAAACGCAGAGAAAAGGCCAGAAACGTGACAAAGAGCGCTAACAGCAATTGTCCGGGGGCAGGTATCCAAAAAGCTTGAGGATACAAAACGAAAAACAAAGCGATCAAAAAGACAGCAAACGGCATCCGGGCAAAGCGCTCAGCGAAGTGAGACAAAAAATGGTGCCAGATAGGGTTAAGGGGTTGCAGCAACCGAAAGGAGAGTTTGCCTTCTACCACTTCTCGCTCAAACTCCCAAATCACCCACACCACCGAAAATTGCCGTACAACAAAAACGGCTAGAAAATAGCGTGAAAAATCGATCTCTGACAGAGCAAAGTTTCCACTCTGGGATGCCTGGATCCATACCCCCATTAAAATGATCGGCAGCGAACCCGACAAAACCCACAAAATTAATTCGGCACGATACTCCACCATGTAGGCGTAGTAAACCGAGACAAGAGTCCGCCCAATGCGAGCAAATCTAGCAAGCCCATGCGATCGCTCAGGCTGTGACTGTGCTTGAATTTTCTTCACGCGATCGCTCCTCCCTGAAGTACCCGCCCAATCACTTCTTCAATCGGGGGTTCGGTTACAGCTAAATCCAAGACATCCAGCTCAGCCAGCATTTTGCCAACCGTTTGCGTCAAGTTTTCTTGGCGCACTAAGAAACGAATTGATTGCCCCTCCCAAGCTTGCACCGGAGCATAGAGCTTCAACTGTTCGGGATTATAAGCGTGTGCTAACTCGACTTTGACTTCTCGGCAGGGAGCAAAGCGACCCACAAGTTGGTCAAGGCTACCGTCATAAATCAACTCGCCCTGGTGGATCACTAAGACTCTGGGGCAAAGGGCGGTAATGTCGGCCATGTAATGGCTAGTCAACAAGACCGTCGCTTGGTAGCGTTTGTTATACTCCTGCAAAAAATTACGCACGCTGACCTGGGCATTCACATCTAACCCGATTGTCGGCTCATCTAAAAACAGAATTTGCGGTTGGTGTAACAGCGCTGCCAGCAATTCAGCTTTCATCCGCTCACCTAGCGACAACTTTCGCACTGGCTGCGTTAACTTACCGTTGAGCGTCAACATTTCACTCAGTTCGCCGACTCGTTGATGAAAGGTGTGTTCGCTAATTCCATAGACAGCCGCATTGATCCGCAATGAATCCATTGCAGGTAAGTCCCAAATGAGCTGTTGTTTTTGCCCCATCACGAGTGTGATTTTTCTTAAAAAAGCGGCTTTTCGCTGAAAAGGAACGTGCCCAGCAACGTTAATCCGCCCATCTGAGGGATGAATCAACCCCGTCAGCATTTTTAGAGTGGTTGTTTTTCCGGCACCATTTGCGCCCAAAAAACCAACGACTTCACCAGGCGCAATTTGAAATGAAACATCTTTTACCGCCTTAATTTGACGGTAGTTACGCTTAAAAAAGTGTTGGAAGGTTCCCCTCAGTCCTGCTTCTTTGACCGCAACGGGATAAGTCTTGCTTAGACTTTCAACCAGAATGTCGGACATGCAAATCTCTCAATCTCAAAGTCACGGCGAATGCTGCTTTCATCCTGACATGTTTTACAAAAAATGAGAGGTTTCCGAAATGTCTCTCGGTCTATGTGTAGTCTCAGTCTCTAGCGCTATTTAGGTTTCCAACATTACCGCCTTTCACTCAGGAGCCTACTATGACTGCAACTCAGACGCCCCCAACAATTTCTCTACGAAACTATAGCGAACCTGATGACTTAGCTGCGATCGCCGCGTTGATCAACCATTGCCACATAGTTGATCAGTTTGAGACGACGGTCACAACTCATGAGTTAAAGCAGGCACTAGAGGATCCTGACACGAATCCTGAGCAAGATATTTTGTTAGCTTTTTCACCCGCAGGAGAGTTAGTTGCCTGCGGCAAAATGTGGTTTCCTCCTAAAGAAAATGAAACCGTTGGAGGGTTGGCACTCCACATTCATCCGCAGCAACGGGGGCAAAATCTTGAGATGAGCTTTTTAGCTTGGGCTGAAGAACGGACTAAAACCGTAGGCAGCGCTCGCCAAACTCAAGTAGTCAAGCTGCGTTCACCCGTTCGCAATAGTCAACGCGATCGCATGCAATTTTTGACTGCCAACGGTTTCATCCCTGAACGCTACTTTGATCGGATGGAGCGGTCTTTGCTGGATCCCATTCTTCCAGTGCAGTTACCTCCGGGCTTTTCGATTCGAAGGGTCAACCATCAGCAAGAGGCTGTGGCCTGGGTTGAAATGTTCAACCAGTCTTTCATCGATCACTGGGATTTTCACCCGTTGACCGTTGAGGAGTTTTTGCGAGATGTCAATCAACCTGACTATCAACCAGAGTTAGACCTGGTTGCCGTCGCCGAAGATGGAACGCTCGCTGCTTTTTGTGACTGTCGAATGAATCCGGGCGATCGCACAGAGCAGCATACCCCTGGTTGGATCGCAGTTTTAGGCACGCGCCGAGGTTATCGGCGGATTGGGTTGGGGCGTGCCATGTTACTTGCTGGGTTAGAAGCACTCAAAACCACAGGAGCCGATATTGCTCTTTTAGGTGTGGATAAACAAAATCCTAGTCACGCATTCCGCTTGTACGAATCGGTAGGGTTTACTATTCAAATGACCAACACAGTGTTTTGTAAATATTTATAAGCATATACTCCGCTAGCTTCATTAGGCTCTACTCGCTTTCCCAGACTTCCGTCACTTGATTGGAAAATGGTGCAGAAGCCTGCTTTTTCTATAGAGATTAGGCAGTAAAGCTTGTATCCTAAAACTTCAAAGTCAAGAATTCATGTCTTTAGCGGGATGATTAAATTCTTCTAGAATCTATACATTAGTCCAAAGTCTTATTTTGCATAAATTGCTATGCATACAGCAGTAGTCACTTTGAGAATTGTGAGAAGATGACTGCCTGACTCCAAGCAACAGTTTCACTTACCTATCTAAATTAGCTATGAGCAAAGGGTTGCAATCGCGCCAGCAACTAAATCAATTGCACGAGGAGGAAGAACTGTTGACTCCTTACGAATCAAAAGAT
Organism: Leptolyngbyaceae cyanobacterium M33_DOE_097; assembly: GCA_015296075.1. Taxonomy (GTDB): domain Bacteria; phylum Cyanobacteriota; class Cyanobacteriia; order Leptolyngbyales; family Leptolyngbyaceae; genus DSRU01. The sequence continues at coordinate 5,124 of DVDV01000281.1, read as the reverse complement.
TCGCATGCTTCAGGCGCAACCTCGAAGATTGAAAAAATTGTACCTAAAAAAGAACCTCACCTTTCTGGGTGGGAATTTAAGATTGTTAGAGCCAACAAAAATCTATTTCGTGATCCAGCTATCTTTCGTCGTCTTTGCGAAGAAGAAGCTCAAGCAGGCTGGATTTTGCTGGAAAAATTTGATGACTGCCGAGTTCGCTTTAAAAGACCCGCCGCTGTACGAGAGATGCTCAACCCAGAGCTACTAACGTTTGACCCTTACCGAACTCATTATGGGGCTTCTAATCAATCTGCCAAGTTTTGGGTGCCAGTTGCATTTTTAATTGCCACATTGTTGCCTGCTTACTTAGCCTACACCTTGGTGGTAAATACGCTCCAAGCATCTCGCTCAAATACCCCAGTTTCGTCGCCTAGCCCAAATACTGTTGCACCAGCAAATTCGCTAGACTTACGCACTCTACCCGATCTCAATAAACGCCGTCTTAGCCCTGACAAACAAGCTTCACCTACTCCAGTAACGAGCGATCGCGACAGCTACTAAAGAAGTAAGAAATGGGCGAACCAGAGAGCTAAAATCAAAAAGTCAAACTATTTATAAGATACGAGTGGGCTATGGGTGAGTCAAAGCGGCGTAAAGAAGCACTAGGAGAAAAGTACGGTCAGGAAAAACCAATCCTGCCAGGTATCCCAATTACCAAGCGACAGTCAGAGCAATTTGTGAAGTGGACAACCCGTGGTGCATGGGGAGGGATTGTCTTACTGGTAGCTGTTTGGTTAACAATCCGGTTTGTCGGTCCTGCTTTTGGTTGGTGGCAGGTTCAGTAAAAAAAAGCCCTTCTCAGAAGGGCTTGAATCAAACGGATAATCACATCAACTCAGGTTTTGCAGGGGCTAACTGACGTAACTCGCGCAGCTCACTTTCCAAGTGGTCAATTCGCTGCAAGAGTTGTCGGTTTGTTTCGATTAGCTCGTGGGTTTGAGCATTAAAGTGGGGGTTGTTTTCCCACCAGTTGATGCCGATCTCGCGAGCTTTATCGACTGAAGAAATAAGCAGGCGAATCCGAATATTCAGTAGCTCGGTGTTTGCGACTGAAACAGAGATGTCTCCTGCAATCACGATTCCTTTGTCTAGGACGCGCTCTAAGACATCGGCCAGGGTAGACCCTTGAGTGCCAGTGCGTATAGCACGATCGCTATCGCGTGAAGCAAGTGCTGCGGTACTCATGAGGCAATCTCCCGGGCATAATACATGCGATCGCGTTGCTCAACCAGTCCCTCTTTTAGCAAAAGTCGGAGTGAGTCAACAGTTTGGAATCGATCTAAGTTCAACGTTTGTTCAATGTCTACGAGTCGTGCCCCAGTTGCCTGCTTCAAATAGCTCAAAACAATTTCGGTACAGGGTTGAACGGTTTCAAGTGGGGCTTCTGGTGACACGGCTTCCGGCTCAGAAGTTTCTTGAACGGGTTCAGGAGTCGCTTCAACAACTTCCATCACTTCTGCTTGAGCAACAATTGTTTCTGGTAATTCACCTGGCTCAGATTCGACTTCAACAGTTTCTTCCAAAACGTGGTTGAGTGGCTCTGACTGCCCTAAACCTAGCCCAATCGAGCTATTTAATAATTCCCACAATGTTGTTGTTGCTTCTTTAAGTGAAGTGGCTGCACGCGATAGCAGAATATCGCAACAGACATCGCGAAACTCATCATTACCAGGATTCACTATAATCTCGTGGTCATGGCAAATTTTGGCAATCATCAGACAAGAGCGTAGACCTGACACCTTATCACTCTTAGTCCGCGTCCGAAATTCCTTCACTAGCCGCACAATTAACAATGCACTAGCACGATCGATTTCGGTCTTTTGCACCAAAATTTCTTGCTGCGTCAACTCATCTGGCTCAGGAATATTAATGGTGATCAGACGATCTAACAATGCATCTTGAGTATCATGCACCCCAACGTATTCTTCAGGATTAGAAGTGAAAATTGCCCGAAATTGAGGATTAACTCGGATATATTCACTTCGGTTGTTGCTGGGTGGCAACACTAGAAGTTTTTCTTCTAGAGCTGAGAGCAACACGTTATTCACTTCAGGCCGCGATCGGTTGAACTCGTCGTATACCAGCGTAAACCCTTCTCGGCAGGCCAAGGTCAAGCGAGAATCAACCCAGTTTTGCCGCAATTCGTCCTCAACCTTAACAACGCTGTGGATAAAGTTGTCTACAACTTTTTTACGCGTATAACCAGATTGATTACCAATCAAGTCCGATGTTTTGAACTCATCGTCACCGTATACTAGCATGATCGGGCGGGCTAGCAAATCAGCCAGATGCAGGGCCAGTGTCGTTTTGCCGGTGCCTGCAGGTCCACGTAGGTGAACCGAATACCCCGAATGCAAATAGCGGAGGGCACGGGTGATGATTCGCTCAACTGCTGGTGTGCTAACGAATCGGCGGGGGCTAGCTCGAAGAACGGTAGTCACGGTGATTCCTCAGTAATGTGGGTTAAAGATAAGGGGCTGATGCCTACTACAGATGGGCCGGTTCTTGGGTCAGATAGACGCGATCGCGCTGGGTAATCAAACCTTTTTTGATCAGCGATCGCAGCGCATCAACCGCTTGAAAACGATTGATCTCTAGAGCCGATTCAATCTCAGTTAGGCGAGCACCGTTTACAGCATGGATGTGGTTATAAACCTCTTTCTCAAAAGCCACAGCATCTTGTTCCGGAGCTGGTACAACAACGAGTGATTGCCCGCGTTGAAAGGCTCCAACAGGTGGAGCAAGCACAGGTAACTTTTTAGGTGGTACGGCAGTTTTCGCGGAAGCAGGTTTTGGAGATGGTTTTGGAGATACAGGCGCTTTCAAAACTGGTTTTATTGGTTTTACTGCGCTAGTTGTGGGCTTGCTTGACTTTGGCTTAGCAACGACTGAACTTGGTTTTGCTAGGGGAATGGCATTTCCCCACACGTTTTGCCGTAACTCCGTCCGAAATTGGCGCAGTTCCTCTCGAAAATCTGCTAGTCGCGCAAACCTTGCCTGTGTATCAGCCGCTAGTTCTGCTCGACTCTGAGCCAAGTTTTGGCGCAACGCATTTGCTTTAACCTGACGCTCAGTCTGGCTATTCGCCAAAGAAGTTTGTACCTGTGATCTTAGCCCTTCCATGAAATCAGCCAGGTCTTGCATCGTTTGTAAATGCATGGAGAGGCGGTAATCACGGCGATCGGCCAAAAACTGTTGGATTGATTCAGCGTTAGCAGCCAGCTCTAGTTGTAAATCTTGGCGCAGGTCAGCAACGCTCATGCGGAGAGATGCAACAAAATCTGCTAAATCTTGCGCAAGGGCTTCGGCATCAAGTTGACGTTGATTTGTAGCGTCTGCCAAAAAAGCCTGTGTCTCGATTTGCAGAGATAGTTTAAATTCGTGCAGTTTAGCTTGAAATGCCTGAGCATCGATTCGCCGTGTGATGTCTTGCTGATTTAACATCTCACGAAAGAGGCTCAAGTCATCGCGCAGTTGAGCCGCGATCGCCAATCGGTTTTGTTGTGCTGTTGTAAGAAGCTGAGATACAGCGGCTTGTCGTTGTTGCCGCGACTGCTGCCAGGAATGGTAAAGAGGCATCTGTGGAACTCCTTCCTAACAAAGAATAGGTGAGGAATTGAAGTAAAAAGGAAGGAACGAAGAATTGAAAAATCAAATAGTAATTTGAGAAACAGGTTCTCTTATAGTTTCAATTCTGTTGTCCAGGTGGTATGAAGCTTGTTTTTAGAGTTAAAAAAACTGGGGTAGCAGATGGTGAACTAGAAAGTTAATAAGTTCAAATTCAAATTGAAGAAAGAGGTCGCAAACTTCAACTTTAGGTTTGATTTTGTATCTTTAACTCCAGCATCTACTCCCCAGTGAGAGAAGTAATTAAGCAGCAGGTACAGCAGCTTGAGCAGTTAAACCAACTGCTTCGGCATACTTGAGGTAAGTCTCAACTGATGCAATCACAATCCGAGCTTCAACAGCCAACAATTCAATACCCACGAGCGAAACTCGAACCCAAGCATCTACAACGATGCCTTTGTCTAAAATGCGATCAACAACTTCAGCCAAGCTAGAGGAGGAGTTTACTTTTTCAACTGCCATTGTTCTATTCCCTTTGTAGATAGTAGGAACCTGGTGCCGTCCCTCGATTGAATCTGTAGGGGTTGGCTTCCAATCAATAGAATAGGCATCCCCCAGGAATAAGAACCCGTCGCAAACACGGAAAGTTTTTAGATTGTACGCAAAATATCCAGCAATATCACTGATATTAGAATTGATTCTTATGGGAATTGACGTACACACGTATGAATCTATCGGGATTCACATAACTTTACATTCCATAGTCTTTGCAAGTTGTCGTTCTACATTGAAGTTGGATGATATTTGTTTTGCGATTGTATTCAAATACGGTGTATCAATTCAGATTGACAGGTTATGCCTAGAAGGTACTTTGAAATTGTACGGGAGTTCGATTGGTCACGCACTTTCATCGTTTGAAAAAACAAGCTTCCAAACCAGCTCTCAGAGCTTTACTTCTGATTCCCTTTGTGACACTTATTTCTGGGGCAGTTGGGCTAACTGGGTATCTTTCATTTCGTAACGGACAAGAAAGTGTCAATGCTGTCGCTTCAACTTTGCGCAATGAAATTAACGCTCGAATTCGAGAACGGCTCTACACTTATCTCGAAACACCTCATGCGATCAACCGCATCAATACAAATGCAGTTCGCTATGGTACGTTAAATTTAGACGACGCAAACGCAACAGCGAGCCATCTCTGGCAGCAGATTCAAGCTTTTGAGCTGATGAGTTTGATTTATGTTGGTCGCGCCAATGGGGAGTATCTAGGTGCATCTCGTGACGGGCAGCGAATCACCGTTGATTTAGTCAGCACTAAAACAGATGGTTATTACTACGCCTACCTCCCAGACAAGCGGGGCTTTCCGGCGCAACTTGTTATATCAAATCCGCTTGAACGTACATAATAAGAGTAGCGGGTTTGGAAAAAGTAATGCCACGACGGATTCAAATTGCCCCTCACTTAAGCCTGGAGGAATTGGAACAGCGCTATCGCCAAGCGAAAGCAGGAATTGAGCG
>DVDV01000114.1 GCA_015296075.1 Leptolyngbyaceae cyanobacterium M33_DOE_097 | reverse complement strand
TTTGTTCCCTTCGATTATCTGGTTTCAGTTACTCAAACGCATCCAATCTCACGCTGATATTGCGGCTCATTTTGGGTTCGATATTGACCTCAAACCTCGCTTAGAATCGGCTTATTGAGAATGCTGCAAGATCTCAGTTAAGAAAGACAAAACAAAAGCCAGCTAAACCAACAACACAAACTTGCTTAAACGAAAAAAGACTGCCCCTGCTCATGGTGAATCGACCGTGGCTGCTGGTTTAATGTAGCCTACCGCGATCGGATTGGTCAGGGATTTTCAACCAATGAGCAGAGGGTTTATTTGTTGGTTATGTCATTTTGATTGGTGTTTTAGCGAAGATCTGGGGGCGGCGGAGCCGCAAGACCGGGGGACTTCACCCTGCCTCGTAGGGGCCTCACTCCCTGTAAGGGCGTTTGGCCAAACGCCCCTACTGTCGGTGTGGGTGTTGAATGGTTAGCTAGCCAAACGGTGCGGGTTGCAAGTTTGGCACTTCGATCGCTGATTGCAGGTACGGGTTGGGTGAGACGGAGGTTACAAGCGCGAGGCGAATTCATCCTTGGATCCCGAATACTCTTTTCATGTCTTAAGTACAGGTTCCAGGCCTGCTACAACCACGTTATGTTCGGGTAAAACACAGAGCATGTTGATGGAGGCGATTTTTCCGAAGACGTTGTGGGGGTTGTGACAGAAGTTATCGGGGTTGTAGATCAGGGGTTTGTGCCAGTACATCTGATAACCCAAATTGTGCAGATGTTGAATTAACTCTGTCGATTTATCAGGGCGATCGTTTTCGATATAGAGAATTGGCTTACAACGCTTTAGGGTTTCGCTGGCGCCCTTCAGCACTTGCAGTTCCATCCCTTCAGCATCGATTTTGAGGAGACGGCACTGAGGCAGGGCAAAGCTATCAAGCGTCGTGACCTGTACCTGCTCACCGGGAATGTCATCCCGCAAACTCACCCCTCCAAAGTTGTTGGGCTGTCGATAGTCCAATGCAGGGATCTGGGCAAAACCAGAAGCTTCGCCTAGCCCCACAGGGTAGCAATGCACATTCACGAGACTATTTAGGGCAATGTTGGCGCAGAGCGTTTGAAACACAATACGTTGCGGTTCATAGGCCAGCACTTTGCCCGTCTCAGTCACCGCATTGGCAAAAAATACCGTATGGGTACCAATATTCGCACCGACTTCCACAACAACATCTCCCGGACGTAACACAACACGAAAGACATCCACTTCGCCTTCGCTCCATTCACCATAGAGTTCGAGCGATCGCCCGATGTAAACGTCATGCCGATTGTAGAGAAACACCCCATGCCGACAGGCTTTGATCTGGTTGAAGTTTGTGGTTGGCAGCAGGGGCGCGGGGGGCGCGCTCACAATTCTTTGAGCTGCTGGAGCCACAGCTTTAGCCGCGACAACTTCAGGCAAAGCTTGCTGGACTTGCTCAATCACCTCAGCCCAGTTAGCCGACTGGGTTTGCCGAAACAGCCGCATTGTCGGATACCAGGGATTATCGGCGCGATCGCGCAACCAGCGCCAGTCTGCCGCAAACGGTAACAACGTCCAGACAGGTTTTCCGAGTGCGCCTGCCAGGTGTGCCGCCGCCGTATCCACGCTGATGACCAGATCCATTTGGGCGATCGCGGCTGCCGTATCTGCAAAATCGTGCAAATCGGCATGGCAATCATGCACACTCTGCTCAGCCAGATATGCCTTTTCAGCTTCAGAGGGTCTGTGTTGCAGGCTAAACCAGGCAATATCTGGTAGGGCAAACAAGGGCTGTAAGTAACCCAGTGGACACGATCGCGGTTGAGCGGTCAGGCTAGTGGACTGAGATGCCCAAACAATTCCCACTTTGAGCGTTTTTGCTGGCAGTGCCGTCAGAATAGCCTCTAAAGGCGAAGGATAGGAAGCAGATAGATAGGGCACTTCCGCTGGAATCGTTTCGAGCGTGGTGCCTAAAATGCGGGGTAGCTCCAACAAGGGAGCGTGACAATGCACCTGAGCTGATTCGGTATCACGGTCAATGCAGCGACTCACACCCGCAGCGGTGCTAAGCAGTCGCACCAAGTTTTTTTGGCAGGCAACAATCACTTCTCCCCCACGCGCAGCCACAAGCGGCGCATAGCGAATGAATTGAATCGTGTCGCCATAGCCCTGCTCAGCCGTCAGTAGGATCGCCCTTCCGGCAAGGTCGTCACCCTTCCACAGGGTTTCGGGGTAGGGCAAGGCATGACCTTCGGTACGCCAGCGCCAAAAATACTCCGAAAAGCCCTGAGCCAAATCACCCATCGACAGCAACGCCAACCCCAAATTGAGGTGCGCATCAGCAGAATCGGGCTGCAAGCGAATTGCCGTGCGGTAGTGGGCGATCGCCTGCTCAACCTGTCCCTGCTGACAGAGAGCAGCCCCTAAGTTGCTGTGCGCCTCTGCTAGGTCTGGTTGCAGACTCAAAACATGCTCATACTGGGCGATCGCTTCCGGTAATTGGCCCTGACGGTAGTAGGAGTAACCCAGCCGTAAATGAGTACGAATAGGGTCTTCCGGTTGTTCGGGGTGTTGCAGGCGATAGCGTTGCAGCGGTTCCGATTGGCTCAACTCGGCTTGTAACGCCTCCACCACTTGCTGAAAAACACCCTCCCAATCGCCTGCGGTACTCTGACGAAACAGCCGCATCGTGGGATACCAGGCCGTGTCTTCTCGATTCCACAGCCAGCGCCAATCAGCCACAAACGAAAGCAACGTCCAGACGGGTTGTCCCATCGCTCCCGCCAGGTGAATTACAGACGTATCGACACTGATAACCAGATCCAATTGAGCAATGGCCGTAGCCGTATCCGAAAAATCGTTCAGTTGGTCGCGCAAGTCCTGAAAGCGATCGCGCTCCACTTCAAGTAATTCCTTATCGGCCTCTGATGGCTCTTTTTGCAGGCTGTAGAGCGCCATTTCTGGGATGTCATCCAGTAGCTTGAGAAAGCGAGCCAACTCAGTCGATCGCTTCTTAGCCGTGTTGCTGCCAGGATTCGCACCCCAAACAAACCCTACTTTTAAGCGCACCCCAAGAAATTCTTTTAGCTCTACTTTGCCCGTCGGTAAAGGCGAAAGATAGGGAATTTCAGCCGGAATCGTTTCGACCCGCGTTCCCAGAACCATTGGCAAATCGAGTAGAGGAATGTGGAATTGCGTCTCGACATCCGAGCGATCGCGATCGACACATCGCTCAATTCCTTTGAGAGAGCTAAACAGCCGCATTAAGGGCTTTTGGCAGGCGACAATCACCCGTCCCCCTTTCTGCGCGACCAACGACGCATAACGAACAAACTGGATCGTGTCACCCAAACCCTGTTCTGCAGTGAGTAAAATCCGCTTGCCCTCCAGGTCAGAGCCATCCCACAACGCCTGGGGATAGCGCAAATCGGGACACTGCTTGGTCTGCCAGCGCCAGTGATATTCTTGCCAGCCACGCTCATATTGACCCAACAGCAACAGCGTAATGCCCAAATTGAGGTGGGCATTTGTATGTTCGGGCTTGAGCGCGATCGTAGTCTCAAACTCCGTCACAGCTTCTTCAAAACGAGCGAGTTCCAGGTAGGCACTGGCCAAGTTGTTGTGGGCATCGGCATGGTCAGGATTTAACCGAAGTGCTTCATGACATGCCGCGATCGCATCCTCATAGCTGCCCTGCTCAATCAGAGCCGTCGCTAAGTTGCTGTAAGCGTTGGCATGCTTTGGATTTAGCTCAATCGACTTGTGGTAGTTGGAGATCGCCTCCTCCAGCTTTTTCTGCTCATGCAAGGCAGTGCCCATGTTGTCGTAAATCCAGTGGGCATCCGGCTTCAGTTCCAGTGCCTTGCGATAGTGCGTCAGCGCGTCATCCAGCTTACCCTGCTGCTGCAACACGATCGCCAAGTTAGAGTGGGCGCTGAAGTAGTCGGGGTCAAGAGAAATCGCCTGCTCAAAATGGCCACCAGCATCTTTGACTTTGCCCTGTCGTTGATAGAGATAGCCGAGATTGTAGTGGCTGATCGCCGAGGGTTGCAGCGCGATCGCCCGCTCGTAGTAAGGAATCGCCTCTTCTAGCCGATCCAGCTTAGACAGTGTCACCGCCAGATTGTTTTGCGCGTTGAAGTGATTGGGTGCCAGTTCGACCGCTTTTTGGTAGTAAGCCAGTGCATCCTCTAGCCTGCCCTGGTTGCCGAGTAGAGTGCCCAAGTTGTTGTAAGTGTTGATGCTGGTCGGATCTAGCTCCAGCGATTTTTCGTAGTGTGCCTGAGCTTGCTCCACCTCTCCCGCTTCTGCCAAAATTACCGCCAGATTGTAGTGAGCATCGGCCCGATCGCCCAATAAGCGCAGAGCTTCTCGTTGCTCCGCGATCGCGGCTTCATGCTGCCCCTGCCGTGACAAAACTGATGCCAGGTTACTATGCATTTCTGCCATCTCTGGCTTGAGCGTCAACACCTGCTGGTAACAGGCAATCCCCTCCTCCGGTCGCCCCTGCCGATCAGCCAACAATCCGAGCCAAGCCAGGGTTTCAACCTGTTGCGGTGCCTGGGTTAAGATCTCTCGGCAAATGGCTTCTGCCTCCGCCAGTTGCCCTGCCTGATACAACGTTTGCACTTGTGCTAACTGGCTTTTGATGGTTTCTGTCATGACGGCTAACCCTTCTAGCTAGCTGCCTATTGTAATAGCCTCCTCCGCGATCGCGACGGTTAGACTCCAGAGACCCGTCTTGTTTCCCTTGCAATGAAGTTAAGGAAAAAACAAGTGGGCGATCGCCCCTCTTTCGACTTCTGCCCACCAATTGATCAGCAATTCTCATTTTGAAACATTTGTACTGAAGTCAGAGCCTCTAAAGGCTTGTGCGCTCAATTTTATGAACGGCAGAATGGGTATTCCAGCCATTGATAGCTGTTCAAAATGAATATTTTTGTGAGAATTATTC
>DVDV01000222.1 GCA_015296075.1 Leptolyngbyaceae cyanobacterium M33_DOE_097 | reverse complement strand
TTTGTTCCCTTCGATTATCTGGTTTCAGTTACTCAAACGCATCCAATCTCACGCTGATATTGCGGCTCATTTTGGGTTCGATATTGACCTCAAACCTCGCTTAGAATCGGCTTATTGAGAATGCTGCAAGATCTCAGTTACCTTACTTTCCAGATGCGTTTGAAATGGAAACACGCGACCTCACCATTACGGTCAATGCTGATTTAGCAACTGCTCACTGGCTGTTTCGCTTTAAGGGTGAGCAAGACCATCCTGCGATGCAAATGTGGATGCGGGCTACAGCTGTTTGTCAGAAACGTCAGGGCAATTGGCAGATTCTACATGAACACATTTCAGTACCCTTTGACCCAGGCAATGCTCAAGCCGTCTTTACCCTCAATCCGTAACGACAGGAGCCTACATGAAAATCAATTCTTACCTGATGTTTGACGGTAACTGCGAAGCGGCATTCAAATTCTACGCGCAATGCCTGGGGGGGCAGATCACTATGATGATGTCTCACAAAGACGCACCCTCGGCAGAAAATGTTGCACCGGAGTGGCACGACAAAATCATGCACGCTTGCCTTGATCTGGGCGATCGCCTGCTGATGGGATCTGACTGCCCCCCAGGATACTTTGAAACACCCCAAGGCTTTTACGTACAACTGAGTGTTCCTGAGCCAGCCGAGGCCGAGCGCATTTTTCATGCTTTAGCAGAAAACGGTAAGGTAAAAATGCCCATTGCTCAAACCTTCTGGTCTATTCGGTTTGGCATGTTGATTGACCAGTTTGGCACACCCTGGATGATCAACTGTGAGCAAGTGATTTGAACCACTACATCAGCCTCTGAATTTTCTCTCAGTGCTCCATGAATAATCCACAGTAAATTACACCCGAAAAAGCAATGACAACTCAAATCTTCGTCAATTTACCTGTCAAAAATCTAAAGCAGTCGATCGATTTCTTTACACAGCTTGGCTTTCAGTTTAATCCCCAATTCACAGATGAAACTGCCACCTGCATGATTGTCTCCGAAAATATTTTCGTCATGCTTTTGACGCATGAGAATTTCCAGACCTTCACGCCGAAACCGATTTGTGATGCCACGCAGAGTACCGAAGTGCTAGTGTGTCTATCAGCTGAGAGCCGCACCAAAATTGACGAGATGGTTCGCAAGGCGATCGCAGCGGGTGGCACAACCTACAATGAACCACAAGACCACGGATTTATGTACGCACATGGATTTCAAGATTTAGATGGTCACATTTGGGAACTAGTGTATATGGAACCGGGTGCGATCGAGCAAAGTGAATCTGAGAGAGAAAAAGCAGAAGTGTAAACCCTAACAGAATAGCAATCGATATAGCTCCTTGCCGTAGCTAATGCTGAACCAGGACTGTCTTGAACTATTAGATCATGGAGATGCATAATGATTCAGAACACAATTGCACATCCAAACATCGTTAAAAAAGATGAATGGCTGACTGCTCGCAGAATATTGCTTGAACATGAAAAAGAGTTGACTAGGCAGCGCGATCGCGTTAATGCCGAACGACGTAGACTACCAATGGTCAAATTGGAAAAGGAATATACGTTTGAAGGATCAAATGGTTCCGCCAAACTGATCGATTTGTTTGATGGTCGGACTCAACTCATCATCTACCATTTTATGTTTGCTCCAGACTGGGAGAAAGGCTGTATGGGCTGTACAGGCTATGTCAATGCTCTCGGCGACTTGTCCATGCTGAATCAGCGGGATACAACCTTCGTACTGGTTTCTCGTGCCCCACTCCCTAAGTTGGCAGCCTACAAAAAGCTGAAAGGTTGGACGCTTCCCTGGTATTCTTCCTTTGGCAGCGATTTCAACTACGATTTTCACGTTACGCTAGATGAAACCATTGCACCGATTGAATACAACTATCTCGACAAAGCGGAGTTAGAAAGACGCAACGGACCCAATGTGATGCAAGGCGAGAGTCACGGACTCAGCGTGTTCTTCCGTTTTAATAGTGATGTTTTTCACACGTACTCGACCTATGCCCGTGGCGTTGAATCCCTAACTGACACCTACAGCTTACTTGATATGACTCCCTATGGTCGGCAAGAAGACTTTGAAGACTCGCCGCCCGGATGGCCTCAAAAGCCTACATATGGCTAGAGATGAGGCTCTTGGAGCCGATTCTAATACAGTTTTGCAGCTCAACATTCACAACCAGGAGAGAAAATAATGGAAACAACTCAAACGCAACAAACCGCCCCAATGCCTGTTCAACCCCAAAAAGAACATCAATGGCTTCAGAAACTTGTTGGCGAGTGGACGTATGAATCCGAAGCGCTGATGGGACCGGATCAACCTCCTGTAAAATCAACAGGCACAGAGACCGTTCGCTCACTAGGTGGACTTTGGATATTGGCAGAAGGACAGGGAGAGATGCCTTGTGTGGGTCATGCAACAACGCTGATGACACTCGGCTACGACACGCAGAAACAGCGCTATGTGGGCACTTGGCTTGGGTCAATGATGACGTATCTCTGGCAATATGAAGGTGAACTAGATGCTTCTGAAACGGTGTTAACCCTGCACAACGAAGGGCCATCAATGACAGGTGATGAGACTATGGCAAAGTACAAAGATGTAATCGAGTTCAAGAGTGATGATCATCGTGTCATGACCTCTCATATGTTGAGGGATGATGGGCAGTGGCAATGCTTTATGACCGCTCATTATCGGCGCAAGTAATAAGACAGATTGGGCTATTGATCAGACCAATGCTCGTCATATTCAGCATGACTCGGAATAGTGACTGGTCGTTTAAGTCGCGATCGCTCACTATTTCCAACAGTCAGGACATCACAATCAATAAAACCATTTCAAAAACATCCATGCAATGCTCTTGTTTTTCTCTGTTTCTGTATTGTATGGATGTTTTCTTGTTGTACTAAAGAATAAATTAAGTGATTGCCAGACTGATCAGACCAACCAAACAACTGAATTGAATGGCTAAACTAAACACACGTAATCTCGGATCAGTACCCAGAATGTGAACGATTGAGTGTAAGATTCGAAAGATGATATAGACAACAATCAGTAAATCAATTGCACCTCCAGAGATACCCCGCACTGTGAGAAGAAAAACGACTCCCAGGTACAGCGGCAAATTTTCAATCAAGTTAGCTTGCACTCGAAATAAACGCCACATCAGGTTGGTATCATCGATCGCCGCAAAGTCTTTTGGACTGCCGCCTGCCGCTAAATGTCGAATTCTCACCACCAGCAAGAAAACAACTACCGCGATCGTCCAGAGGATAAAAACGACTAATCCCCATAATGGGGCTGTCATGGGTAGGTCAGGTAAGTTTTTGGCGATCGCCAGACTTGCCGCTTGATCAACTTGCATCTTTCGTTTCCAATAGAGGGTGCTACTACTTTAAGGAGCCAGTGCAGCGAGGCTCTAGAAAAAAGTTGCGACAGTTTGGCATATTCTTGCCTTTTTTGATGACTGGCAAAAACAATCACAGAGATTTGTGAGTCACCGAGCGAGACTGTAGGAATTGTTTTGGCGTCACTCCTATCATGCGTTTGAAGTAGCGAGTCAAATGGCTTTGATCGCAAAAACCAGCTTGAGCTGCAATTTCCACGATGCTCAATTCACTCGATCGCAGAAGATACTTTGCTCGATTAAGTCGCCGCTGCAAAATGTACTGGTGTGGTGTTACGCCCATACTCTGCTTAAACAGTCGCAAAAAGTGATAGGGACTAATTTGAGCGATCGCGGCTAGATCATCAAGTTTCAACTCTTGCTGGAGATGACTATCAATATAGTCTTTCACTAAAGCCAGTGTACGTTGAGGTAAACCATTCGAATGATGAAGGGGTTGGGGACACGTGGCACAGTAATTGCGGAGTAAATGAACAGCTAATGCTGTTTTCAAGCCATCGATTAGCAGGTGGCCTCCCAGTCCTCCAGTTTCAGCTTCTTCTTTTAAGGTCGTCAGAATACTTCGGATGAATCGATCTGACTGACTCATAAACCGGGGTAGTAATTCGATCTGGTCAGAGTCAATCCAGTCTTGCCCAACTGTTTTTAAGAGGGTTGGCTCAATTGCTAGAACAATAAATTGAGCCGGAGCATCCCAACTACAAGCATGGGTTATGCCTGCTGGAATAATGGCAATATCTTCAGAACCTCGCCTTTCTTTAGAGCGTTTACCATCGAGCGATCGCGCCCCTGATGCAGTTCTGTTAGACGAATCAACCAACCCACAAGCCAGCACATGCATCGTGTGGTGATGCTCATCAGTCGCGAAAGTCGGTTGTTGATGGAATTCAAGATGCACCCCATCCCATCCTGAACTGCTTACAACAGCAGGGTTAGGAACAATTTGGTCTGATGCCCTCTTTTGGCAATAGTCCAACAGTTTGACAGAAGAATTTTGGTTTCTCATGACCTACCACCACTAGAGGCCATTTTTATTGTGCCTAATTTTGGTTCGTTGATTTATCTACATCAAACAATTTGATGGCCACTCTAAGCAGGATCGTTGTCGTAGTTCAGCTTGGTCTCACTCTCAAGAAAAATTAGATTTGTGGTAGACAAATGCCCGCTGTAATTTAAGCAGACGTTAAAATTACTTCTTTGGAAGGATAATTAGGTGATGTATTTAATTACGCTGAAATCAAAGATACGCAGGGTTTTACCCCTTGTTCATTCCCGTGTTTAAGTGAAGCTATGATGAACACACTGCGATCGCTCAATTTACTCACTCTCATGGTTTAGAGTGTGTTCTCTTGAGTCAATACTCAGCAATTAGATTCATTTTTTATTTTTCTGTAAAAGCGACCTCTGCGTGATGGTCTTTGTTTTTACATCCGTGCTAAGAATAGCTCAAGAAGATGTCTGAGCGGCCACCCCTTACTGGTGGTCGTTTTCCTAAACTTCTACACAGAAACCTTTTTTGAAATCTATTCCTACCAATGTAAAGCTGATCTTGCAATGGAAGCGGCATTACAAAGAGTAGATACAGAAGAAGGGGCGCGATACGCTGCGCCTAAAGGACTTTAGCAGTCTCGGATGATTGTGAAACTGGATAGGTGTTGTGAAAAGATTTCCTTTGGAAATCTTTTCACAATCTAGAAGGTTGCTATCTCTCTATGGTTTTTGACCGGGCGTGCGTCCTCCCTCATCGTTACTTCCACCACGCGGGCTAGAATTACCTGGATCACAGCCCTCAGCACCGTTGCCGATTCCCTGATTACAGTTTTGGCGGCGTGGCTTATTGGTGCTGGTTGTGCTTGGCTCGCCAACTACTTCTGCACCAATATCTTTAACAACTGTTGTGTCTTGAGCAGTATAAGACGAATTGATGCGGGACACATAACCCATACTGCATAGGGCTTGGTAGACCAGAACGGCAACTTCAGCCCGGGTTGCAACCCGATTTAAATTTAGCTCCTCGGCATTTGGGTAATTTACAATCATGCCCCGGTTGGTTAATGAGGCGAGTAATAGACGCGCTTCGCTAGAACTGACCGTCACATCTGAATAACGGCTCAACACGTCGAGTGCTACATCTGTTGTCGAGATATTGAGGCCACGCGCGATCGCAAACAGAATATCTCCCCGAAATAGTTGGGCTTTTGGACGAAACTCGCTGTTCGATGCATTCAAGAAGCCCATCTCATAGGCTTCGTTGATGGCAGTTCTAGCCCAATAGTCTTCTTCTACATCTACAAAATTAATGGTGTTACGTACCGCAGTCACTTGAAATGCCCGTCGGATGATGGCTGCAAATTCAGCCCGGGTCACAGGTGCATTAGGGCGGTAAAGCTGGTCAGGGTAGCCTTCAAGAATATCCAGGGCAGCCAGTTCTCGAATGTATTGGATCGCCCAGTGATCAGTCGGGACATCGGGGAAAGAAACCTGTGTATTACGAACTCGCAACTGCGCCATCCGAATTGTTGTCGCCTGCTCATCAAACACAACTCCAGTGCCAGTTGCATTGGTGCGATAAACCCAAACCTGCTGACCATCGGTGACGCTGACTAAATAGCCAGGTGTAATAGCCTGTGTACACCCCCCTTGACCGGGTAGCCCCAAACAGCTATCTGTCCAGCTTCTCCGTGAGACTTCAAGAATCTGTAAATTACTGGCATTGACACGGCTTCTTTGGGCGATCGCTTCAAATACTGCGACCTGAACGGTTTGAGTAAAACGGACTTCGGAGGAAGCTTCAACGCGTTCTACTTCAGTTTCAGTCGTCCGGATCTCAGTTTCAGTCGTCCGGATTTCAGTTTCAGTGGTTTGGACTTCAGTTTCAGTGGTTTGGACTTCAGTCGTCTGTTCCTGTTTCTGCTCAATAGTTTGAACGTCTGTTTTCACTGCTTGAGCTTGAACGGGAGTTGCCAAAGCGCTGAGGGCAGTAAGACTGGCAACTGTAAGGAAGCACTGAACCATAGCATAAGCTGAATTCGTCATTATTAATCGCCTTGAATCAGGTGAAAAGAAATCAATCCCAACGAATTATTTCTTTCAACTAATGTTCCCCATTTCAGGAATTATTTATTATCCCTTTACAAATTCGAATTTTCTCTCGTCAAATAAACCTGCAAGTCTCCAGAATTTAAGATGGATCATCTCTGTTTTTTCAGCCAAGTAAAAGCTTGGGTTGCATCCAGAGGTGGCGCATACCAATATCCTTGCCCAAACTCGCATCCTAAACGTTGTAGAATTTCCAACTCTGCTTCCGTTTCAATGCCTTCGGCAACCACATCCATGCCTAACCCATGAGCCAGGGTGAGAATCATTTGTACCGTTTCTAGCGAGTTTTGGTTGAGCCGTTGGACAAAGGAGCGATCGATCTTTAGCGTATCAATCGGAAACTCATGCAGCCGACTAAGGGAAGAGTAACCAGTGCCAAAGTCATCAATGCAGAGCCTTACCCCCAGAGCTTTAATGCGCTTCAGTGTTTGGGCTTCAAACGTGAAGGTTTCTAAAATACAGCTTTCGGTGATTTCCAACCTGAGACATTCTCGTGGAATCTGGGTTGCCTGCAAAATTTCCTCCAGTTGTCCAATCAGCTCGGGTTGCTTGAGTTGGAGTGCCGATAAGTTGACATTAATTGTGGGAAGTGTGGAGCAAACGTTGGTCGCCAACCAGGTTGCCAGTTGTTGACAGGCTTCTTGCAAGACCCACCAGCCAATCCGACCAATCAGACCTGTCTCTTCCGCAACAGGAATAAACTCGACCGGAGAAATTCGACCACGAGTGGGGTGCTGCCACCGGATCAGGGCTTCAAAGCCTTTGAGTTTTCCCGTTGAAAGGGCGATGATGGGTTGGTAGTGCAAGCAAAATTCCTGAGCTTCAAGGGCACGCCGCAGTTCATTCTCAAGTTCTAGGCGACGAGCAACTTGGGTCTGCATATCCGGATCAAACACAATGTATTGATTTCTGCCATTGGCCTTGGCCTGGTAGAGTGCAATATCAGCATCGCGCAAGACCTGAGTTGCTTCCTGATAGTTAAAGGTGCTGTAAGTAATGCCAGTACTCGTAGTTGAGAAAATTTCGTAGTCACCACAACGAAAGGACAGAGCAAATTGGGTTTGAATCCGCTGGGCAACGTCTAGAGCATTGTCGGGATGCTGCAACTCCTCCAGTAAAATCGCAAATTCATCCCCTCCAAGTCGTGCTACTACATCAGATGGCCGAACACAGCTTTGTAGTCTTTGCCCAGCGAGCTTGAGAAATTCGTCACCGATGATGTGTCCTAAACTATCGTTGATATTTTTAAAACGATCCAGATCAATAAACAGGACGGCATAGAGGCGCTGAGAATGACGTTTGTTGAGCTGAATGGCATGGTCCAGCAAATTCATAAAGCAGTTGCGATTGGGCAAGTTGGTTAAAGCATCGTAGAGAGCATCATGCTGGAGTTTTTCAGTGGCCTGAAGCAGTTGAGTCTGGGTTTTTTGCAGGGTTTCAAGCGACTGTTGCAGATTGCGATTGCTGAGCTGGAGATTTTCGTAAAGGTTCGCGTTCTCAAAAGAGATTGCAGCCTGGGCACAGAGGATCTTGAGGACATTCATGCGATCGCCCGTAAACACTCCTGAAGTCAGGCTATTTTCGAGATAGAGTACACCCATCGGTTGGTTTTTCTGCATCAGTGGCATACACAGCACCGACCGGGGAGCCTGCTGCATGATGTAAGGATCAGCCGCAAATCGAGGTTCAACGCGAATGTCATCAATCACAAAGGTTTCAGCAGTGCGAAACACAAAATGAATCAGGCTGTTGGGCAGACTTTCGTTTCCGGCAAGCGGAGTCATCTGTACCGTACAGACTTTGTCCCGCAGGCATTGAGCCACTACCATGAGCTGATTATCTTGCAGCAGTGTTAAGGCACCCTGCTCTGCCCCTGCATTTTCGAGTGCCAATTTTGTCAGGGTGATGATCAGTTGGTTCGGGTGCAACTCCTTGGAAATCGCCTGGGATGCGTTGATGACTGCGGCTAGATCGAGATGGGCGGTGTTGCTGCTGCTGGTGGTTACATCCGCGACTTTGACTAGAGAAACTTCGCTAGCAACCGGTTGAGCTGGCGACAAAATGGACTGTAGCACTTGGGGGTAGAGCGCTTCGAGTTGTTGGGCTTTGGCTTTTGCGCCCCAACGAGCATAGCCATAATAAGCATCTTGCAGGTAAGGCTGCGCAAGCTTGTCACGCCCCCAGGTCAGGTAAAACTTCGCGGCTAGTTCGTTGGCTAGGCTTTCATCCTGCGGGAATCCGTGTGTTCTAGCGGTGGCGATCGCGCGATCGTACGCTTCCATTGCATCCAGGTTGCGGCCTTCAACTCGGGCTGTTTCAGCTTCAATCAACTCCCAGCGATGGCGATGGTTGTGTGGCGCAAAACTAGCCCACTTTTCCAGCTTTGCCTGCTGTTCGAGAATCCGCTCCCAGCGGGCGGGTTGTTCAGTTGGTGGAGTCTGAGGATAGCGAGCCAGATGAATCAGCGCATCATAAAAGCTATAGAGCGCAAGAGGAAACTGGGCCCGGCCTCCATCTTGATAGACTTCGACCTGCTGGGCTGCTTGCTCCGCTTGCTCAAGACAGCCAAACAGGTAGTAAAGTACCGTCTGGTTAAAGTGGTAGTGAAAGAGAGAGGTGCGATCGCCATGCTCCAGATGAAAGGCTACCGACTCCTCGGCGTTGTAGACCGAACCTGTCAGTAACCAGGGGGTTTCTCCTTCGCCCAGCAGTTTTAACACCGCCTGTTGCACAATTTCCAGGCACTTGAGCGAAACCTGCTTGAGTTGGCGCAGAGTTTGACGATAGGCGGCCATTTCAGTCGCTAAGTCGGCTAGACTCAACCCTGCAAAGTAGGCGTAGTGGCAGTAAGCCTGGGCATTCAGCACCACACATTCCAGATCACCAGTTGCTAAGCCGCTCTGGTAAGCCTTGACAAAGGCCGGCAGAGCTTGGTGGATCGGGTCTTTCCAATGGCTGATGAAATTGTAGACGAGGTATCCGGCGCGGCTTTCGCAAGCGGTTGCTTGAAGCTGGGCGAGCAAGCCGAGAGACACCTGCCCAAACTCATACCCGACATCAATCTTGCCCATGCCGCATAACGCCATGCCATAGCCCGCATAGGAAAAGATCGAAATGGGGCTATTGCCAAAACGAATCGAAAATTCCACCTGTTTTGCCATCAGCAGCGGCATCAGGGCAGGCAATGCCCGATAGGTTGGGGCTGTGAGCTTGGTCATGATCTGCATCGCTGCCAACCGTTGTGGATCGTTCATGAGGGGCAGGTCGAGCAGACTCAGGGGGGGGCGATCGCACCACAGTTGGTAAGTCGCCGCCAGGGCTTGCTGAATCTCGGAAGCGGTTGGTTGTTCTGAAAAGTCAACGCCGAGGGAGTGCAGCACTTCTAGCCCAGTTCGCACAGCTGCCAGGTAGTTACCCTGTGCCCGACCCGCTAGCAAACGGACTTCGTAGATTGGTACTGTGTCAAGTAGCGAGCGAGCCTGCTGAATCGAGATCGCCGCCCATTGCTCCATTTGCTCAAAATTAGTGCAGAGATAGCTTGCCTCCGTAATCTCCTGATGCAGCGCTAACGTGAGGTCATATTTTTGCTCCCAGGCAGCAGCAGGCAGCAGGCGAATCCCCTGGTGCAGGTAGTCTACTGCGGCTCGATAGGCTGTCGCAGTTTTGGCTTTGCGTCCCGCTTGCAGGTTGAGTTGCGCCAGTTCTTCCCGTTCGGCAGCCGTTTGCAGGAGTGCTTGCCCCCGGTTGAGGTGGTTGACGATCGCAAACAGGTGTTCTTCCCGTTGGGTAGGCGAAGATTGTTGCAGCAGCAGTTGCCCCATCTTGAGATGCGTTTCCTGCTTTTGCTCGTCAGGAATGAGGGAATAAGCGGCTTGCTGAATGCGGTCGTGCAAAAATTTATAGGTCAGATCGGGGATAGCCAGCCGGAAAAACGGACTATCAAGATTCGCATCTGGTTCTAGAAAAAACTTGTAGACCTCGCTTTGTGGCAACACCAGCCCCATTTCCAACGCGTTCCAGAGAGCGATCGCCACCTCTAACTCAGGTTGTTGTGCCACGATCGCCAGAGTTGCCAGATCAAATTGATTGCCAATGCAACCTGCCAGCTTCAGCATCTCCTGGGTATATGGGGCTAGCTTTTGGAGTTGCTGCGCCATAAACACCACCACGTCCTCCGTCAGCGCCGCTTCTCGAACGCGCACAATATCACATTGCCAACATCCCTGCGTCACATCAAAGGTAATGATGCCGTCCTGGTAAAGGGCTTGCAAAAACTGGGTTGCAAAAAAGGGGTTGCCCTGGGTTTTCTGGTAGATCAGAGTGCTGAGGGGCTGAGCCAAAGGCAGGCTACAGGCCAGAGTATCGGCAATCAGCTGATTCAAACTCTCTGCTGTCAGCGGTGGCAAAGAAAGGGTATGGGCGATCGCCCCACTTTTGCGAATCTCCTCTAGTGTCAACATGAGTGGATGCGCCGGACTGACTTCGTTATCGCGATAGGCTCCAATCACCAGCAAATGATGACACGCCATCTCGCCCATCAGCCGCCCCAGCAACTCTAGAGAAGCTAAATCGGCCCACTGCAGGTCGTCCAGAAATATCACCAGGGGATGCGTGGCGGTCGCAAAGACCTGAATAAATTTTTGAAACACCAGGTTAAAGCGTGTTTGGGCTGCGTTTCCAGCCAGCTCTACTACAGGCGGTTGTGGCCCGATAATCTGTTCCAGATCGGGGATGGCATCGATCAGCAGTTGCCCGTTATTACCCAGGGCTTGCAAAATATGAGTCCGCCATTGCTGCAACTGGCAGTCTGACTCACTCAGCAATTGACTAATCAAATCATGTAGGGCAGACAGGAAGGCAGAAAACGGAATGTTGCGGTTGAACTGGTCAAACTTGCCTTTGATGAAGTACCCCTGTTGTCGCACAATCGGCTTCTGGACTTCATTGATCACCGCTGTTTTGCCAATTCCAGAGTAGCCAGCTACCAAAATTAGCTCACTGTGACCTGGTTCACCGCTCTGAGCAATGCGCTCGAAGGCTGCTAGCAGAGTGGTAATCTCCTTGTCTCGACCATACAGCGTTTCAGGAATGAGGAAGCGATCGCTAATGTCACGTTGCCCTAAAGAAAAGGGGGCGATCACCCCGGTTTGCTCTAACTGAGTGCGGCATCGAGCTAGATCATGCTTTAACCCTAAAGCGCTCTGATAGCGGTCTTCAGGATTTTTAGCCATCAGCTTGCTGACAATCTCTGACACTACCCCTGGCACAGAAGGATTCCAGTGCTGAATTGGCAACGGCTGTTTAGCCATGTGACAATACACTAACTCCATTGGAGTTTGAGTCTCGAAGGGTAAATGCCCCGTCAACAATTCATAGAGCGTGACACCAAGAGAGTAGTAATCGGTGCGGTAGTCAATCCC
This sequence comes from Leptolyngbyaceae cyanobacterium M33_DOE_097, assembly GCA_015296075.1. Classification (GTDB taxonomy): domain Bacteria; phylum Cyanobacteriota; class Cyanobacteriia; order Leptolyngbyales; family Leptolyngbyaceae; genus DSRU01. The sequence continues at coordinate 6,173 of DVDV01000222.1, read as the reverse complement.
CCGGTTCATGCGGCCTGTCTGCTCTGGAGAGATATGGGTCAGAGTCCCTTCCATACTCCCCAGCATTTGAATGACGGTTGTTTCGCGTGGTAAGAGGGAGGCAATGCTGAAATCGGTGAGCTTGATCTGGCGGGTTTCAGGATTAATAAGAATATTGCTGGGCTTGATGTCTTTGTGAATCACCTGCTTTTGGTACAGGCCATGCAAAACATCCGCTAGCTGGAGGGCGATATCGAGAAACTGGGCGATCGCGATGACTGGCTGCCCCATCTCGCGTTGCTGCTCTAGCCAGACCTTCAGGGAAATACCCCCAAAGTCCTCCATGATTAGAGCGTAGCTGTTGTGGTATGGAACGAGCGCGTAAGGCTGCACAATGTTAGGCAGGTTTAGCCCACGGGTCGTCGTAAACTGATTACGAAACTGCACCAGTTCGGCAAGTTTGGGAAACTCGCTGCGCAAAACCTTGATTACAACGTCCTGCGGCTCCAACTGGCTTTGCCCCCGATAAACGAGGCTCTTCATCCCCGTATGGAGTTGTTCAGTGATGCGATAGCCAATCAGCTCAATCATCAGAGAATCCTTGTAACCATCCTCCTATTGTTCCCGGTCTTTGCCTTAGTTAGAGATTCATTTCAATTTGCAAAGCGATGAATAGACCTGTAAATATCATCCATTGGGCTGACAAGCTGCGTCAAAGCGACTTGGATCAATCTACAAGCAATATTATGTGACAGGAAAAAAGTGAGCTGCTTCGGGTGGAGAGACAGTACCATATCATAAAACAGAATAAACGGAGAAATTAGTCGTTCACCAATGGCGGCCCTGGTTGAGATAGCTGAGCTGCTCAACAGATAAGGAGTATGACTCATGCAGACCATAGATTATTTAGATGCACCGATGATCCCGACCTTAATCTGGGAAGCGCTTGGAGCGAAGACGCTGATCTTCCCCACGATCGCTGCAATCTATCAAGGCGCGATCGCCACAACCAACAGGCAAAACAACATGACGGATAGGAACGAATGGAGCGGCATAAGATCCTGGCGAAGAATTTGAAACTAAAAGATCTTAGAAATTATCCAGAAAACATTGCGCTGCGCTGGTTACTGGTGATTCCCCTGGTGCTGCAAACTGTGGGAGCAACGGCACTTGTAGGTTATTTGTCGTATCAAAGTGGGCAACAGATCGTTGAGAGTCTTGCATACCAGCTTTTGCAACAGACTTCAGAGCGAGTCCGCGATCGTCTTGATAGCCTCTTGCAAACTCCTCAGCAAATTGTTGCAGCGAATTCATTAGAGGCTAAGCAAGGAACCTTAAATGTAAATCAGCCAGAGCAATTGCAGCAGCAATTATGGCAGCAGATGCGGTTCAACTCATCACTTCCGGCAAATGGCTTTTGGCATGAGAAAGGTAGCGGTATTTCTTATAGGCGGGTGATAACTCAGGAAGAATCAGCCCTGACTGGTCAGTTGACAGGGCAAACCTTACCAATTGGAACCCTCTATATCAGCAAGAATAGCCTGCAACAACGGCAATTCTATCTGGTTGACTCTCAGGGAAAGCCGCGCAAGCGCCTGTTCCAATTCAAACCAGATCCCCCGCAATCAGCTTGGTACTTTCAGGCCAAGGCGAAACCTCAGCAACATTGGACTGATGTCCAGATCAACCCAGTTGCCTCGATCTTGCAGGTCACAGCCATTGCTCCTGTCTACGATACAGTTGGCAAATTTCAAGGGCTATTCACCTCAAACTATTTGCTGGTTGAGTTAAGTGCCTTTCTCAACACGTTGAATTTCTCACCTAAAGGGAAGATTTTTATCATTGAGCCATCTGGCGATTTAGTCGCAACTTCTGTCTCGTCAGAGGCGATGGCGATGCGTCAAGTCAACGGTCAACCGACCCGCCTAGCCGCGATTGACAGTCAAGATGAGTTGACACGGGCTGTTGCTCAACACTTGCGTCAGCAATTTGGTGGCCCTCATCGGCTTCAAGCGGCTCAGCAATTTCATGTGTCTGCTGCTCCAGAGCCAGCGTTTGTTCAAGTGACTCCTTACCGCGATCGCTATGGATTGAACTGGCTTATGGTTCTGGTCATGCCCGATTCGGATTTCATGGCTCAAATCCATGCCCAAAACCAACGTACGATTTTGCTAGGTCTGGCTACATTAGGTGTTACGATCACCCTCGGTTTTCTGATTGCACAACGCATTACTAAGCCACTCCATCGGCTAAATCGTTCGGCCCGACATATTGCTCAAAATCAATTTGATCAGGGTGTACCAGTGACTGGGGTTGGGGAAGTGAGACAGCTTTCTCAGGCGTTTCAACAGATGGCAGAGCAATTGCAATTGTCCTTCCAACTACGAACAGGTTATCAGCGAGAACTGGAACAGCAAGTTGCCGAACGAACGGCTGAATTAGCTCACTCACGGGATCTGCGAGAAGCCATTTTTAATGAATCGACTGATGCAATTTTTTTAGTGGAGCCACCCCCGACAACTCGGATTTTAGATTGCAATCAGCGAGCGCTGGAACTGTTTGAAGTTGCGAGTAAAGCAGAACTGGTTGGCATTCAAGGTGCATCGCTGCAAAAGCACCCCTACACTGAAGATGAAATTGCAGAAGTCGCAGCAGAAATTGAGCAAAAAGGCTTCTGGAGTGGAGAAATTGAGTACGTTACCAAAACTGGCAAATGTTTTTGGGGCAACTTGGCAGCTAAGCCTATCACTGTCGCAGGGCAGGCGATGCAATTAGTGCGGCTGACTGATATTAGCGATCGCAAACAGCTTGAACTCGCCCTCCAGCAGTCTGAAGTTAAGACGAAGAATATTCTCGATAGTACGATCGCAGGCATTGCCAGTATGCGAGTTTTTGAAGATGGAACGTGGGTAATAGAACAAGTCTCTGAGGGAGCCGAGAGTATTTGTGGTTATTCCACTGAAGCCTTAACTCAAGACAATCAATTGTGGATCAGCCTGATCCTCGCAGAAGACTGGGAAGTGATTGCTCCACAGATCTTTACTAATATCTTCGCTGGGGCAACGTTTGCCTATGAGTATCGCCTACTTCACAAAGACGGACGCCTGCGCTGGATCTCGCAAACAAACAACTCCTTTTGGAATGAGGAACAACGATATTGGAATGTGACTGCGATTTCAGTCGATATTACCGATCGCAAACAAACAGAATTGGAACTTCAAGCTAAAACAGAAGAACTGGATCGTTTCTTTTCCGTCGCTCTAGATCTCCTCTGCATTGCCGATCTCGATGGCTATTTCCGCCGCCTGAATCAAGAATGGGAAAAAACACTGGGCTACAGCCTGCAAGAATTAGAAGGGCGACGCTTTTTAGACTTTGTGCATCCGGATGATATAGCGAGTACCCTGGATGAAATGTCACTTCTGGCGAATCAGAAGGCGAGCCTTAACTTTGCAAACCGCTACCGTTGTCGCGATGGTTCCTATCGTTGGATTGAGTGGCGATCGTGTCTGGTTGACAAACTGGTCTATGCGGCTGCCAGAGACATTACTGATCGCAGAAAAGCCGAACTCGCCTTGCGTCAAAGTGAGCAGAAATTCAAGGGGGCATTCGACACCATTTCTGTTGGGATGGCGCTTGTTTCTCCGGCAGGCGGCTTTATCGAAGTCAACGCGGCTCTCTGTCGAATGTTAGACTACACCGAAGATGAATTGCTGAAACTGCGGCTTGAGGACATTGAACACCCTGGCGATCGCGGTGTAGATACTAGCTGGTTAGAGCCAATTTTGTCGGGTGCTCAGCCTTCCCACCAGGCTGAGCGGCGTTTTTTGTCAAAGCAGGGGAAAACAATTTGGGGCTTAATGAACCTGGCTGTTATGCACAATACTCAAGCGGCTCCGCTCTATTTGATTGTGCAAATTGCGGATCTGAGCGATCGCCATCGACTTGACACGATGAAGGATGAGTTTATTTCAATCGTCAGTCACGAACTGAGAACGCCACTAACAGCAATTCGGGGTTCCCTGGGTATTCTAAAAGCGGGGGTACTCAGCGATGAACCAGAGACAGCCCAACAAATGCTGGATGTCGCACTCAGAAGCACTGATCGCCTGGTGCGGTTAGTCAATGACATCCTCAATTTAGAGCGGCTTGAGTCGGGTAAAGCGATTCTGAAAAAGGAACCCTGTGAGATGAGTGATTTGATTGCGCAGGCTGTAGAATCAGTGCAGGCGATCGCAGATCAAGCCAAAATTTCAATTGAGTGGACATCGATCGCTGCTTCTGTAGATGTAGCTCCTGATGCAATTGTGCAAACTCTCACAAACTTGCTGAGTAATGCCATTAAGTTTTCACCAATGGGTTGTTCAATTAGCCTCAAAGCTGAAGTAAGAGATGCTATCAGCCTGCCAGTTTCTAAGCAACTGCTGCAAGGGCAAGCCCCCTCCTACACAACCTGTGTTCTCGTCTCTATTGCAGACCAGGGACGTGGCATTCCACCAGAGAAGCTAGAAAGTATTTTTGGCAGATTTCAGCAAGTTGATTCTTCAGACTCTCGCCAAAAGGGTGGCACAGGACTAGGCTTGGCGATTTGTCGAAGTATTGTGCAACAGCATGAGGGACAGATTTGGGTAGAAAGTATCTTAGGAAAAGGCAGCACTTTTTATTTTATGTTGCCTATCCAGGAAAACGAAGGCAATAACTTCGACAATTCCTTGAACGGGCGCTAGCATAGCCCTAGCGTAGCCATGCCGCAGGCTATTGCCGCAGGCTATACAGCTGTTCGCCCCTTTTGATGGCAAAATATTTGATCTTATTTAACCTATGATTCTCCGCGATCGCTCATTTGCACAACCTGGTGAGAGGTCTTACAAAAAACATTAAGTGGATTCTATCCATCTTTGGCGTGGTGTGTTTTCGCCATCTGATCTTTACGGTAAGGGCGGAGTCAGGAGACGATACCAATTCATCTTATCCCGTTTGCGAGTTGAGAGAATGGCGATCGCACAATTAAAGCTGCACCTAGTCAACCAGGAAATACAACCGTGTATTCAGAGCTGATTAGACTACCACAGTAGCTAATTAATATGAACTAATCTTACCTAAGCAAGCTATTTATTTGTCAAAAAAACAAATTCGTAAAATAAACTTCGCTTAATTTTTTAATTCTCTCTATTTTTCCTACAGATCGCGTAATCACATCATTAAAGATCTTTAATAAGATAGATAAAAGACCTACTCACAAATATCTTAATCCAGGCGAGTTCTATGAACGAAATATGCGTCCACCCTGACCAATGCTTAGCAGGAATCCAAGTTCTGTTAGTTGAAGATGAGGTAGACGTTGCTTTCTTATTACAATTTATTCTTAAAAATGCAGGGGCAGAAGTAGTTTGGGTGAGGTCTGTGAGTAAAGCATTTGAACAATTGCAGTATTCTCAGCCAGATATTCTGGTTTGCGATGTGAAGTTGCCAGATCAAAATGGCGATCGCTTGATCCAACAAATTCGTCAATTAGAAATGGGTACTTCCCTGCACTTACCTGCGATCGCGCTATCCTCCTACACGCGCGAAATATCGGCAGAGAAAATGATAAAAGCGGGGTTTGAGCGGTTTTTGCCGAAAGATTTTGATGCTGAGCAGCTCATTTCATCCGTACTCGCTCTAATTTGACCAAATTTCAAAGGTGTCTCTAACTTTAGTGGGATTTTTGTCTGCAAAGACAGAGTGAAACCTATCAGCTAGTAGCATGATGCTATGGCACGTCAAATTTCCCAGAGGGGCTTTCGGCGGGGGTTAACCCGCGCCATTTTTTTGCCGATCGCATTGCCGTTGTTGCTTTCGGGAATTTCTATTTGGCAAATTGCGCGGTTGTTAACCGCACTTGAGTGGGTAAATCATACAGATCAAGTGATTTCACATGCCAATTCAAGCCAAAAGCTTCTGCTAGATATGGAAACTGGCTTCCGGGGATATTTACTGACAGGAAAGCAAAGTTTTCTAGAACCTTATAAACGAGCCAATGCAAGCGTTGTTCCAGCCTTGAATCAACTCAAGCAACTAGTGCATGAAGGCAAGAGTAGTTAGACAGCTAGAATAGAACTGATGTCTAAAATCCAGCAGTTCTTGTACCATGCCGACCCCTTACGCCCTCGCTATCCAGTTAAGCGAACGCCAACAGCACCTACTCGAGCAGA
>DVDV01000010.1 GCA_015296075.1 Leptolyngbyaceae cyanobacterium M33_DOE_097 | reverse complement strand
TTTGTTCCCTTCGATTATCTGGTTTCAGTTACTCAAACGCATCCAATCTCACGCTGATATTGCGGCTCATTTTGGGTTCGATATTGACCTCAAACCTCGCTTAGAATCGGCTTATTGAGAATGCTGCAAGATCTCAGTTACTGATCAATCAGCGATTGAGGAAGACATTATGAAAATTCAAACTTAATCCTGGCTAGAGAAATAAAAATCCACGTAATTTATTGACTTTCTCTTTGATAAGCCAACGGATACTATATTTCATCTGACTTATATCGTGAGATTCTCGCCTCAGACTTAAACAAAGGTCGTAGACAGAAACGATAAAATCAACGAAAGTTATATTTGACTTCAAACTTTCGTTGAGAAGATGGCCAAGACGCTTCATCGGTCTGGAATAGTCAAGCTTCCAGAAAGTATTTGCAAATCAATGTTGAGATTTTCCTTAAATCCTTACATTGACATGCCGCTTCAGTTGAAAAAAGGGCTTCAGGCTTTCGGTTTAGTGTCCCCTTTTCTCAAAGCTATCCTTTACGCAAAGTCTCTAAAACTCCTTGCCAGTCTTGTTTGCCCGCATCCTCTTCGGCAGAAACTTTGACTGACTTCACGCCACAGTCTTAGGAGTTTGGTGAGGTTCCACCGAACCATCGAAGCCTGCTCCCTTCTGCCAAACTGGGCGCAGGGAAACTTAAAACTTCTTTTCATCGCTCGTTTTAGGAGAGTGGAACTCAAGAAGTGAACAGGACAAGATCTGCCTGATAGACAGCCTCAAAGAGGCTGGAAAAATCGAACGATGGCAATAGTTTCAGTCTGGTTAAACTCTATTTGCTAATCTTCTCTCAAATTCGCTTTTGGATACTTTTATCAGCAACGGGTGTTGATAAAACAATAGAAACTTCTACCGACCCCAGTTGGAGGAATTTTTCCATCAGCAATTCTAAATGTTGCATTGATGGGAGAACTGCTTTCAAAATATAGTATTCACTTCCTGCAACTCGATGTGTCTCAATAATTTCGGGCAACGAAACTGCCAGTTCTCGCAGTTGTTTACAATGTTCGACATTCACCCGTAGCTTAAAAAACGCCATTACGGGCAAGCCAACTTTTTCTCGGTTTAGCTTGATGGTATAGCCCTTAATGATGCCTTCATCCTCTAGCTTGCGGACTCGCTCAGCGATCGCAGTTCCGGTCAAACCAATCCGTTGCCCTAGCTCTTTAAATGAGATGCGGGCTTCTTGTTGCAAGATTGACAAAATTTGCCAATCTACCGCATCTAGATTTACTACTCCCATCATTGCCTCTTGCTTAGAGCTTTTATTTAATCGTTATTCTAGCTGATCAGATATAAGCTTCTGATCGCTTACTTTAATCAAGCAAATCAACCTATATTGCTGAATATAAAAAGTAATTCAGATAATATGCTTGACTTTTTGTCTGTACTTTGAATTGAGCTTTTCTTACGCTATTAGAGACGGTAAACACTTGAGGAAGTTACTCAAATGGATCTCGGACTAAAAGATAAGGTTGTGCTGGTAACGGGTGCTAGTAAAGGTTTGGGAGCGGCGATCGCGGTTGCTTTTGGTCGAGAAGGGAGCAAACTTGTCTTGGTAGCACGCAGTCAAACAGAACTAGAACAGGTCGCAGTGGAAGCTGAAAAGCAAGGAGCCACAGAGGTGTTAGAGATCGCCACTGATTTAACGCAAGCAGATGCATGTAGGCAAGTGGTTTCAGCAGCCAGCGATCGCTTTGGCACCATTCATGTGTTAGTGAATAACGCGGGCATTTTAGGGAGTTTCTCACCCTTTGAAGCAATAACGGATGACGAATGGTTACAAGTGTTTAACCTCAACCTCTTTTCAGTAGTGAAACTTACTCGCGCAGTTCTGCCCTTTATGACCCAACAGCAATGGGGCCGGATCATCAACCTTTCCTCTGAAAGTGGTCTACAACCAGATGCTACAATGCCGCACTACGGAGCTACAAAAGCTGCTTTGTTAAATCTGACCAAAAGTTTATCGAAAGGATATGGACAGCAGGGAATTTTGGTAAATAGTGTCTCACCTGCCTTTATTAAAACACCAATGGTAGAAAATATGCTGGGGCAGATTGCTCAAGCAAACGGGTTCACTATTCCAGACGCTGAAAGGTACTTCTTGAAAGAAAATCGCCCCCATATTGAGCTGAAACGAGCTGGAACTGCGGCGGAAGTCGCTGCTGCTGTAGTGTTTTTGGCTTCTGAAGCCGCTTCTTTTATGACAGGTACAAATTTACGAGTTGATGGTGGTTCGGTTGCGAGCATCTAAAAGATATCGACTCAAATCTAGTTTGACCTGAAATGCTTACAGATGTGGAACAGCCGTCAGGTGAATTGGGTTATTCGAGAAGCTCGACTCAGTGATACTGAAGCGACGATTCACTTATACAATCCAAGCGTTGAAGCTCTACTGTACACGGTATTGGCCACTCGATTATCGCTTCAACCCCAACAATCATTTATGTCGGACTTTTCTCAACGCAAAATTGTTCATGTAGCAATCTGTAGTAATAAGCAGAAGCCTGTAAGCTGTCAGGATGTAGAATCTTTTGCGACTTGTACCTCAGGATTTACCTATGCTCAGTAGATCGAAAATGCAGTTGTTTTCACTGCAAAAGCCCCGGTTGATCCCCCTAAATCCCCCTTAAAAAGGGGGACTTTCAACTATTTTTGACTCGGTTCCCCCTTTTTTAAGGGGGGCTAGGGGGGATCTAATCATCTTTGTGATCTACTGATGCTGAGGTAATTAGCACCTTTGTCGATCTTGCTCATCGACAGCAGGGCAGGTAAAAGTTGATTCAACACAACGTTTGATGCTGCCCGTTATAAGGGCTATGAAAAGCTATTTGTCTATGTTTGTGCAGAGAATCTAGCCGCATTAGCAACTTATCTAAGCCAGGATTTTTGTGGGAATGAGATTGCAAAAAACATGCAAAGATCGATGGAATGTATGTTGATGGAATGATGTTTGAATATTTTCTAGGATAATCTATTCCATCATAAGAATATATTTTGGTGTAGATGACAGTACAACCAGCATTTGTAAGCTCGGTTCCTAAAATTTAGTAACACGATGGAGATGTGTGATGATGCAACATCAGAAATTTTGGTTTATCACAGGTTGTTCAACCGGGTTTGGACGGGCTCTAACAGAAGCCATACTGGAGTGTAATGAAACTGTTGTTGCCACTACTCGTCAGCCTCAACAGTTAGAAGATTTAGCACAACAGTATGGTGACCGCATTTTGGTAGTTCGCTTAGATGTGACGCAATCTGTTGAGATAGAGGTGGCTGTAAACCAAGCCATTACCAAATTTGGCCGTATTGACGTGTTAGTTAATAATGCGGGATATGGTGTATTTGGGGCGGTGGAAGAAGTGAACGACTTGGATGTGCGACGACAGTTTGAAACGAATGTCTATGGTGCTTTGAGTATGACTCGCGCTGTTTTGCCCCATTTTCGCCGTCAAGGCTCAGGTCACATCCTCAATATTTCCTCTAGCGGTGGGTTTGTTGGATTTGCTGGAGCTGGCATCTACTGTGCCTCTAAATTTGCTTTAGAAGGGTGGTCAGAGGCCTTAGCAAAGGAATTAGCTCCGTTGGGTATCTATGTCACGATCATCGAACCCGGTGCATTTCGAACAGCGTTTAACAGTGCTTTGACAGTCTCTAATCTGGCGATCGCGGATTATGCAGCAACTAGTGGTCAAATGTTGCAATGGCTGCGCCAGATGGATGGTCAACAACCGGGCGATCCTAAAAAAGCCGCCGCAGCTATGATGCAAGTGGCTAGCCATCCCAACCCACCTTTGCGATTGGTGTTAGGAATGGATACTTTGGAGGCGATTTACGCCAAATTGGAAGCTGTAGCGGCTGAATTAGCAGCTTGGCAGGATATTTCCATCAACACGGCTTTTGAAGGTGTGGAAGTAAGCACAATTGGAGGGCAAAGATTGTCGGAGTGAACCATTTGAACTGCTCCCACGCATTTAGGGATTTGCAGGTAATGTTACCCCATTGTAGGGGTTTGGCAATGCTAAACCCCTACCACAGACGACTCTCTAACTGGGATCTTACTTGTTACCGTTAGATCTATTTTACCGCCAGGGCAATCGCTGTACTGCTGGTGAAGCACTTGCTAATATTCTCTTGTTGGTGCCGCTTGTTAATCGGCTTGATGCTTTAGACGCTTTTAGCTGCGGTTGCCAATTTCTTTACATCTGTCTGAGGTTGATGAGTTACTTTAATCTAGATACCTTCTTGGAGCTTGTTGTACCCAAACTCTTGACCATGACGCTGCTCAGCTTTGTGGTCGGTAGTGCCGTAGGTGCCGTGGTAGGCTGGCTTGCTACTCTGATTTGGCGACGCATACGGCGGGGTAAAGACCCGGTGCGCTCTAAGCGAGGGCTCATCAAACCTGCCATATTTGGCTCCTTTATCTGTACGTTGCTGCTCGGCCTGTTACCAATAGAAGCTAACCCCGCTTCTCTCATAGGTGGGCCCTATAGTGGAATCTGGTTTCTGTTCATGTTTGTCACCCTAGTCCCTGCTAGCTCAATTTCTGGGGCGATGATTGGGGCAATTTTGGGGGCAAAACTACCGATTCGTATCAAGCGGCCAAAACTGACGGGAGCTGTGTTGCTGGTCACCTATCTGCTCTGTGTCAGCATTCTCTATATTGGCCTAGCTCCTCCAGCAGTAGTCATGACCACACCACCTCCCAGTGGCCCTTTCCCCGTGGTTGCCGAGCTGACAGGTTACGACGGTATTCCTAAAGATCTTGCCCTCAGTAACAACGGTCAGCAACTGGCAGTCTCGACAGTCAGATATAGCGAAGACAAGGTTGAAATTTGGGATGTACCCAGCAAACGAGTGGTGTATACGCTGAAAGGCGAGCCGAATGCCTCTAGAACCCTGAAGGATATTCTGGCATCTTTGACATTTAGTCAGGATGGTCGGGAATTTATTACTGCTGCGCCCCAACAGGTACAGGTGCGGGATTTAGCCAATGGCGAGGTGCGTCTGCGTTTGGATGGTGGGCATGTGGCCTACCCAATGGCTGACAACAAACTGGTGACCCTGGCAGCAGTCGATGCTTGGGCAGACAATCCAGAGCCTTACAACCTCAAGGTTTGGGATCTAACCACTGGCAAACTGCTGCACACGATTTCGGCAGACCTCGCTCCCGCCGAAAGTGTCAATCTCCCCATCGCCGTCAGCCCAGATAGTCGCCTGCTTGCCTTTCCACCCAAAATCTATAGTAACCAGATTCAGGTTTGGGATATTCCTAACCACAAGTTGGTCAGCTCACTGGTCACCCAGAACCCGGCGGGGATTTTGTCTCTGACGTTTTCTCCTGACGGTCAGCAACTGGCGATCGCTCTGGCTCAGGGGCCACCCCTCACAATCTGGGATTGGAAATCGGCAAAACAGATAAAGACGATTGCCAATGCTGGCCGGGTTGAACAGGTGTATTGGACGCAGCAGGGTATTTTTGTGGGTAGCGAAGGAGACTTCAAGGTTTTTAACCCCCAAACGGGAAAGGTCTTGCAAACACTGGACTTACAGCCAGCGGGCAGCCCCTCTCAGGGAAGTATCAACTTACCACTTGGCCCGTCGGCGCTCAGCGCTGACCGCACAACCTTCACGACCTACATTTCCAGGCAGGGCATCCGAGTGTGGCGGGTGGATAAGCTGGCAAAGCGTTGATTCGAGCATTAGATGAAACATCAATTCCCTCGGTGATTTCAAGTGAGTGCTGCATCGCGCGTCTAAACTCGGCTGGTTGGTTTAGCTCAATTGATTAACTCAGCCCAGCATTTTGAGTCGCCGCCAAACCAGGTAGGCGAACCAGTCCAGCAAATTTTTTCCCTGGATACCATGGCATTTGAGCGATGCGATCAAACCCAGGAAGATTCTGCATATACTGCACCATGCGAGTTCGCATCTGATTATCAGGCAGAGGACCTCTCAATGCTCCCAGATTCTCAACAACATGATTAGGATTTGTGGTTGCAGGAATGGCAGCCGTTACGGCTGGATGGGAGATCACATATTTGAGAAAAAACTGTGCCCAGTTCTCACAGCCAATTTCCCTAGCAAAATCAGGAAACGGTTGGCTCTGAACCACTTCAAATAGCCGCGCTTTCTCAAACGGCATATTTACCAAAACGGCTGTTCCTTGTTCTGCTGCAGCAGGTAGAATTCTGTCTTCGACGCCACGTTCAAAAATTGAATAGCGGATTTGAACAAAATCTAAATCCCCATTTTTGATCCACCTTTCTATCGGTGCAGCATACAGTGGCAAATCATGATGGGTGACGCCAATGTAGCGAATTTTGTTCTCCTGTTTCCATTCCTTCAGCAGCGGCACCATCATTTCTACGTTGACTAAACTATGCACCTGCAATAAATCCAGACGATCGCGCGATAGTCGTTTTAATGATTGCTCAAACTGTTGCTGTGCATGGCTTCTATCTCCTAAATAGTCGCCTGTTGCCCAGATTTTATTGGCAATGAGTAGTTCGTCGGTGAAGCCGAGAGTTTCAGCAAACTCGCCCACATTCACTTCTGACATCCCATAAAGCGGTGAAACATCAATCATCCGCCCACCATTCTCCCAAAAGCGACGCATGACTTGCTGAAGATTGTTGCGTGGCTGGTTTTGTAGTACATCAAAGGTGAGAAAAGTACCCATTCCAATTGCAGGGATTCTTTCTTTAGTTCGTGGAATTTCTTTCATTAACAAGTCTGACGCTTGATTTTGTACAGGTGAAGATGCCTGCCCTTGTGCAACTCTTATGCCACACCCGTTCACCACGGTGGGAATCACTGTACTGACAGCCCCCAATCCCATCAGTCGCAATGTTGTACGACGGGAAAGCGATCGCTCAGGATTTGGGCGTGACGGCTCAACGTTCATCACAATGCCTCCTCTGATTATCACATTCAGATTATTTTCTCGTAGCTAAAACTTGATAACTATTGGGAACCACTAAGATTTATCCTAAAAGGAAAGTACAGAGTTGCTATTTCCAATTCGCTATGGCGTAATAACAATAGGTTATTAACACTTTAGTAATGGAACTCCGTCAGCTTAAATACTTCATTACAGTCGCTGAGACACTGCACTTTGGTCGAGCAGCTGAAGCACTGCATTTGAGTCAACCTGGACTCACTAAACAAATACAAGCCTTGGAAGACAGTCTAGGGGTGCAACTGCTTGAGCGAACAAAACATTGGGTCAGGTTGACGATCGCCGGACAAAAATTTCTGGAAACGGCACACCGAATTTTGCAGGAGGTTGAACAAGGCATTCAGGTCACGCGCCAGATCGCAGATGGAGAAATGGGGCGGCTCAAAATTGGATTTACTGAAGCAACTCTATTCAGCCTCGCTCCAGACATCATCAAAACCTATCGAGAACGCTATCCACAGGTTGAATTGATCATTACGAGTGGTGGTACAGAAACTCATGTGCAAGCACTCTGCACTCACCAAATTGATATTGGTTTCGTCTATCTGCCAATTCGCGAGCCGTCTCTTGCTATCCGTCCACTGTTTGAAGAGGCATATGTTGCAGCACTCCCTACCTCTCATCGCCTGGCTCACCAGAAGCAAGTCACACTTTCCTCCCTGGCAAATGAACCGCTGATTTTTTATCCGCGATCGCTGGCACCTGTCCTTTACGCCAATTTCATCAAATGTTGTGAGCAAGCTGGGTTTGTTCCAAATGTGGTGCAGGAAGCCGAACTTGCCAGCAATTCTCATTTTGAAACATTTGTACTGTAGCCAGAGTGTCTAAAGACTTGTGCACTCAATGTTATAAACGGCAGAATGCGGGTTTCAGCCATTCATAAACGTTAAAACCGGACGTTTTTATGAGAATCATTCT
>DVDV01000033.1 GCA_015296075.1 Leptolyngbyaceae cyanobacterium M33_DOE_097 | reverse complement strand
TTACCGTGTTTGACGATGTCAGTGCTGTCACAGGTAGGGCAATGGACGGGTTCAAGTACCATCGTAGTCATCCAGAGGGTTCTAACTTGTTCGAGTGACCATATTCTCCCTGATCCTAATCCCCATGTCTAGAACACCACCCTTTTTCTCTTTCGTCTGCTTTGTCACCATTGGTTTACTTTCAATTGGCTGCACACCGACTATATTTAAGTCTACAAGTCCTGTGCAGGCATCACCCAAACCCTCAGCGACCAGCCAAACCAAGCAAACCCAACAAGCTCGACTCGAATTTCGACTGCAAAAACCTGGCACTGAAGCAGATCTTTATTCGTCTCAACAACGCTATCGCGAGTTGCGAACCAAACAGACTTACCTGCGCGGCACCGCTCGTCAAGCAAACGCAAAAGCGATCGCCCAACTGGAGCAGAAGTTGAGTAGCTTCTACGGACCAGCCGTACTAACTTACACCGACTTTCAACAAATTTGGGTCGAGTCCGATGGCACATCAACCATTACCGTTCAGTTCACCCCTGCTGGCGGCAAAAAACTTTCCCAAGTGACCCGTCAAATTGCCGGAACAGGTCGGGCTCTCGGCATTTTCTGGGGTACACAGCTAATTAGTAACTCCGCCGTCGATGCGATTTACGCTGGCTCTGGCATCACCGGAAGCGTGGCCTCCTTTTCAGCCAGCAGCCTCACACCGCAGCAAGTTCAAACCCTGGTCGAGCAAGTCACCCAGCAGTTACCGCCCCCTCCTAAACCCCAAAAGTAAAGCCCTATGGTGTTTCGATTTAGAGACTACACCACCTGTTTATCTGAATTTGAGCACGCCATTTGGGTCAAATGCCCCCGCTGCGATCGCCCGGTGCTATCCCGTTGCCTCGACCAACAGACCACTTGGCGGATCGCCTGCCCCCATTGCAGCTACACCAAAACCGCAACCCGCCGCGCCAAGCAAAAACCGATGCCCTGGTGGAGCGATGATAATTGGTGGACAGAATATCGGAAGTATAACGGTGCCGTTGATCCCCTCTTTGGTTTACCCCTCTGGCTGCAAACTCCCTGCTGCGGCGAAACCTTGTGGGCTTATAACGAAGCGCACCTAGACTTTCTCGAAGCTTACATTCGCGCCCCCCTCCGCGAACGGCAAGGCACAAAAGGCAACCATCACGGCATTGCGATTCGCCTCCCCCGCTGGATGAAATTAGCCCACCACCGTGAGCCACTGCTCAAAGGAATTCAACACCTGCGCGATCGCCTGCCTGAACCATGAAAGTTTACCAATCGCCTAGGCACAATCCACGCGGATTCGTTTATCGTTGAGGCGCAACTAAAAACATCCGGTGAGGAATTTTGTGATGGCGACGCAGTGGCTACAATGGGCGCAGAAACTACAGGCGATCGCGCAAAATGGGCTAACCTACACCCAAAATCCCTTTGATATTGATCGCTATCAGCAAATTCAGCAAGTGGCCGCTGAAATGATGGCAAATGTTTCCAACTTAGAACCAGACGCCATTCTAGAACTCTTCCAACAAGAATCAGGATACGCCACCCCAAAAGTTGACGTTCGCGGAGCCGTCTTTCAAAACGACAAAATTCTTTTAGTCAAAGAACTCTTTGATGGCTTTTGGACTCTACCAGGCGGCTATGTAGACATTGGAGAACCCCCCAGTCAGGCGATCGAGCGAGAAGTTTTTGAAGAATCGGGCTACCAAACGAAAGCCATCAAACTCCTTGCCGTCTACGATCGTAACCATCCGCGCCACAACCACCCCCCGTTTGAATATCACATCTACAAATTGTTCTTCCTGTGTGAGTTGCTGGGCGGTTCACCCGTCAACAGCATAGAAACAGAAGCGGCATCCTTCTTCGCCGAAACTGAAATCCCCGATTTATCACTGTCGCGGGTCGTACCCAGCCAAATTTCTCGCCTGTTTGACCACTATCGCAACCCCGATTGGCAAACTGATTTTGACTAAGGATCGCAAATTTAATCAATCCGAAAACGTTACGGGCGCGTTTAGCAGACCGATCTGCACCCTGCCATGGATTGAACGGCAAAACCCGCCCCTCCCCCAACATCAAACTTATAAGCTGTTTGTAAATGAGTTTAAAGAGGTTGAAATATGCTTCAGGCGTGATCCTCCCTAACCCTCCTTAAAAAGGAGGGAACTAAACCAAGAGCTTGAAGTCCCCCTTTTTAAGGGGGATTGAGGGGGATCGAAACAATAGTTTATAAACAGTTTCTTATTCAATTTCCATTCCTAAGCGCCGACTTCTAAAACAGTAGTCTTCCTGATCTATGGCCCGCCTAAGAGCACCCGAACTACCTCAAAACTTACCCTGGTTGAACTGCGATCGCCCCCTTTCCCTCAAAGCATTGCGGGGTCAAATTGTTTTGCTCGATTTCTGGACATATGGTTGCATCAACTGTCTTCACGTGATTCCAGACTTGCACTATCTAGCTGAGCAATACACCGAACACCTCACCATTATTGGGGTTCACACCGCTAAGTTCGACCACGAGCAAAATCTAGATAGCATTCGACAGGCCATTTTGCGTTACGGCATCACACATCCTGTTGTAGTCGATCGCGATCGTACCCTTTGGGATCAGTACGCAATCCGCGCTTACCCCACCTTTGTTTTGATTGACCCTCAAGGATACATAGTCTCAAGCGTTTCAGGTGAAGGACGCCGCTTTGTTTTAGACCGCTTGATTCAGCATTTAATTTCAGAGCACGCCGGAAAAGGCACCCTCAGCCCTTCTTCCATTCGCGAGATAGTGCCACCCCAGCCCAGCCTCACCGCTCTGGCTTTTCCCGGTAAGATTTTGGCTGACGAACCGAGTGATACCCTCTTCATTGCCGATACCGGACATCACCGCATCATCATGACCACCCTAGCCGGAACCTTAAAAGCCACCATTGGTAACGGTCTTACCGGCTGGCAGGATGGCGATTGGAACAGTACTCAGTTCGCATCTCCACAAGGAATGGCACTTGATTCCAGCCGCAATCTTTTGTATGTGGCCGATGCAGGTAATCACAGGATTCGCCAGATTGACCTATCGCAGCAAGTTGTTACCACCCTCGCAGGCAACGGCCTTCAAAGCCGATCGCTCTTCCCCTATGGTGGCAAAGCCCTCGACATCGAGCTAAACTCCCCCTGGGATCTGACACTTCTAGGAAACCAGCTCTACATCGCAATGGCAGGCAGTCACCAAATCTGGGTCATGGATCTAGCCGAACGTCGATTACAGACCTTGATCGGTACAGGCGCAGAGTTTTGTGTTGACGGCACGCCCGATGTTGCCGCTTTTGCCCAACCCCACGGCCTCACGACCGATCGCTTAGAACTCTTTGTAGCTGACAGTGAGACAAGCACGATCCGCGCCATCACCCTGAGTGAACCCCCGATCGCCCGTACCGTTTGTGGTCAGGGCGAGTTGTATGTATTTGGCGATCGCGACGGCATTGGCTCCAGCGTTCAACTTCAGCATTGTGCAGGCGTTGTAGCCACTCAGGGCAAAGTATTTATTGCCGACACCTACAACCACAAAATCAAACACGTCAATCCTGTGACTGGTGAGTGTCACACCCTTGCAGGGACGGGTACAGCAGGCGCTCAAGACGGAGCTGGGGCGATCGCCCAATTTTCAGAACCTTCCGGCTTAGCCTACGCCCATCACCAGCTTTATGTCGCGGATACCAACAACCACGCCATCCGTTGCATTGACCTCGATTCATTAACCGTTACAATCCTGTCAATTCCCAGTCTTTGCCCTCCTGGTGTGTGTTTACCTGCCAATCTATAACTCTTCTTCAGGCATTGCAGCGTGCAAGCGTCGTTTGATCTCCCAACCTAAAATAGCCCCGCTCAGCAGATGATAGGGGATGAGCCAGAGTAACACTGGATAGATCCAAAAAAAGAAAAGTAGAGCAAGCAGTGGATAAAAACCAACAACAGATAGGAGAACCGCGATCGCCAAATTGTACAAATAAAATCGTATTGTATAGAGTAGAACGCGAAACTCCATTGCAATGTTAGGACGACGCAATTGATTACGGGTATATCGGTCTTGAAAATAAAAAGAAATGCCATGAATTAGGAGACTGGCAATCAACAAAATTGGAATGGATTGAGTGTAAGCAACAAAACCCAAGCGATCGCCTGTCGGTTGCTGCCAGTACCAAACAAGTATGGCAATTGCAAGCCCACTCAACAACCCATTCCAGAGCAAATAAGAACGTCGAAATTGTTGCAGAATTGCATGACGAACCCGCATTGATGGTGGCGGTAAGCTTTCCATATCCCTACTCAATCTGTCGTGTCAATCTTACTGTGTTTTTTCAACTTAGAAATTGTTAGCTCTCGCACTTACGCATCGGGATTGTAAATTAAAGTGTGTCAAAGGTCAGAAATTGAGATCTAATGAACTACTAAACCTAAGACACTCATACTATGACTTTTCGACCTGAGCTCCTTGATGAATTGCTGAAAGGCTATG
>DVDV01000272.1 GCA_015296075.1 Leptolyngbyaceae cyanobacterium M33_DOE_097 | reverse complement strand
TTTTGTTCCCTTCGATTATCTGGTTTCAGTTACTCAAACGCATCCAATCTCACGCTGATATTGCGGCTCATTTTGGGTTCGATATTGACCTCAAACCTCGCTTAGAATCGGCTTATTGAGAATGCTGCAAGATCTCAGTTAGAGCAAAAAGGCGATTTTGATTCAGCTATCATTCAATATCAAAGAGCCTTGCAAGCCATCAAAACCATCGACGATCAACACCTGCGCGATTGTGCAATGGTCGGGACGATCGCCCGGTTGGAAGGAGCCACGGCTGGAAAACGGTATCTCCAAAATCACGGAAAGGGAACCACCTCGCTGATTGCCGCTCAAGCAGCGTCTGATCAGCGATTTAGACAAGTGATTGATGAATTTGACACAAAACGATCTGACCTTGCAAACAGTTGTCCTTAGAGAAAGCCTCATGCAATTACCGATGCACACGACTTCCGAAAGGATGGGGCGCTTTCATTGAAATCATCCGGTTGCTAACTTTCTCCACTGAAAAAATAAGAGGTGAAATGACTTGGGTGTGGGCAAGTCAGGTTTGATCGAAATTCACAGGCATCTGTCAGCAACATCTTCTCTCGCTTTTACATCAAGCAGCCTCATCGATCAACCGATTTGATAGGAAAGCGACTCCAGGCTTAAAAACCTTCAATTCTCTGTATTCTGCGCCATGAAACTTAAACGCTTACTCAGTGCGATCGCCCTCTCGGTACTTGGATTATTTGGCATTGGACAACTTGTTAAATTTTCTCAGTCCTATGCTGCCCAACAGCAGGTTCTAAAGCAAGTTCCAACCCTCCTCGCTGAGACAGAGCAAAGCCAGGGTCTCGCCAGCATTGGTGATCTCAAGGCAAAACAAAAACAGCTTCAGGAGGCAGCGTTGACGCTTCAGGGAATTCCAAACTTACCAGGTTTTGACCATGAGCAGGCTCAAACAACGCTGACACGTATCCAAGAACTCGATCAGAAATTCGCTCAGCGTGTTCAAGTTGAAGAACAATCTGCTACTGACTTAGAGACAGCTCGCAAGCTCGATACAGAAGCCAGTGAACTCGCTAAAAACCCAAACAGTACCCCAGAAGATTGGTACCAGGCAAGGGATAAGTGGCAACAGGCAAACGGTCTACTTGAAAAAATTCCAGCTAACACCTTTATCACAGATCAGGCACGAACCGGATTAGAAGCCGTTCGGACAAATTACGCTTTATTAAATCAGAAGTTAGCCCTGGAAGATAAAGCAATTCAAACCATGGATACCGCGATGGAAGTTGCTGAACGGGCTGAAAAGTTTACGCAACAATCTCCCTATCGACTTGCAGATTTAGTCAATGCTAGAACCCATTGGGTCAGGGCTATTCAATTGTTAAATCGGGTTCCTGAGACCTCCACTGCAGCAAATGATGCAACTGAATTTCTGCAATATTATGAGCGGAATCTCGATAGTGTCACTTTTGCAATTGAGCAACTACGAGGATGTGAATCAGATACTGGTTTAACCGATCGCCTTTGTGCTGCTGACGTATCCCTCGAAATTGAAATGCCGCCTGTCACGGTTGCAGTTGACCCTGGTGCCACGGAACAACCGATCGCAACCGATGACAGTGGTGAAGCAGAAGAAACCGAAACAACTTCCACTCCCTACCCCCTACCCATTGTCGGTAACAGTCGCTATCGCCGCTATCGTTCTAACGCTACTGCTGGTTTCCGAGGAAGTGGTTTAACCCAGGTACGCGGCTACACTCGCAAAGATGGTACCTCGGTTCGAGGTCATTCACGCAGCACTGGTTCACGCAACAGCGGCTTTGGTTCATCTCGGCGAGGCAGCGCAAGTTCATAATGCTTTCTCGAACCGAGTTTTATGCTCAATTTAAGCACCAATTTAATTGGTACGATGCCGATGGCTACGCGTGTTTTGACGTACATCCGATCGAGCCAGAAACCGTGCAAGCGATTCAACAGGCTGCAACAGATGTGTGGCAAGTCTTGTGTCAAGCGGGAGAAATCATGCGATCGCTCGACGATGAAACATTACTCTACTTTGGCTACCCTCCAGAAACGTTTGATCTGATTCGCACAACAACTCAGCCGCCCTTTATTGCCCGTTGCGACTTTGCTGTAACGCCTAATGGCATTTATTTACTCGAATGTAATGCAGAGGTCGCCACATTTATTGTTGAAACATTTCAGGTTAACGGGTGGGTTGCGAACTATTTTGATTATCAAGATCCCAATGAAGGAGCAGAGGCGATCTTAAGCGAGGAACTCAACCGATATTTAGAAGTGGCAGCGACCTACATCAATAAGCCTCTAGCAGATTGCCGCATTGTGTTTTGTGCGCTATCAGAAGCCGATGAAGATGTGGGCACCGTTGAATATCTGCGATCGCTCTGTTCTGTACCAACCCATTTTTGTCCCATTGAGCAACTCGCGATCGATGACGGAGCAGTCTATGACCAATTAGATCAACCCGTTGACATCATTTACAGAGTTTACCCAACCGAATGGATGGTCGAAGACAAAGATCCAGTATCAGGAACCGCTTTATGGAATTGTCTTGAACCCCTGCTGTTTCATCGAAAGGTGGCACTGATTAATCCATTGAGTGCATTCATCTTGCAAAATAAAGCGCTATTAGCATTCATTACAGAGAAATGGTATGGAAACCGAACTGATCCGGTTGCCGAAATAGTTCATCGCTACTTCTTACCAACCTTCATGCATGCCACACAACTGATGCCGCCCTACGTCGCGAAACCCACTTATGGGCGCGAGGGAAAAGAAGTAGAAATCATTCATAACGAAGAAAGAACGATTTACAATGCGGCTGAAGATTACGCGACCTTGCCCAAGGTTTATCAGCAATATGTGGATTTACCAACCATTCACTTGGATGAGGAAGAATGGACTCTGCAATACTCTTGCTTTTTAGTAAACGGAAAGGCGATCGGTGTTGCGGCACGGATTGGCAAGCGCGTAATTAGCAACCTATCCCATTTTTTGCCAATTGGAATTTTTTAATAGACAATTTCGTAGATGATTTGTTTCTCAAAGTGCTGATTAGAAAAAGACCAAAACATTGCTTGCAAGCTAAGTAAGCCCGACTTTGTTATCGCACATTTCAAGATAGGGGCAATACTGGCATGCTTTTAAAGATGGTTTTGGTTCGTAATATCCTTTAGAAAGATTGCTAACTAGTGCAGGCTAGCAGGAGTGACTGACCAGCTTAGATGACTTGATCAAACCCTTTAAACTTCCAGACAAAAGGCTTGGCAAAGGTGCGGTTGAAGTAGTCAATGAAGCTCAAGATCTGCTGCTCTAAATCAGCTGTG
>DVDV01000079.1 GCA_015296075.1 Leptolyngbyaceae cyanobacterium M33_DOE_097 | reverse complement strand
TTTGTTCCCTTCGATTATCTGGTTTCAGTTACTCAAACGCATCCAATCTCACGCTGATATTGCGGCTCATTTTGGGTTCGATATTGACCTCAAACCTCGCTTAGAATCGGCTTATTGAGAATGCTGCAAGATCTCAGTTGAAGTTCATCCCTAAAGCCCCCGGTGTTGTCACCGTTGAGTGACCAATTCGATCCATCCTGGGGATGAACTTCACTTCAGACAACGGAATCGTAGGCGCAGGTAGCATAGCTTGTGGTGCAGGCAAAGGCTCGA
This sequence comes from Leptolyngbyaceae cyanobacterium M33_DOE_097, assembly GCA_015296075.1. Taxonomy (GTDB): domain Bacteria; phylum Cyanobacteriota; class Cyanobacteriia; order Leptolyngbyales; family Leptolyngbyaceae; genus DSRU01. The sequence goes on along the minus strand of DVDV01000079.1, from coordinate 29,722 downwards.
CGGATCGGGGCGGTTGAGAAGTCACCCGCTCTACAGGGGCAGGTGGTTTGGGCTTGCGGGTCAAGGCCCAGGTTGCGCCTGCCGCGATCGCCGCTCCGCCAATACCAGCTACAATCCACCAGGGAAAACCTGCGCCTGTCTGAGTAGTCGAGCTAGGCTCTGGGGCAGGCGTTGGGGCAGCCTCTAAACTCGGACTGACTGGCGGAATGACGGTGGGACTGCTAGGCGGGCTGATCTGAACAGAAGGTGAGGGGCTAGGGGTTGGCGACCCCGGTGTGGGCGAAACTGTTGGGGTTGGCTGAGCCGGGTTTGTGGGAGTTGTCGTTGGAGTCGGCGACGGGATCGTTTGAGGTTGGGTCGGGGGCTGCGCCGGGATTGGCGTCGTTTGCAGGGGAGGCTGTGGGAATGGGCTGTTGGTAGGTTGGGGTTGTGGCGACTGATTGTCGGTCGGTGGAGCTGGCGAAACCCCTGGCTGTGGCGATGTTCCCGGTAGAGGCGATCCCTCTGGCTGTGGCGCTGGCGTGGCTTCTCCGGGGTCTACTGGGGTCGAGATCTGGGCGATCGCCCGGTTTCCATAGAGCGAAAATTCTACCGTTTGGGATGGGGTGCTGATACCTAACCCCAGCGAACTGCCGACCCACACTAAACTCGCGCCACTGACACCTTTGAGGGTCGCTTGCAGTAAGTGATGGAAGCGCCATCTGGCTGCGTAAAAGTGAGTTGCATGGTTGTCGTTCAGATTGTGCATGATGCCTTGAGTAGTAGCGGCGACGCGGTTAGAACCCACAGAAAGAAATCTGCGCATGAGCAATGCTGTTCAGCAGGTTGCCCTCCATTTGCCTATAGCTTGCAATTGTTTGCAGAATGTTGCAAGAGATCACCCCCAACTGGAGCTTTCCTTCATCCCATTCAACTTTATCGCTGATAATCCGCGATGCTTAGGATTATGGCTTTCATTCCGAAGTCTTGTTGGTTGGTTCAGTCCAGCGCAACAGTAGGTCTGAGTGGGTTGCTACATTACAGCGATCGCCCGACACAGCCTAAAATTTGATTCTCATTGCTTAAATTGCAGCAAAAACGATTCAGTAGTTCAATTCAACTTGACATTTGTAGCTGTTTATCGACTGCGATCGCACTGCATCAACCCACTTCGGCAAATCATCATCGGATGAGATTGATTTCGCGTGTTCAAAATGGACGACTTCTCTATCTCAAATTGATCGCAATTCATACATATAAAATAATCTTTTCAATCTGAGATCAAAGTCTTAATTCCACTTTTTAGTGTCTTTTTAGTTCCTCAAACAACTGCGATCTCATCTCTTGTGTGATGACTCTTATATCCTCAGCACCTCTGCGTAAAACTGATTGATTTTACTGTCCATGCAACAGGCTTAAACCTTGGCTCTATAGGCTTTGCAAGCTTATTATTTGATCGAGCCAGTGTCCACAGTCTGACACTCCCATCTCCACTGGCAATCGCAACTTGCTCCCCATCAGGACTGAATGATACACTCCAAACCGCACGCCAGTTGACTTTCAACTCAGCCAGTTTTTTACCTGCCAGGTTCCATAGTCGGGTTGCGCCATCGGCACTGGCCGTTGCAAGGTGGTTGCCATCAGGGCTAAAAGCCACACTCCAAACCGCGCGATCGCTCGCTTGAAACTGGAGGCGTAACTGATGAGTTGCTAAGTGCCACAGACGAATTACGCCATCGGCACTGGCTGTTGCCAGGTTGTTGCCATCGGGACTAAAAGCCACACTCCAAACCGCGCGATCGCTCGCTTCCAGCTTGGTTTGCAAGACTTGGGTCGTTAGGTTCCACAGCTTCACGGTGCCATCGGCGCTGGCAGTAGCGAGGTGGCTTCCAGTCGGGCTAAAGGCCACACTCCAAACCGCGCGATCACCATCCGAAAATTCTGCCTGCTGCTCACCCGACAGGTTCCATAAGCGGGCGCTGCCATCGGCACTGGCACTGGCTAAAGTCTCACCATCTGGGCTAAACGCCACTCCCCACAAAGCGCGATCGCTGGCGGTGAATTCTGCTAGTTTTTCACCCGTTTGACTCCAGATTTGAATCAGTCCGTCGGCGCTGGCCGTTGCAACCTGGGTTCCATCAGGGCTAAAGGTCACACTCCAAACCGCGCGATCGCTAATGTCAAGGATCTGTTTGAGTTGCGGGTCTGCCATTGGCCAGAGCGTGACATGCCCATCCACACTGGCACTGGCCAGGTATTGCCCATCAGGGCTAAAGGTCACACTCCAAACGGCGCGATCGCTGACTTTAACGGTCTTTACCTGTTGGCGGCGTAGGAGGCGATCGCGCCGGTTACGCTGAGAAGTCTGGCTCGCGGCTAAAGGTGGTAACGGCACCCTTAGCAGTGGCAGGACTGGAAAATTGGTCGTTCTGACTGGGGCTAGGGTTGCTAACCCAGTTAATGAAATCTCCTGAAAGAGGATGTTGGTCAAGTTTTGGGACACCTCAAAACTGTCAGAGGAGAACCAAAGAGGTGTCAATCGAGTGACAACGGCAAGCGTCACGACCACCAGGGCGATCGCCAATGCTCTTTGATTGGATGCCCAGTTGCTCATCCACTTCTTACACCTATTTCCGCTTCCAGTGTAGTATTCAGCCCAACCCAGAACACTGCCTCAGAGGAAATATTTCAGACTTAGTGTATCGTGCTGGTCAGGGAACAGATGCTGATGAGCCTCATAAAATTGTATTTAGATTGAATGCAATCACATCAAAAGCGCTGTCAACAGAGGAACTAAACCAAAAGCTTGAAGTCCCCTTTTGTTGGCAAAGCCTGCCTATTTGACATAGGGGAGTTTAGGGGAATTAAACAATAGTTTATAAACACTTTCTAAGCACCTCAAAAACTTTAAGACTGAGGCAATAGAAAGCGATCAACGAGTTTTCTAAAGAGAACTTAGTTGCCCCAGCAATTTTATCTGGATTGTGAAAAGAATTTTCCAAAGAAACCGTTTCACGACACCTCTCTTATTTCACAAAGCATCTGAGACTGCTCTAGAAAGATAAGCTTGGTTTTAGGAAGAAGAGCGGCGTGAAATCGCAAGTTATAAATAGTTTTGATTATGTCAGCACCAAGTTTATAAAAAGATGATTTTTTAAGTTGAAATCTTGATCTAAAACTCCTACACTCTTATCTGATGCCTCAACACAACGTCACCTTGCCAATTGGTTAAAATTCAAAGTTTCTTCTTGATTCCGAGATTTTTACTTTCCAAAAAGTCAACTTTTACTCCTCATCATAGCTACGCGATCGACTAAACAACATGAAAATTTTATATGCAGCAGGCCCAGGTAATGTAATCGAGACATTTAAATATTGGAAAAAGGGAGAAGATGACCCTTCACAAGTAGCGATCACTTACTCCAGGCAATTCTTTGATGTCTGTGCAACTCTTAACGCGACAGGCTACGTTATCACATCCAACCCTGAAAAGAAAATCTTCAAAGACGATAACTTTACGATCGAAAATCGTCCCCTTTATCTATCAAAACAGTCGGGTATCCTTTATTACATCGGTCAAGTTTTGTATGAGCTGAATTTTGTCCTTTCAGTCTTATGGTTTAGAGCCGATCTGGTTGTTGGAAATTTAACTTCGTGTTTCTTTGTTCTATCGTTATTACCTCTATTAGGTATTCCAGTTATCCCAACGCTCCATTGTGTTTTATGGCCCAAATACGCCGAGATTAGCAAAGCAAAAAGGACATTGTGGCGGCTCAATCGGCGATTTTTCTCAAAAGATTGTTTAGCAATTTTATCCATCTCAGAAGACGTTAACGAGCAGGTAGACGCTATTACCAATCATCAGTCTCGCCCGCTGGTTAATTTCCTCCCTCTCTATCATCGCTCTGAGTTTGCAGATATCACGCTTCCCAGTCAGTCGCGATCGCCTTTCCACGTCCTTTTTGCAGGGCGCATTGAGGGAGACAAAGGCGTTTTTGACCTGCTAGAAGTAGCGAGACGCTTTCAAGCAGAAGGTCGGGATGATATTGTCTTTCATCTCTGTGGCATCGGCACACAGTTCGATCTACTGCAGGAGCAGGTGAAGGAAGCTGGGCTTGAGGCTTTATTTGTGTTGCATGGTTACTGCAAAAAGTCGGAAATGCAGCAAATGTACAACCTTTCTCATGTTGTGATTGTGCCAACCCGCTCAAACTTCATTGAAGGACTAAACAAAGTTGTGGTGGAAGGGATCTTGGCAAACCGTCCGGTGATTACGTCTTCGGTGTGCCCTGCACTGGCCTATGTGCGCGAAGCCGTTGTCGAGGTGCCCCCTGATGATTTTCAAGCGTATGGCGATGCCATTCTCAAGTTGCAGTGCGATCGCCCGTTTTATGAGCAGAAACAACAGAGCTGCCAGTCGTTGCAAGAGCCGTTTTACAGCGACTCACATAGTTGGGGTAAGGCACTGATGTCAATTCTTGAAAAGAGTCAAGCAAACGGACTGTTGTTAAAAAGCGTGCGTTAAATAGCAAGCCCTAAATTTTTAGCTTGAGGTTTTTGGGCGATCGCGCAAAGTCGTCAGGTGTGCTTATTAGCTAGACTGTAGCTCATTATGATCTTCAGCAGGGGTTCACTTCAAACACTGCATCTCCAGAATTTACTTGTTCTCAAATATACAGAGTAGACTTATCAATCTATCTCCAATCAAAACAAGAACTTTATCATTAGCACCATTCGCACGACGGTTACTTGCCATGTTTTATTACTGAGTTCACTCCAACACTCAGCAAAACCAGCAGTGTTTATTGATCCATTGAGAATACATGATTATCGTTTGATCTAATCGTTGATGAAATGAGATGAAAAATAGCCAAGACAGTTGCAACTACTCTCATTTAGATCATCCTGCAATTGCCGTCTCAATCACGCTTTCAAAGCGGTGATAACTATTGTTTCTGCCAGGAATGCATTAGACTTTTATTGAGAAAATTAATCTAAATTTTGTCTATTAAAGTTACGCAAAAGTTTAGTGGGATGTACTACTGTTCATCGCAAAGGTTTTTTACCAAATCTTGACTTAGTGACTGACACTCGAGTATCACGTTACATAAGAATAAAAACCCATTTTCCAAAATTCTAACTTAGTTTGATCCCTCAGCTTGCTTTCTAAGCAAGTTTATGCTCACTTTATTTATCGCCCTATATCATAATCAACTAATATGCCAAACTTATTCACTGTTTCTAGATAACGAATTTCGGAAGCTTGTCCTTCAAGAGCTTTCTTTGCTGTTTGATGCCATTCATAACTCATTTTCCTTTTCCACACATGTTCAGCATCTCAATCAACAACCATGACACTGATTTATTAGAAGCTTCTTTGAAAATTCAATTCGCATAATCTGTTCAACGGTTTTGTATAGCTGTTGTCCTTGATCTAATTTGGTGGCAAAACAGATGGGTCTTTGGATTAAGACGCATTCTAGTTTCACAGCATGAACTTAGGCGGCTTTTCAATCATTTCTATCTTTGCACAATGAAAGTTGCACGATTGAACTGAAGTTCAGCTTTTGTAAGCATTCAACGTTGATTCGAAACAGTTTAGGCCAAACTCTACTTAGCGTATAAATAGTTGTCTGAGAGACTCATCAAAACCTCTACATTACAGCTTGCTGCTGTATAAGCCAACGCTTTAAACAGTACTAGTCAATAAACTTGAAACTTCCAGATTCAAGAGGGAAGCAGTGCCTGGCAGCTTGATAGTTCAGTCTCTATGTCTGCTCAGGTTTTACCATCGTTCATGACCTGACCCGAGCAAATCGCCGCGATCGCTTTGAATCCCATTTTCAAGGTCAATTTAGTAATGAGCTATAACATTACAACGCAGTCGGTTTTTCATACTTCCGATTTTCAAAAAAAATTAGCGCTTTATCCCAAATGGGCAAACCTGATTCAGGACTGTCTAGATACAGACTTATCTAGCTTCAGCACTATTCAACAGGTAGACCAGAAAAAGTTTGAACTGGGTGAAGAAATATACTCTGACAATGCCAAAAATATTGCTGAAGAGTCTGTTCAGAGTGAACAATCAAGGTCTAATTTATATTTAATTTTAGAAGGAAGAGCACGAGTTTTATGTGCTGATAGCAAGCATCAACGCGAGTTATCAATTCAAGTCTTTAACGATCAGGGCAGTTTTGGTGCCGATCCTATTTTTGTTTCATCGCCGTTTTCTTACCGGGTTGTTGCTGCCAGCGCAGTTGAAGTTCTAATTCTACAAAGTGCTGATCTGCAACGCTGTTTAGTGAAGCTACCGCGTTTGCAGCAGTATTTGCACATGCAGGCGACTCAGCGCGAGCAATTAATTTTTCTCAAAAATCAGGCTGCCCTTCCAGTTCACCAGCAGGGGAAGGTGTTTCCCAGTCAGGTACTAGAGCAATTGCTACCACTGATTCAGACCGTTCAAGTGCCAGCGATGACCCCGGTGAGCCAAGTGCTGAAAGAAGATGGGTATTGTTGGGTGCGGCAAGGCGAGTTGCACCAAAGTGATTTGGGCGATCGCTTGCTTCCAGGGAGTGGTTGGTTTTATTCAGTCGCGCTGGGTGAAACGTGGCTTGCCCAAGAAGACGTTATTATTTATCAACTTCCGGTTCGACTTTGGCAAACAGCGTTGGTGCTTGCACCGATGTTACAGTTGCCTGCCACCTCAAGCACAGCATCTCGTGATTCTGTGAATGCGGTCAAACCCTCACCTGCCCCACCCCCTCACAGGATCCAAGCCTCTAAACCGCTTTCGTCTGGGAGCCTGGCGGCAACTGAGGAAACGACTGATAATGTCATTCCATTTCCGCAGCCCAAGCAGCCACATCGTCCCTCTAAATGGCGAACGCTACCCTTTATCGCGCAACAAAGCTCTGCCGACTGCGGTATTGCGTGCTTAGCCATGATTGGCAGATATTGGGGCGTCAATTTTGGGGTGGCGCAGTTACGGCATTCAACCGATGTGGGCCGTTCTGGTATTTCACTCAAACACCTGGCAAGAACGGCTGAGCAGTTAGGCTTTCAGGCGCAACCTGTGCGAGCCAGCCTAGGCCGACTAGAGTCAATGCCTCCCTGGATCGCTCATTGGCGAGGCGACCATTATGTTGTAGTTTATCGTACCAAGGGCGATCGCCTGTTGATTGCTGACCCCGCCGAGGGCAAGCAAACGCTGACTAAATCAGCCTTTCTTTCACAATGGAGCGGTTATGCACTGCTACTAGAACCGGGGGGGCAACTCAACCCACCAGAAGGTAAGTTCCAGCAATCTCTCTGGCAATTTAGCAAACTGCTCTGGGCCTATTCAGGCATCATCTGGCAAATTCTAATTTTGTCGCTTCTGATTCAGGTCTTTGGGCTTGTGCCACCCTTATTAACGCAGGTCATTCTCGATCAAGTCGTGGTGCAGAAAAGTACCTCAATGCTGCATGTTTTTGCGTTTGGGTTAGTGCTTTTTAGTATTTGGCGCATTATCTTGACTGGAGTGCGACAGTATCTAATTGATTTCTGCTCTAATCGGTTAGATCTGACCTTAATTAGTGGATTCATCAACCACACCTTACGTCTCCCTTTAAAGTTCTTTGAGTCGCGGCAGGTTGGCGACATCATCACGCGTCTGCAAGAAAATCAAAAGATCCAACAATTTTTTATTCGGCATGCCGTTTCAACCTGGCTAGATGCCCTAATGGCAATTGTCTATTTGGGGCTAATGTTTTATTACAACTGGCGTTTGGCCCTACTGGTTGTTTGTTTGATTCCGCCGATCACACTACTGACTATCAGTTCAACGCCTTTTCTTAAACGCATTTCGCGGGAAACGTTTAGCAAAACAGCCAAGCAAAATTCACAAGTGGTCGAAATGATTAGTGGAGTTGCCACGGTCAAATCATCGACGGCTGAACGGGAAGTACGTTGGCGTTGGGAAGAGAATTTAACCGCCATGCTCAATGCCCGGTTTAAGAGCCAAAAGTTAGCCAATGGCTTGCAAGTCGCAGGGGGGGGAATTCACGCTCTGGGTAGCGCCGCACTGCTCTGGTATGGCGCGTTATTAGTGATTCAAGATCAGCTCACTATTGGGCAATTCGTCGCTTTTAACATGCTGATTGGTAATGTAATTAACCCAGTGCTAACTGTTGTTGGAGTTTGGGATGAATTCCAAGAGGTCACAATCTCGGTTGAACGGCTGAACGATGTTTTCTTAGCAGAACCGGAGGAACATTTAGCCCAGTCAATGTTGCAGTTACCGCCGATTTGCGGAGAAGTCAAGTTTGAAGCGGTTAACTTTAGCTATGCGCCAGGCAGCGATCGCTACATTCTGCAAAACATCACCTTCTCAGTCACCCCCGGACAAACAATCGCGATTGTTGGGCGAAGCGGGTCGGGCAAGAGCACGCTGATTAAGCTGTTACAGGGCTTATATCTGCCTGATTCAGGCCGGATCTTGATTGATGGTCATGATATCCGGCATGTGTCGCTTCAATCGTTGCGATCGCAACTCGGTGTCGTGCCGCAAGAGTGTTTTTTGTTTACGGGTACTCTGCTCGAAAATATTCGGCTGTTTCGGAGTGAGATCAGCTTGGAGCAGGTAATTGAAGCCGCTAGGCTAGCCGAGGCGCATGCCTTTATTCAGGAACTACCGTTAGGGTATAACACCCAGGTTGGAGAGCGGGGCACCAATTTATCAGGTGGGCAGCGTCAGCGAATTGCGATCGCCCGTGCCCTACTCAACAATCCCGCTATTCTGATTTTGGATGAAGCAACCAGTTCGCTCGATTCAGAATCAGAGCGCAGATTTCAACACAATCTAAGTTGTGTAAGCCGAGACCGCACCACATTTATCATCGCGCATCGGCTTTCGACCGTTCAAACGGCTGATCGCATTCTGGTTTTAGATCGCGGTTGGTTGGTTGAGCAGGGTACTCATGCCGAGCTGATTCACCAACAGGGTCTTTACTACCATCTGTCGCAACAACAACTGAGTTTATAAGTTCACTTCCAGTTGAGTGATCACGGCTATCGCCAACATTGCTCAGCCCTCCATTTATCATTTAGGTGCCTCATTATGGTTACTGCTCGCAAAAGTTCACACCATCACTCCCCTCCGGCAGAGAATGAAGACTGGTCACCTTCGCTTGTGAGCGTTTTAGACCATCCAGCTTCAACACTGCCCTTTAAACTGGCGCTAGGGGGCATCATTTTTTGTAGCTTATTCATGAGTTGGGCCTGGTTTGGCAAGGTTGATGAAGTCTCAAAGGGGCAGGGAAAGCTGATACCTAAGGGTGAAACCGCGAAGGTGCACCCCGTTGAGTTGGGAAAAATCGACCACATTCTTGTGAAGGAAGGAGAAACCGTTCAAGCGGGTCAAGTGCTAGCGAAGTTTGAGACTGAAGTTGAAACCAATGAAATCGAACGGTTAAAGCAGCTATTGCAAGTTGGACAGCTTGAGTTACAACAAACTCAAACGTTGCTAGACAAAGCCTACTTAGAGGCGCAAAAGCAAGCTGAAATTGCTCGTCTGCAAGCCCAGGCGCAAGAAACTGTGATTGTGCAAGCTCGCCTGGGTGCAGCGACAAATGAACAGATTTTGGCTCAACTAAAAGGCGATGCAACCGCCCAAAAGCAGCGTCTTCAACGACTTGAACCCTTAGTTACAGAAGGAGCTTTTTCACGCGAGCAGATTTTTACTCTAGAACAAAGTTTGCGCGATCGCCAGCGCAGCATTATCGAGAGCCGAGGCAATTTGCAAAAAGCGCTGGTTGAGGTCGATCACCTCCAGGCTGATTTACGCCAAAAGCAAGCAGAAGCCCAACAACAGCAACTTGCCACCCAGCAACAAATTCGCCAACTGCAAATCAAACTGACAGAGTTGCAAGCCAAAACGACTGAGACTCAGAGTTCTCTGGCGATCGCGAAAGCAAAGCTCAAACACCAGTATCTCTACGCCCCAATTGCGGGGGTTGTGTTGTCTCTCAACGTGCATCAACGCGGGGAAGTGCTGCAACCAGGGCAAACAATCGCAGAAATTGCGCCGCAGGGCAACCCCCTCGTCTTAACGACCAAGCTGCCCAGCTCAGAGGCCGGGTTTGTCAAGGTCGGCATGCCAGTCAAAATCAAGCTCGATGCGTTTCCTTACCAAGATTATGGTGTGATTAAAGGCTCAGTTTTGTCGATTTCACATGACAGCAAGCCCGACGAACGTTTGGGACAGGTCTACCGGGTGGATATCTCTTTGGCGCAAGCTGTCATCAACTACAAGGGACAACGGCTCAAGGTTCAAGCTGGGCAAACGGGCACTGCTGAAATTATTACGAAACAACGACGCGTAGCAGATGTTTTGTTTGATCCCATCAAAAAGCTACAGGGTAGTTTTGCCCTTTAGTTGCCATTTGAAAATTGCAGAGGTTTTGCTATGAACTCACTCACGCCCAGTGAAGATAGAAGGCAACAAAGGAGCGATCGCGTGATGCAACCCGAACAGTTTACCCAAGTGCTAGAAGCTATCCTGGCGGGGAAATATTCTTGGGCTTGTGTCCTAATTTTGCGATTTGCTGGTTACAATCCCCTCCATTACATCCCCTATCGCACCTACAACCGAATTGTGAAAGAAAATGGTGCCCCAAAAAGGCCATCTGCCTGCGCTCAAACGACGCCAAAAATCGAATCTGACAGCGATCGCTCACAACACCGAAAGCTGAATTTAATTACTGATCTAACCCATTTAGACCCCATTGCTGAAGAGTCCGAGTCCGCTCAATTGAAAGGCGGCTTCTGCTTCAGTCATTGGTTCTTCAGTAGGTCTTAAGCAGGGAAAATGGCTCCGATTTCGAAATAAATGACTCCCGATTCCAAGCAAATAGAAGTGGGGTGTGAAAAGGCAGCTATGAATTCTGCATTATCGCCGAGTTTCTGCTGCTGATCACATTTCGTATCAAAATTCTGGTAATTGGCGGAATAAAGTGGTTGCCATGAAAAACCTGAAGGAAACTTTTCATAATTCAGGTGGTTTTACTTATCTTCATTTTCGTGTATTAGGAGCATTAATTTGTTAAGGGAAAGGACTAACTCAAAATAATTTCCAACCTCCAAATCGTATCCGATTAATACTGGCAGCCTAATCCATAAAATGCAAACTTAAATTAATTAGAATAGCTGCCAAAATGGCAACATCCGACTCAAAAGAACCTCTATCCTAAAATCAGCAATCACAGTTGATTGCCCCAAAAAACAATTTTGAATAGGAGAAAAACAAGCCATGATTATTTCTGATCTTCAACATTTAGAAGTTGTTAATAACGAAAAGATTGAAGGTGGTCTTGCTATTGCTGATGCCTCTGCATCTGCCTACGCAAGTGGCGTTTATTTTGCCGGAACGAGCACCTCTACTTACACAAACGCTCGCTCAAGCTCCTTCCTCTGGTTTGGTGGCAGCAGCGCTTCTTCGCGCTCAAGTTCCAGCTCAGCAGCAGATTAAGCCTCTAATAAAACTTCTTAGATTGGAGGCAATCAAATGTTGACTGTTTCTGATTTGCAGTATTTAGAAGCAACCAGGTGTAGTCAAGTTGAAGGTGGTTTTGCGCGTGCTAAAGCGTTTTCGGGTGCCCATGCATCCGGCACCTATTTTGCAGAAGCCTTTACCTTTACTGATGCGAGTGCTTACTCGTCAATCAACTATTACTATCCCTGGCATTACTGCACTCGTAACAAAGCCTCGTCTGGCTCTTTTTCAAGCTCTAGGGCTAAATAGAACTTGACTAGGCTGATTAGACATGTACAAAAGGTTTCTTAAGAAACCTTTTGTACATAACTTCCCTGCTTTTTAAGAGTAATAACTGGCAGCAGGCTCAACGAACCACTAGAAGTAAGACGAGTCGTTAATTTAATCTGCTAGTTACGTCAATCACTGCTATTTATTGGAAAAATTGCGATGTTTTTAAAGATTTCTGATCTAGACGTTTATGAACCCATTGCTTCAGCAAACAGTTGGGTAAATGGGGGGAATGATTTTTCAGCTCAATTTACTAGCGACCTTGATCAATCAGCTAACGCTGGTTACTTTGTTGCCTACTCGATTAGCCAAACAGGCTATAGTTTTGCAATTGGTGGATCTGTTGCAGGGGCTGTAGCAGGTAGTGTTTCAAGTGCGATTGCGGCTGGCAATGGCTATACCTATGTTTATGCATCGGCTGTAGCTCGAACAACCTAATGTTTAGAGTATTTCAATCTCAGATTGGAAATTCTGAAAATCATCAAGCCCTCTAATTTATTGATTACTTTGGGTTGAGATAAGTTACTAGTTTGAGCGGAAAGCTGTGTGTTTAATTTTGTGTAATGAAAAGCTGCGACTACACCAGAACAGCTGAGAGGTACTTCTATTTGAAACACCTCTCAATTTTTCTTTGAAACACATTATAAGGATTAAAATGCAATTTCATAGGATTTTTCCCGATTTCACCACGAAGCCACTAACTCAATAACCTGAATTAAGTTGGTAGATTTGTTATCTCTTGGAGGTTTTCCTTGGCAATAAGAAGTAGTATAAATAGCAACAATATATAAGTTGCTGCTGTCTCAACTTCCATCAGGATCAGTCGGCGAATTTCGTATGTTCTGCTTAATTTTAATCCTGCAAAAATACCCCTTCAAATGTTGATCTTTAAACAATGATAAAGCGGTGATTGATATGGCAGCGCAACTGAATCTTTTAGAACAGGTGCCTCCCATGCTTAGCAATTTATCGGAAGAGATGCCATCCGATGTGATTGTTTACTCTTTAAAGAAAACCCTGCGATATAAAGAGATTTATCGAGAAGTTCTCCAACAAGAACTAATTAACCAGATTGCTCAAGAATATGCAATCGCGGTAGAGTCAGATGAAATTCAAACAGAAGCGGATTATCAACGGCGTAAACTCCGGCTAGAGCATGCCAGTGACACATTTATCTGGTTAGCAAACCAACGAGTGACCCCCGAAGAATGGGAAGTCGGAATTCGCGATAAAATCCTGATAAACAAGTTAAGCAAAGTACTGTTTGATTCAGAAGTTGCCCGCTTTTTTGCTGAAAATCGGCTCAGTTTTGATCAGGTTCTTCTCTATCAAATCGTGGTTCCTTACAGTCAAATCGCGCAAGAATTGTTTTATCAGATTGAAGAATCAGAGATTAGCTTTTTTGAGGCCGCTCATCTTTATGACATTGACACTGAGCGGCGGCGACGGTGTGGTTATGAAGGATTTGTCCACCGACACAATTTGCTACCAGCGATCGCGGTGGCTGTCTTTTCGGCGATACCAGGGCAACTATTAAGCCCAATTCAAACAGAGCAGGGGTTTCATTTGTTGTTAGTTGAGGAAGTGACTCCTGCTGAGCTAACCCCTGAAACTCAGCAAATCATTCGAGATCGCCTGTTTCAAGAGTGGTTAGAAAGCGAACTAACGGCCCGCTTACAGTAAGCAAAGAGGTTATTATGCAACGTCGAGTTGTTGTGAAACGAGTTGTATCCCCTGATGGAAGGGCGATCGCGATGAGTTATGCCGAAGTAATAAGCGGAGACACTCACGACGTGCCCCCGCTTACTGACGTTCATTCAAGTGTTTACCCTGTCACTTCGAGCTATTCCTATAGCGTCGCTAGCGCAAGCGGTGCCGCAACGTCGAATCGTGTGTTGGTGACAGAGCCTACTTAACTCAAATGCTGATTTGGGCTTCTTTACGTAGCCGCGATCGGCGGCGTAAACCTACAAACAAAAGGGAACCAGCAATCATCGTGCCTACAATTTCAGATGGTTCCGGTACTGCTTCGGCTCTTGCTCCTGTCAGCTTTGTCTCTTGTAAGCGGAGTGTGATTGGGCTGCCAAACTGACGCGAGTAAATCCCCGAAATCTCAGTTTTAGCGTTGGTTGTCGTACCATCAAAGTTAATATCAGAACTAAAGTCAGTAACCTCTACAAAGTCAGAAGGAATGTAGTTGAATGGATTCCAGGGAGTAAATTTATTAGATGTGGCAAACAACTCACCTGTAACACCAAACTGGTCTATCAGTTCACCGCTTGCGTTGTCAAATAGTTCAAATAAAACATTACCAAAAGCAGATGCATTGTCTTGGGGTTCATTGGCTTTGACGGTTAAGTCTAGGGCCACCGTGAAGTTATAGGAAAAAACACTGCCCGGATTGAGAATAAAGAAGCCTGCAACTTGGGCAAAGCTTGCTGCATCTCCGCTATAAACCAACCCTTGCCCCTGGACGGTACTATCAGTTGTGTTAAAAGCACTTGACCCAGTAAAAGTGGCATCGGCATTGGCAGTCGCGTCCACACTGCCCTCAAAGGCGACTGTATTTGTGACAGCATCAGTGAATGCATCGGCTTGAACTGGCTCAACACTAAAGTTATTAATTGTAACCGCCGCATTGCTGCTAGAAAATGTTGCTGCTTGGGCTGATAAAGGGGCAAGTGTTGCCGTTGCCGCGATCGCCGAGGTCAGCGCAAATGTCTTTTGAAAAAGATTTTTTGGACTTAGGTTCATCAAATTCCTCTCCAGTTTAGTAATCAGAAAACAGAAACCAGGTTGAGTTGGCACTGCAACTCTGGCCAACGCGGTCGCGTCGTCCTCAGCAATGTGTTTCTGGTAGACACAAAATATGTGCGAAAAAATACTCAGCCTGCTCGGATTCTTCAAGAGAACTAGGACTGCTGAAAGAAGTCAGAGCACCCGTTTAAAACCGATCGCGATTTGGATTGAGGGAGCTAAATCAAACTGCTAACCGCTCAAGTCTGATGCCTGGTTCATCGACTAAAACAAGCTTCATATACAAACTCGTCCGAATACCCAAAGGTTCTATTCTTATTGAATTCAGACTTAGAGAACAAATTGGAAAAATAAATTTCTACCCAAGCTTTCTTTCTTGAGGTAAAAATATTACTGAAATTAATTTAAACCTGCCCGTATAAATTTGCCGTAAATCCACTAACGCCTTCTAGTGAACTTAGTGTAAATATTTACGTGCTTTCGCTTATTCTACGTAGAAACAATTTTCTAGATTTTTGGCTTATTTTTCGATCAGCAAGCAGAAATTTGCTCCAGGAGTTAATGGCTCGCGGTCGTAGGAGGTGGAGATGGAAGAGGCTGGGACGATCGCGCACTCTATCAGCAAAAGCAACAGAGTTGTCAGCCATTGCAAGAGCAGTTTTACAGCACCTCACATAGTTGGGGTAAGGCACTGATGTCAATTCTGGAAAAGAGTCAAGCAAACGGACTGTTGTTAAAAAGCGTGCGTTAAATAGCAAGCCCTAAATTTTTAGCTTGAGGTTTTTGGGCGATCGCGCAAAGTCGTCAGGTGTGCTTTTCAGAGGAATTGTGGCTAATCATGTCATCTTGGCATGAGTTCAATGCGAAGCCCGCAATACTACGGATTATTTGTTCCCAAATACACAGAATATACCAGTCAATTTACCTAGCGTGATGTTCGCATAGTCATTGAAACGCAATGACAAAGGTGGTTGTGAGGGTTTTTATCTATGTATCGAATATTCAATAAGTATTGGTTGACTGCTCCCATTTCAATGGTTGCTAGCCTGTTGGCTGCCGCGATCGCGATCGCTGAGGAGACTCAGCCAGGTGTTGAGCTAGAAGCAGTACCCGTATCGTCGTTAGAGGCAATGGCTGACGATGCTTCAATGTCACAGGTGACTTCGGTTTCTCAGTTAACCGATGTGCGCCCGACCGACTGGGCGTTTCAAGCGTTGCAGTCATTGGTTGAGCGCTACGGATGTATTGTCGGTTATCCCGATCGCACCTTTCGTGGCAATCAAGCCCTGACTCGCTATGAGTTTGCGGCTGGTTTAAACGCTTGCTTAGATCGCATCAGTGAATTAATTGCGGCAAACACCGCCGATTTTGTCAAGCAAGAAGACTTGGATGCACTTAAGAAACTGCAAGAAGAGTTTGCTGCCGAGTTAGCCACACTGCGCGGACGCGTAGATGCCCTGGAAGCTCGCACCACCACGCTTGAGAAGCAGCAGTTTTCAACCACGACCAAATTAACGGGTGAAGTGATCTTTGCTTTAGCCGATGCTTTTGGTGAGGATGTGGATGCCGAAACCGTGTTTCATGATCGCGTTCGCCTCAACTTTTTGACCAGCTTCACTGGAAAGGATCGATTGCGCGCCCGTTTGCAGGCAGGCAATGCGGGTACCACATTTCAATCCCAAATTGGCACCAGCGAAGGTCGTTTCACCTATGACGGTACCAGCGGCAATGACTTTGTACTCGACATTCTCGACTACCGTTTCCCTGTGGGTGACAAACTGGCAGTCAATATTTTCGGGGCTAACGCGCTGCACCACTACTATGCCGATACGGTCAATCCCTTTTTTGAAGGCTTTGGTGGTGGTAACGGTGCCCTCTCTCGATTCGGCGAGCGTAACCCGATCTATCGGATTGGGCCTCTGGGCGCGGGTGTTGGCCTAAACTTCACGTTTAACAAGGTGTTTAAGCTGGATGTTGGTTACATTGCCAACGAAGCAGACAATCCTGCATCGGGTGCAGGTCTGTTTGACGGCAACTACTCGGCTTTAGCACAGGTTGTGATTCAGCCAAGTAATGCGCTCAAAATCGGTTTGACCTACGTTCACGCCTATGATGGCACGGCACCTGCTTCGCGTCGATTTGGCTTTGCTGGCACAGGCACTAACTTTGCCAATCGTCCCTGGGAAGCAGCGGGATTGCCAGTTAGTCCGGTTGTCAGCAACTCTTATGGGGTTGAGGTGTCTTATAAGCTATTTCCGCAATTTGCGATCGGTGGCTGGTTTGGCCTGACGAAAGCGCGGCTAATCGGTAGCGGTGATGCCACGATCTTGAACTACGCCGTGACACTCGCCTTTCCCGATTTGGGTAAGAAGGGCAACCTGGGTGGCATTATTGTCGGCGCTGAACCGTACTTGACAGATTTGGATGTGGCCGGCGACCCAGATTTTGAGAATGATGTGCCCTTCCACGTTGAGGCGTTTTACAAGTACCAGGTAACGCAGAATATTTCGATTACTCCGGGTCTAATTTGGCTCACTGCGCCCAATCAAAACAACGATAACAACGACGTTTTCATTGGCACCATTCGCACAACGTTTACTTTCTAGCGATCTGGTGGATTTCAAGTAGAGCTGCTTAGCAGAATGCTTGAGCGTGTTTGGGTGTAGAAGGCTGCTTGCTTCTCCTGTGTTGTTTTGTATTTGAGACACAAAAGATTCAGCGTGACTGAATGTTTCCTGATGATTCAAGGTGTTTCACGCTTAAACACAGGAGAAGCTTTTGTATATGGTGTCGATACGAGTGATTTCGCTGTTATTGGCGCTCGACTGGTGGCGGTGGCTGTGGCACGGTTTGGGGCGATCGCAGAGTGGCATAGGCTAACCCCCAGCCGATGATGAAGCCCAGGCCGCCAAAGCGCACAATTTGCCAGAAAGGGCGTTTCAAGCTGGCCCAGTTGAATAGACGACTCTCTAAATTGACTTCTAACTCATCAAGTTGCTTTTCAATCTGGTTTAATTCTTCTCGCAATTCCGGTTGAGAGCGGTAGTTGGCTTGCTGGTGAATGCGTTCGCGCCGATGCGTTAACTCGGCCTGTCGTTGCTGGTCATGCAAAACTTGGGTGTGGCGTTGTTTCAGTTCTGTCAGCGATCGCTCAACCTCTGCAAGAGCGGCGTTAAACTCAGCTGTTTCTTGCGATTCAGCAGGCTGATCAGGCAAAGAATTAGACATAGCAAAGCAATCTCCACTGCACCTTTAGTTTTCCCAGCCTTGACCAAATTTGTCGCTGGTGCAATTGGTTAAACCAATTTTGGCGAGATCTGGCTTCTCCCTCGCTTATTTCCCATGACTCGGACAGGGTGGTGCAGAAATCGAGCGATCCAACCAGCCAACTGCCTGCTGCAGACGAGGTAAGGCTTCTTCGGGCTGGTTTTTGAGCAGAAAGACAAGCGCGGCGATCGCCTGTTCTCGCGCCCGGACGGTGCGATTGGACTTAAGCCGATGCCAGTCTGCGTCAGAGACAGCGAGTTTTTCGAGTAAGGCTTGGGCCAGTTCTAAGTCACTGAATTGTTGGAGGGCTTCAGTGTTGGGGGCCGTCATGGAGTCGGAGGGGGAATGGGGCGATGCCTTCAGCATAGAAATAATCCAAAACGTTGCGAACCTATCTCTTTACTCTATCCCCTCTGCAAAAAACGGGCTACCCGTGAGAGTAACCCGTTTCAATTCAGACGAGCAGCAATTTTGTTGCTGTTGGTTAAGCTGTCACTAATTCTGGAGTTGGGCGCTTGCTGTTGCGAATGCCAGTGATCGCTTCAGCGTAATCTTTTGCACCAAACACAGCAGAGCCTGCCACGATCGCGTTAGCACCCGCTTCTAGCACTTGCCAGGTGTTGTTGGCTTTCAAGCCACCATCCACTTCGATCCAGGGGTCTAACCCGCGCTCATCGCAGATTTGACGCAATTTGCGGATCTTAGGCAACACAGCGGGGATAAAGCTCTGACCACCAAAACCGGGGTTGACGCTCATGATCAGCACGAGGTCGCAGACTTCGAGGACATAGTCAATCAACTCAAGGGGAGTGGAAGGGTTCAGCACAACGCCTGATTTTTTGCCCAGCTCTCTGATTTGGCAGAGGGTGCGGTGCAGGTGGGGCGACGCGTTATGCTCAGCGTGAACGGAGATGATATCGGCTCCGGCTTTGGCGAAGTCAGCCACATATTTCTCAGGTTCAACAATCATCAAGTGAACGTCGAGGGGCTTTTGGGTCACCGGGCGAATCGCCTCAACAATCAGAGGACCAATCGTGATATTGGGAACAAAACGACCATCCATTACATCAACATGGATCCAATCAGCGCCAGCGGCATCGACGGCTTTGATCTCGTCGCCTAAACGGCTAAAATCGGCTGATAAAATTGAGGGAGCGATAACGGTTGACTTATCGGTCATGGCTGGCAGGATCCTCCTAAGCGTGGCTGATAGTTGTAGTAATTTTAACAAAATGAGATTCCAGTCTTCCGCTCAAGACATGATGATTTGATCACTTTATTAATTCTTTAGGCGATCGCATGGTGCAAAAGCGAACATTTTTGATGGTTTATTGCCTGAGTGGGGTGATTGTAACAACTTGGGCAAGTGGTGCGATCGCTTCTCGTAAAACCGTGCGCTTACAGACCAGTTCTGTTGCAGAGTTTGGCATTGATGCGTTGCGCTTACAAAGTCAGCCCTACAACTTGACCGGACGCAAGATTGCGCTGGGACAAGTCGAGATCGGTCGTCCCGGTAAGTTTGGAATTGATAAAGCCGTTTCGCAAAAGCCACTCGTCCAAATTAGTCAGGTTTTTTTTAGAGATACGCTGGCGAAAACCAACGCGAATGTCGATAATCATGCGCACAGCGTAGCCAGCATTATTCTTGGGGGTGCCAAGCATGTACCAGGGGTTGCTCCAGCTGCACGGTTATATTCTGCGGCGGCAGGCACCCCTAAACGCTACGGACAGCCCGAAGAGTGCCTTTCTGCCCAAAATATTGCCAGTCAAAATGGTGGTGATGTCCGAGCGATCAACTTTAGTTTTGGCGAATCGTTGCGCCAGGATCCGCGCCCGAAAGCCGTTTTAGATGGCAATGCGCTGCTGACTCAATGTGTCGATTGGTCAACGCGAGTGCATCAAACCCTCTATATTGTTGCCGGAAACCAGGGCAAGGGAGGAATTTCCATCCCAACTGACAACTACAACGGGTTGAATATTTCTTTCACAATGCGGTTGGGGGGAATTTTTCGTAAGGTTGATTTTGCGAACTTGGGCGATCCAAGTGGGGCAGGTCGCGCGATCGAAGGTATCGAAAGTAATCTGGGGCCACGCCGTGCGATTGGCTTAACTGCGCCGGGGAGTGAGATTTCGCTGTTGCGACTTGATGGCAGCGTGAATACCTCCACGGGTACGAGCTTTGCGGCTCCCCATGTGACAGGCAGCGTGGCTTTGTTGCAAGAACACGGCGATCGCCAACTCCGGCGCAGTTGTGTGGCTGGGCGTGGCTGCACCCTGCCCTGGACAACCGACAGTCGCCGCCCCGAAGTGATGAAAGCGGTTTTGCTCAACTCTGCCGATAAGTTAAAAGACACTGGCAACGGTTTTTACCTGGGCATGAGCCGAACGGTGCTTGATAAAAGCAACAACACCTGGTTAGAGTCTGACGCGGCGCAAGATAAGACGATTCCGCTCCATATTCAAATGGGGACGGGGCAGCTCAATGCGTTTCGAGCTTATCAGCAATTTAACGGTGGCCAGTGGGATGGCAGTCGTCCGGTGCCGAGCCTCGGTTGGGATTACCGCGCGATCGCCCAAAGCCCTACCCCTCAACCCAATGGCACTACTGTTCCCAGCTATCGCGATTATGTGTTTGCAAAGCCCTTGCGAGGGGGCAGTTACATCTCCGCCACCCTCGCCTGGAATCGCCTGGTCGAGCTGAATGATCGCAACCAAAATGGTCTGTATGACTTGGATGAGACGTTTCGCGATCGCGGCTTGAATGATCTCAATCTCTATCTGATGCGAGCCGATGAGACCGATATTCGTAAGGCGATCTGGTCATCTGTCAGCACCGTTGATAGCCTTGAGCATCTGTTCTTTCAAATTCCGTCAACGGGGGCTTATAAGCTGCGAGTCGTGATGCATCGCAAAGTCAACGAGCCGATTCAACCCTATGCGATCGCCTGGTGGTCGGTGCCAACGCGCTAAGTTTTGCGGCTGGGCGTGGCTGGCTCGGCAGAGGCAAACTCACGAGGAAGCTTTTCGATGTCAACAGGGTAGGTTTACCAGGTTGATAGGAAATAAAAATTCGCAAAGCACTTACGCGCGTCCGGTGGTTAAGTAATAGTTTTTAATCCATTTGCCAAAGCATGTCACAGGAATTTCGATCGCCCCTGGCTCTGCCGATAGCTGCGATCGCACCTCATCTGTCAGGGGATGCCAGTCATCCCACAGAATTAGGGCAGGCTTGCCTTTGAGCGTCGGGTAGTCGCGGGGATACCAGAAGTCAAACTGGTCAATGCGCTCAGAAATCGCCAGCACATCCGCCCGGTTGAGCTGGTAAGCCAATGCCGAGGCCGAGCGGTAGTCGGTTGTAAAGAGAGCAACGGCGCGATCGCCCCCCAATTCATTCATTTTGTTTTTGACGACCTGTTCAACCTGGTTCCAGCCGTAGAGCATGCGTGAATCGGGATCCCCCTCTTTGCTAACCAGGGCTGACAGCGGAAAGATCGCGTAGTGAACCACGAGCAGCGTCGCAAACAGTAAGCCATACACCTTTGCCCCTAAACCAGGAAATCGTCTAACTGCTTTGGGTGCAGCGTTGGGCTGCAGCGTGCTAGGACTGCCTAACCCAGCCACCAGGGGAAATAGCAGGAGATAGGCCAGAATATTCCAGTAATAGAGGGCAGCAGACAACAGAGAAACAATGCAGAGTGTCCCGGTAGAGATAATAAAAACCCAAAACGCAAGTCGTTGGTAGACAGGGCTAAGCACTTTGAGCGGAGATACTTTTCGCAGTACTTTCCAGAAGCCCCGGCAGTGAAACGGGGAGACCATCAAAATTGAGAATAGAACAAACCCCAACAAAGACTCCCACCGGAGCGAGAAGCCTGCTGTTTGAACGCTGCGATCGGCGTAGTACTGAAACGATTGCCAGTCATTCTGCAAATTCCAGATCAGGATTGGCACCAGTCCACCAGCCGCGATCGCCCCTGCCAGATACAAGCGCCAGTCCCACAAAAGCGAGCGGAGTTTTTTGTCGGTCACGATCGTCGCGAAGAACCCCGCTAACACAAATACGGCGCTGTACTTACACAGCAACGCCAATCCCATTGCAGCCCCCGCTCCCAACAAGCGCCACGTTTCACCCTTGCCTGTTTCACGGTAGCGATCGGCAAACGTGATGAACCAATACATCCCCAAAAGGGAAAAGGTGATCAGCCAGTGATCATGCCAGGCCAGCGCCAAAAAGAGAAAGTAAAGCGGCGAAGCGAATAGCAACAAAAGAACGCGCTTAAATTTCCCCTGATAATGGTCAGGGTAGAGATACTGACAGATTTTATAATAAAGGCAGAAAAATAGACCGTTGCTGAACAGGTTTGGCAGTCGCACAACAAATTCAGAACGCCCTAAAACGGATGCAAACAGTCCTTGAATCCAGGCGTGAAAGGGAGGATGGTCGTAGTAAGACCACTCGGGACGCTGACCCCACAGCCAATAATAGGCTTCGTCAGGGTTTGGAAAGGCAACAAACCAGAAAATGAGTCGTACGACCAAAAACACCAGCAAAAAAGCCATACGTTTTCTCCCCTCACAGCACTGACTCAAGAAATGCTACATCTAAGTGCTGCGCTTTGTGTCTAGGATAATGTTTGGCAGAATGGCGATCGCTGGCTGAGTTGAAACTGGGTATCCTATCTCAACATGGACGTGAACCTGCACATCTCGGTAACAACAGCATTTTTTGTAGATTCGGAGTGAAAACTTGGCTGACCGTTCTCGCATCTACCCTAACGACGCATCACAACCAACCCCGACACCTGAACCAAAGACAGCACCAGATTTAACGAGCTGGCTGCTGCAAATTGGTCGCGTCCATCCAGCCGTGACTAGCGCGATTGTGCTGACTCTGGCGATCGCGGGGACAAATTGCGCCCTGAATAGCGTGCAAGCTCAGTCGATCGCCCCTGCCAGTGGCACTAACACCCAGGTACAGCAGAACGGCAACCAGTACACCATCACGGGGGGTGCTGCTTCTGGCGATGGCAAAAACCTGTTTCTTGACTTTCAAAAGTTTGGGTTAACGCAGGGAGAAATCGCCAATTTTCTAGCCAATCCCCAGCTAGCCAACATTTTAGGGCGTGTGGTCGGGGGTGATCCGTCCTATATCAATGGCTTGATCCAGGTGACGGGTGGCAACCCTAACCTCTACCTGATGAACCCGGCTGGGATTGTGTTTGGCACGAATGCCAGTCTCAACGTTCCGGCAGCGTTTACGGCAACAACGGCCAATGGTATTGGTTTTGGGACTAACTGGTTGACTGCGGTTGGCACCCCGGACTATGCGGCGCTGGTCGGTTCACCCAACCAATTCATCTTTGATGCGGCACAACCGGGGGCGATCGCCAACCTGGGGGCACTTGCGGTTCAGCCTGGTCAATCCTTAAGTCTGCTGGGTGGCACTGTCGTTAATGCTGGCAGCCTCACCGCGCCGGGTGGGCAAGTCACGTTGCTATCCGTACCGGGAACTAGCCTGGTGCGCCTGACTCAGCCGGGTAGCTTGCTCAGCCTCGAACTGCAATCGACCGCGTTGAACAGTCCGAATGCTCCGTCACTGCCGCAACTCCTCACAGGTGGCAGCATTAACACAGCGAACCAGATCACCGTCAACCCCGATGGCACGATTCGCTTAAATGGCTCCACCACCAACGTTGCGGCACAGCCGGGAACTACGCTGGTAAGCGGCACTGTGAATGTCGCAGGCACGCAGGGTGGCACCGTGCAACTGTTGGGAAATCAAGTGGGGCTGCTGCAAGCCTCGGTCAACGCATCGGGGACGAATGGGGGCGGAACGGTGCTGATTGGGGGCGATTATCAGGGGTTAGGCACAGTACCCAATGCGATCGCCACCTTTGTGGATGCTAGCTCGGCGATCGGGGCGGATGCCTTGACTCAGGGCGATGGCGGTCGCGTGATCCTCTGGGCAGACGACATCACACGCTTTTATGGCACCATTTCAGCTAAAGGAGGGGCAAACTTTGGTAACGGTGGCTTTGTCGAAGTATCGGGTAAGCAAACCCTAATTTATCGGGGTCAAGCCAATGTGTCTGCCCCGGCTGGCACATCCGGAACCCTGCTGCTCGACCCCGAAAACATCACGATTGTTGAGGCATCCCCTGGCTCTGCCGATACCGAACTACCTGATATTTTTGCAGCTGATCTGCCGGGACAATCGGTGACAATTTCAGCCACCGCCTTGGCAGCTCAGATCGGGAACGTCATTCTTGAAGCAACGAACAATATCGAGATCCAAACAAATGTTGATTTTGGCATTAATTTGGGGTCAGCCACGTTTCGAGCCGATGCCGATAACGATGGGGCTGGTACGGTTTCAATGTCTCCCGGAACCCGGATCAGCACGATTAATGGCGCATCGATTACCATCAGCGGAGCTAACCTGGATTTATGGGATATTGACACCTCTAACCCTGGGTTTTCTCCGGCAGCTGGTAATGTTACCCTGACGGCCCTCAATAATGTGCGGTTTAACACGATTCTGGCAGATGCTCAGGAGCTTGGGCCAGGTGGCACCGTAACGATTAATGCACGCGCGATTCAAGGGACAGGTACCACTGAGGGAGGCGATACCATCAGTGCAAGGGGGATAGACGGGCCAGGCAGCGTGGTGATCAATCTAGAAAACCCAATCTTTCCGATATTTACTGTGGGTGATGCGTCTACAAACGGCACAGCAGGCAGCATTGTGACAGAGTTCGAGACTTCCGAAATTACCCCAACCCAGTCCTTCTCGGAAACCACAACCGTTGGCACGATTCAAATTAATATTACGGCTTCCCCCTCGCCATCTCCTTCGCCTACCCCTTCGCCTACCCCTTCGCCTACCCCTTCGCCTACCCCTTCGCCCACTCCGACACTTAACCCAGAAGACCAGGAAGACCTTTCGGATGATCTGGAAGATGAATCCGATGATTTTGATGATGTATTTGGCGGTGATTTTGGCGACGATCCGGATTCTGATGACTCAGAGGTGGCTCAACTGGATGATGACTATGATGCTGAGTTTGAAGATTATTTAGACCTGCCAGATGACCTGCCCCAGTTAGAAGTTGATCCGCCTGGGTTGCTCGATCGCATTACTTCCATTACAGGAGCAAAACCTGCGCTGGTCTATCTTTCCTTTATTCCGGCGGCGGTGGCTGAAGGGTCAGACACGCTAGACTTACCGATCGCGGATGCAAAAGAACTCACTACGCGTCAAGCGGCTCAAATTGAAAAACAAATCGCCCAGCGATCGCGGTTGACACCCAGCGCTAATGATCAACTTGAAATCATTGTAGTAACGGGCAAAGGGCAACCGATTCGACGGTTGGTTGCAGGTGCGACACGCGCTAAGGTGACTGAAACCTCTCTGCGGTTTATTCGCGAGGTAAGCGACCCCCGCAAAGTCTTGACTAAGAGCTACTTACCCTCTGCACAGCAGCTTTATCGTTGGTTGGTTGCGCCGATTGAGCCAGAGCTGCAAAAGCAGCAAATTACGAACCTGTCTTACATTTCAGAGACAGGCTTACGGCTGATTCCACTGGCGGCACTGCACGATGGCAAGCAGTTTTTAGTTGAGAAGTATAGTGCCGGATTGATGCCCAGTCTGAGCCTGACGGATACGCGCTATGTTTCTTTGAAAAATGCAAAAGTCCTGGCTTTGGGAGCATCCCAATTTACGGATTTACCGCCCTTACCCTCAGTGCCAACCGAGATTTCATTAATTTCCGAAGATCTTTGGGAGGGGCGATCGCTACTCAACGAAGCCTTTACTCTCGAGAACCTGAAGGCAGCTCGCGAAGCAGAACCTTACTCGATCATTCACTTAGCAACTCACGGCGAGTTTCAGGCAGGCGGTGTGAGCAACTCCTACATTCAGTTATGGAATCGCAAACTGCGGTTAGATGAGATTCGCCAACTGGGTTGGAACAACCCGCCGGTGGAGTTACTGGTGTTGAGTGCCTGTCGCACCGCGATCGGTAGTGATGAGGCCGAGCTGGGCTTTGCGGGTTTTGCGGTGCAAGCCGGGGTTAAAACGGCTGTCGCCAGCCTCTGGTACGTCAGCGATGCAGGTACACTGGGCTTGATGTCAGAGTTTTATAAGCAGTTGCAGACGGCACCCATCAAGGCGGAAGCCTTACGAGTTGCACAGCTTGCTTTGATTCGCGGGACAGTCAATATCCAGGATGGTGAATTGCGCGGAACTCGCGGCGGCATCATCTTGCCGACTACACTCGGTATTCCACAAAATCAGCCGCTAGCGCATCCCTACTATTGGGCCGCCTTCACAATGGTGGGGAGTCCCTGGTAGGGATGCAGGATGTTTTGGAGTGGAACGGTTCTCTGTTCAGCCAGTTTTTCGTGACTTCTAAGCATCTGCTTTGCGCACGAGAATGACGGTGCAGGCGCAACCGCGCGCGATCGCCTCGGGAATGTTGCCGTGAATTGCTTGCTGCAAAAGTCCTTCGCGGCTGGCACCTAAGACAACGACATCGTACTGTCCGGTGCGAGAGACATCGATGATTGTGTCGGCAACAGCAGCCGAGCAAATCGGCAGGGTTGTAACCGGACACTGCAAGGCTTCTTGGAGGAAGGCAGCATCTTTGGTTAATAAACTTAAATCGTGGTTTGGATCTGCGGGGTGAAAAATCTGACAGAGCGAAATTTGGGGCGATCGGCTGAGTGAAATCAAGGCTGGCAGCAGTTGCAGGGCATAGTGAGAGTTGGGACCACCCGCCACTGGAATCAACCACCGTTGTAGCTGCAGCATCCGAAAGAGTGCCTCAACGGAACTGGAATTGACTTCTGACTCAGCCAGCGGCGTGAGGTTTTGCGCCTGTTTAACTAACACCACGTCGCAGGGAGCCTGCCGAATAATGGTATCCACAACATCACCGAAAATGCGATCCGGGGTTGAGGTGCTGCCCTTCCAACCCATCAGCAAAAGGTCGATATGCCGTTCTTTGATCGCGTCTAAAATGCCCTGCTCGACATTGTGGGCCACCCGAATTTGCGTATGCAGTGAGACATCCCATCGTTCTGCCTGACGGCTCACCCGCCGCAAGAGACGCTGGCTGTAGGTAGCTCGTACGGGAGTTTCAGCAGGTGAGCGGTGGCGTGGCACAAGAATGACTTGGAGGCACTCGATTTCGTATTCCTGTTCCCGCGCGATCGCCAAGGCCAACTTCAACAGCACATCTGTTGTTTTTGGATTGCTCAACGGCAGCAGAATGCGACCTTTGCCTCGCGCGGGCGATCGCGTTTCATAGATTACGTAAGAAGGCGCAGGCCGTGGCCCAAAGGCTTCTTCGCCCCGCAAACTATCAGCCTCAACGCGCAAAATATCACTGCGGGTGATGATGCCAACAATGCGACGTTGCTCAACCACAGGCAGGCGCGACACCTTGTATTTCGACATCAGGTACAGCACTTGACTCAAGGGGGCGAGTGGACTGACTGTAATCGGTTGAGGCGTCATGATTTGCGCTAACTCGGCATCGGGGAGGAGGCTGCGCTGGGCGATTTTGTCGAGATCGGCCTGGGTCACAATGCCAACCAGTTTGCCATCTGCTAAAACCGGAAAACCTCGATGGTGCGATCGCCCAAATGCCTGTCTGACTTCCTCCAGACTCATGGAACTGGCCAGTGTTTCGACCTTGCGTTGCATCACATCGGCAGCACTCAAGCGCGTCCACAGACCATCTTGCGATTGTTCTTCATGGAGGTGAATGCCCTGCATTTCGAGCAGGTGCGTATATAGCGAACCCGGCAGAATCTGTTCGGCTACCAGGTAAGCCGTCACCGAACCAATCATCAGAGGCAGCACTAGCTCAAAATTTGTCGTTAGCTCAAACACAATCACAATCGCTGTGATCGGCACTTTTGCCACCGCACTAAAAAAGGCTCCCATGCCAGCCAGCGTGTAAGTCAGCGGCGCAATGCTGATTGAGGTTTGGGCAACCAGTCCCACCAGATGCCCTAGCGCCGCACCTAAAATCAAACTGGGAATAAACAGTCCACCCGGAGCTTCAGCCGCGCAGGCAACCAGGGTTAAGCCAAACTGCACGACAAACGCCAGCAGCGTCATTTGCCAGGAAGCATCCTCACTGGTGAGAAAGACTTGCAATCGGGTCGGGTCACGAAAATTGAGGGGCAATAGAGCGGTCGTACCGCCAATCACCAATCCCGCCAGAGCTAATTTAGCAGGTAAGGGGAGGCGCAACCGTTGGCGACCAAACTGAACACTCAACAAAATCCCTTTATTGAATAGAGCAGCAAAGATCCCAACCACTAAGCCCAACAGCAAAAATATCGGGATCTCTTGGGGGACAAAGCTGATCTCTGCCAAGGGATCGATGCCCAGTTTCAGGTTAGGGCCTGCCAGCAGGCGAGAAATCACCCCACCTGTAAACGAGGCCAAAATCGCCGTGCCCAACGTCAGGTTTGAAAAGTCGTGCAGGAGTTCTTCGATCACAAACATCACCCCCGCAATTGGGGCATCAAAACCCGCCGCTAAACCTGCTGCCGCTCCAGCCGCAATTAACTGTCGTCGATGATCGGGGGAGGCTGGCACCCAACGACTGAGTTGTGCCGCAAGCGCCGCCCCAATTTGCACGGTTGGCCCCTGCCGCCCCAAGACAAACCCAGAGCTGAGAATCGTCATGGTGCTGAGCAGTTTGACCACAGCAACCCGTAGATCCAGCGCGATCGGCACATACCCCAAGGCTGCCTTCACCTGGGGAATACCACTCCCCGCGGCTTCCGGTGCCAACCGCTCGATTAACACCCCCGCGATCGCGCCACCCCCACAACCCAGCAGTGGCAGCACCACATAAGCTGGTAGGAGCAATGTTTCTTGTAAGCGCCAATTACCGAGAACAATCGCGCCCTGCTTCAGCAACACAGCTGCTAAGGCAGCCACAAGTCCAATCACTACGGCTTCGAGAATGGCAAACCGTTTAGAGCTGAGCAGTTTTCGGAGCGTGTGGGCGATCGCCGAGGGGTTCATGGGCTTCTGTTACGGCTCGGAGCGACCGAGTGCATCCTGATCAAGTAGGTTGGCAATTAATTCGACTACACCTGCGCCATGACTAGCCGACGCGACCCAATCAGCTGCGGCTTTCACCTCTGGTAAGGCATTCGCAACCGCTGCTGCAAAACCGGACTGAGTTAAAAACGCCAGGTCATTTTCGGCATCCCCAATACTCGCCACCTGTGCCAGTTCTACCCCTAACTGCTGCGCGGCGATCGCGAGACCTGCGGCCTTATCAACGCCTTGAGGCAAAATCATCACGGCATTTTTATTGAGGATAACCTGCAACGGGAGCTGCATTTGCTCAATTAACGTCCGTGCGATCACACTGTGCGGTTGCCAGGTTGCGACAACCACACGCCCTTGAGAAACCAATCCATAGCGATCGTGAATTGCCCTGCCAAACTCATCAGATTCCTGCGTATTGGCATCGGCGGCTTCAACGGCTTGCCGGAGTTGCTCAACAAAGGCGGTTGGAGGCGGATCGCTTAAATACTTTTCAGTCCGGGTTGCGGGGTTATACAAAACAGCCCCATTCTCAACCACCAATAAATCAAACAACTCAATTGGCTGAAAAATTGCCAGGAAGTCATCTAACTGTCTGCCCGAAATCAAGACCAACTTGCGTCCAGCGCTCCGCCATTGTTTCAGAGCAGCCAGCGTGTCATTGTCTACGACACCATCTCTGGCGATCGTGCCATCGTAATCAGCAATTCTCAGTATGAGAATAATTCTCACAAAAATATTCATTTTGAACAGCTATCAATGGCTGGAATACCCATTCTGCCGTTCATAAAATTGAGCGCACAAGCCTTTAGAGGCTCTGACTTCAGTACAAATGTTTC
>DVDV01000069.1 GCA_015296075.1 Leptolyngbyaceae cyanobacterium M33_DOE_097 | reverse complement strand
TTACCGTGTTTGACGATGTCAGTGCTGTCACAGGTAGGGCAATGGACGGGTTCAAGTACCATCGTAGTCATCCAGAGGGTTCTAACTTGTTCGAGTGACCATATTCTCCCTGATCCTAATCCCCATGTCTAGAACACCACCGCGCTTACCAGGTTGTCAAACTAACTCGATTTGCCCAAGTTTTTCAAATTCTGTCAGTAGTGTTGATACTGATCAAAAACTACGACAAAACACCAGGGCTAGTTAGGTGAAACAACAAGCTTATAGGGAAAGCTACCTTGTGCGCGATCGCCCACAAAAACTTTGTAAACCCCTTTCTTCCAGCGTCCAGGTACACGAATTTCACCTTTTGAAAAGGCGTCTGCCGCAACACAAAATTCTTTGCCAGTGTCACTTCGAATCAGCAAAGCTGGTTGTCCCGCAGCCTTGAGCGAGAAAGTGAGATTCATATCGGCAGGCACCTCTAGCGTATGGTTTGGGGCACCTGCAATGTAACCTGCACAGCTTGCATCTTTTTTAGCACCACCCGATGAGCCAGTTAACTCAATCGTAGATGATGTGATCGCGATCGCTTGGCTAACAACGGGGATCGCATTGCCCAGACTCAGCAAAAAAGCAGTTGGAAATACCAACCAGAAATAACGCATTTTCATAGACTCTCCTCATCTAGCATCAACAGGTTTATCAGATAAATGACCCGGGCAGATGTCCGAGCTAACAAAGCTCTCCTGCTTCAGCGAAGCTTCGAGTCACCTTACCTGTCTATGCTTCTAGTATGACGTGAATTAAACCCACTCACTGGAAAGAGATGTTCCTCTTCCTAAAGTGGCATGGTAATTGGCTGTTCCTGCTATAAGTCTTCAACAATTGCGACTTACTCAATTCCAGAAAAAGACAGCATTCTGTTGGTAACTCCGTAATTTAGAGAGGATTTTTTCGACAGTTTGAGTGAGATTCGTAGCAGGATTTAATTCACCATTTTTTTTAAAAAACTTGCTTCAAGTGATGGGAATTCAGTTAAGTTAAAGTTAGTAAATCTCTCTGTGGCATAGATTGAAGGAGAAACAAAATGCGTTGGCTTAAGCATTCTCAATTGCCCACAACGGTTGCGCGTCTATGCCATGTGGGAGTTGTCACGCTAGGAAGCGTTGGAGTTTTTGGCTATTTTGCTTTGGCAAATCCAGATTCTGCATCGGCTCAAGCTGCGTATGGTAGCTATGTTGGGGTCGGGCCAGCGTTTGGTTTATCCAGTGGTGATGATGATGAAGACAGCAAAACTACAGCCAATATTGCAATTCGATATAAGTTTTTGAAGGCACCCGTTTCTGTTAGAACTCAGATCTTAGTTGGAGATGATGGAACGGCGATCGTGCCAACCCTTTCCTATGACTTTCCCCTCAATTGGCGCACCGATCTTTATATTGGCGCAGGCGCTTCCATTGTTCCGGGTGATGGTTTGACACCAGTTGGCAATAAAACCGCATTTGCCATTCAACCGGGGATTGACTACGCATTACCGAACAGTGGTTTCGTTCTATTTGGCAACGCCATCATTGCCTTTGATGCGTATGAAAGAGGAAATAATACGGCTGTTTCGCTCCAGGGTGGCGTTGGCTTACGCTTCTAAGTTCCATAACCATATTTTTTGGCTTGTGAAAGGGTTGTGTGGAAAGAAACCTTTTTACAAGCCTTGTTTCATTTCACAAGTTACTTGGGGCGGCTGTAGAAATTGCTGGCTTTTATGCGATCGCTTCGTCTAGAGCTAATACCAATCAGCCCTAAATGCCTCCTCCCTGAGTTTCGATGACTTCTGGGGGATAAAGCTCAGCCGTGAACACATCCATCCCATCTGCCATGCGCTTTAACCCCTGCCCGATGTTTTCTAACGAAGGAGTTGAGCCTGCGTGAGGTTCTAGCAGTGCGAGTTGTCCGATGAGCCTTGAGTACCCTAAGGCTGCTAAGCGAGCAGTGGGTTCTTTCTCAGCCGCTCTCAAGGCATCAATGACACTATTAACAGTTGTTTGAATTGCATTCGTTTGCTGAATCGCAGTATTTGCCGTTTCACCTGATGTACCTGGTTGTTGCAGCAGTCTACCAATATTGCGCTCAGCGGTCACAACATTGGCATTCCACATTGCAGCAATCGTTCGTCGCGCAATCGCGCGTTCAGCAGCAGTATTCCCTGTTGCCCCTTCTCTAGCGATTTCATGCCCCTCATTGCTAAAACTCTGAGCTGTCCGCATTGCGAATTGAGCGATCGCCCCAAAGGGAGCAATTTCGCGCCCTAAATGGGGCGTCAGTTTAATTTGCGCTGTCAAGAGATTATTCTTTGTCAACGAGAGCCGGCGATGCACAGCCACTCTACCTGTGTCGCGGTAAGTGGGCATTAGACTTTCTACAGTGTTAATTGCCGTTTCTACCTGGTTGTAGGCCGTTGTTGCTTCTGCCGCTCCCGCGCCTTCTACCTGAATGCTTTCGCCAGCCTGACGGGTTGGTGCAACGGCGGTCGATCGCCAGAGTACAACTGCTACCGAAGAACCTCCTGTTGCTGTGGAAGACGGGGTAGAGCCACTACTTGATGAGTTGGAATTAGGATCAAAGCATTGAATCGCAGGTGTTTGCGTAGAGCGAACCAGACCTAAATCAACGCGTCGTTGCACACTGAGAGGGGCAGCCCCGGTTTGTTGGACTACGTGAGTCAGCTCATGAGCCAGCAAGTGCTTACCTGTGGCAGAGGCGGCATCAAACTTGCCAGAATTGAAGTAAATGTCGCTGCCATGCGTAAATGCCTGTGCCCCAATCTCGCGATTCATTTGCACTGCATCGCTGCCTGTGTGAATTCGGACATGGCTAAGATCCGCACCGAAGCGTGATTCCATAAAGGATCGCGTTGTGTCAGGTAATGCATCACCACTGCCCCGACTTTGGCTCAATTGCGTCTCAAAAGCAGTGTGAGTTCGTCTTGCTCCCTGGGTTGAAGGAGCCGCTTTCATTTGTAGCTCGTCTTCTTCCGCTTTTCGTTGCATCGGCTTCATCTGTAGCTCGTCTTCCTCTGCCTGCCGTTGAATCGGCTTAGCCTGCAGCTCGTCTTCTTCCACCTCCCGTTGAATCGGCTTCATCTGCAGCTCGTCTTCTTCCGCCTCCCGCTGAATGAGCTTGGTCTGGAGTTCGTCTTCTTCGGCAGTCCGTTGCACGAGAGGTGTAATTGAGCCTGCTAGAGGCTTCATTTGCACTTCGTCGTCTTCGTTATTCATTCGCTGAATTGAATCGGTTCCAGGGCTGCTCATCACCTGATCCGCAACCCGATCCGCTTCTTGCTCATACTGATTATTGGGTGCGCCGATTGTCAGCTTGGCTTGCACGCCAGCAAAAATAGGAATTTGACCAAAATCATGTTTCGCGATCGCTGTATCTTCTGACTTGGCTTGCAGGCTCATCGCTTGAGTGTGCAATGCGGTGTCGGAAATAGCATCTTCTATTGGGCGTGATGATCGCAACCGAGTTGTAGTCACCAATGCTTCTGAACTCGGAGCAGCCCCTGCACGCAACCGCGATTTCATAGTCTTTCCCTCGATCTAAGTCGATGCCTAGTTTTACTTACTGGCAGACTCGTTTTCCGGAAGGATCAGCAGCAGCGGTTCTCTTATCTCACAGAATTTAGGAAACCTCAATCGACCTGATTGTGCCTCGTAACGGATGCGATCGCGGATCTCCATCTATACCAGCCTTAGACAGGGATTAAAGAAGAAATAGGGATAGTAGACAAGCCCTGTAAGAATTCGCTCAGGCGGCAGATAGACACCTCTCAAGGCTCAATTACACTTCTTAGCTGAACTGGTTTCCCCCAGTCGCAAATTGCCTAATAGAGTCGAAAAAATCACACACCGCTTAGGAGTTGGTTGTTTCTTCAGCTTGAGGGTAACTCGTCCTAACTGGCCGGCAACATGACCTTTATGGCTAAACTCAACCCGGTAAACCGTTTGCCCTTGTAGCGTTAACTTACGGATTGTTGTCGCATCCTCATCCAGCTCAAGTTTAGGTTCTAGAGTTCGCCAGTCAGACTCGCTTACTGAAGAACCTTGAGCGTGAGTTGTCCATTGCGTCTGACCGTCAACTTTACGAAAACAGGCTTCCCAGTCTACTTTTTGCCGTCGAGCAGTCCCCTGAGCATCCCGCATTCCTTGATAGACCTGTTCAGTAGCAATCTTAAGGCTTTGGCGATCAAAAAAAGCAGTCCAGGCTGGCGCGACAATCACGGCTAAGATACCAATTAGCAGAATAACCACAAGCACTTCGAGCAGCGTAAAACCACGGGGCGATCGCCGTTTACGACCATCGCGATCGCCCGCGAAGAAATAAATTTTCATTGATAGATGCAACCGGACGTTATTGTGAAGCGGTCTTCCGGTCTTTACTTAAAATTCCCACGATGCGAGAAAAATCACTGTTTTTTTTAGGCTGCGATCGCTCAGTGCAAATATGAAACCGTAGAGATCAACACACTGCAAGATGACCTGGCTAACTCGACATTCGCCGCAGCAACATTGAGTTTAAAAATGCTAAACGCTCGAAGCGTTTAATCTTTCGAGCGTTTAACCTGGTATCGATTTTGAATACCCCCAGGGGAATTCGAATCCCCGTCGCCTCCGTGAAAGGGAGGTGTCCTAGGCCTCTAGACGATGGGGGCGTTTGGACTCAACGTTTATCAAGTTAGCGAAAAAGTAGCCTCTCTGTCAACCCGTTTGAGCAACTTTTTTTACGTTGATTTAAGAAAACCATAAAGCGTTGGTCTGACAGACCTTCCAAAAGGGACTCTGACGTTAAGAAACTTCTTTTGAGTTTCGCAGGCGAATCAGCTGGCGGCGCATTTGGGGTGGGGCATCAACCTCCGCCATCTCCTCAACCTGAACATCGGAGTGAACAGGCTCCATATACTCATCGCTGCCGCACAAGAAAGCTTCTAACAGCAGCTCAAGTAAATGGTCGCGATCGCTCAAAATACTCTTCTCCTCAATTAAGCGAAACTTGAGGCGTACTTCGCATTCGTAGACACCCACTTCAAGGGGAGACGGCTGAAACTCAACATCGTGCTTCATATCAAATGATGTCCGAAATTAGAGGACGGGTTCTTCATGCCAATAAAAGCTATGAATTAAAACATGAGTCGGGCTAACGGATGCCTCACCCTTCTTTCACAAACTAGCATTCCCTTAAAAAAAGCAAGATCCGCTAAATAGCGGAATATAAAATGATTTTCTAACTACTGATTGAAATCGTTTTCTGCAACTTTATTGGCACTTGAGATTGGTGGCAGAAAAAATATTCCACATACCAATTATCTAGATTTAATTGAGGAATTCTATAAAATTCCCATGAGGAACAGGAAAAATGTGTAAAGCAAGCTTGAAGCTTTGAGTACGCCGATCCTCCGCTGTGAGCGCATCCGCATAAACCCATAAATTTTGGTGCTATTTGAATACTCGCTGAACTCAAATATTCACTGTATTAATAAACACCCGTAAAAAATGCTGCAAACGAAATTCGAAGGAAACGTGAGACAGCGTTAGTAAATAAAACAATGAACCAGATGATAGCTAATAAGAAGTAACACTGTGTTTAATCTGCTTCAAAAGTTGAACTAAATCTAAAAAAATCAAAATAAATGCATAGAAATTGGTTGGTTTTGTTACTGGATCTGTTCAGCCACTAAACGTCTATAGCAGTCAAATATTCTTTTTGGAAAAATATCGTTTTCAATTCAATCGCAAGTAGATAAGTAAGTGGGTGCAATTAAACTAAAGCCGATTTTTGGGGTAGAGGGAGCGTCGCATCCTTGGTTACAGTTAATTTCGCCTATCTACTGACTGACTACGCGCCCAGTGTTGCTACTTGCTGCATCAGGTTTTGGATAAGCAGTTTCAGTCCTCACGAGCGAAAGCATTATTAGCAAGGCAAAAGCACTTTACTCTGCGATCTCGTTAAAATCGCTATATGCCAGATTTAGCGCAATTTCCAACTGTTTTAGTGCCTGCCCAACTTGCAGAGGCTGCAAAATCTGATTTGCAGCGGTTGCACCAGCAGTTGCAGCAGACAACGCCCCCAAAAGGAGTGCATCATCGAGTTCCGAGAGGGCACTCCGAAGGTGATTTTGAGCGGCATCTATGGCATTACTTCCCCGGCAAAATTCATACAGGTTTGCTCTTACCACGACCTGATTCGCCGCAAGCGTACATGCCTGACTTTGCGTTGATTGAGCCAAGTCTAAACTTGCATCTTGATATTGAGGTTGACGAACCTTACACCCATGACACTCGCCAACCCTTACATTTCCTTGAGAGTGAAAAGGATCGGATTCGGAATGAGTGGTTTCTGAAATGGGGTTGGGTGGTAATTCGGTTTAGTGAAGTGCAGGTGGTGAGATCGCCCGCAAGTTGTTGTAAAGCGATCGCCGCCACCCTCGCTACGCTTACCCGCGACAGTCATCTGATGCTGCCTTTTCGCTCAGTACCAACACTGAAACCCATGCCCCGCTGGACAAAAGCCGAAGCACAAGGCATGGCAGACACCACCGTCCGGGAACAATACTTAAGTGTCAGTTCAGCCAAATCAACGACTGCAAAGAAGTCACGCAAACCGACCCCTAAAGTTGCACCAAAACCAGTGGTATCAGCAAATCTTACGTTTTACTGTCCAGAATGCGGTGACGGACCGATTCGTTGGCAAGGGCATTATGTGTGTTGCCCGACCTGCGGGTATGACGCCTTTGCACTTTAGAGGCTAGTAACAATTCACAGTAATGGGTGAAACAAAAGAGGCCGAGCAATCTTAGCTTTTCGGGCATCTCTTATTTTTTATTAGTCTGAGCCGAATTACTTACTTTCCTCTCACTGAAAGACAGATCAATAAAGCAAAGATTTAGATAAAAAGTTAGGTGAAATTTGAGGAACTTAAATATTATCTTTAAGTCAAATAATTTATGTTTGAGGCGACTTCATTTAACAATCTAGGTAAAAATGCTCGGCTCACTTGAGCAATATTCTTTTTCAGAAAAACCCAAAAGCCAATTCAGGAAGGAGTTTTAGAGTTTTTATTTAATAGCTATCAACGTATAAAAGTGACGAACATCACAACTATTCGATCTCTCAATCACTTTCACCCGTGTTTTCCATTACATCTGAAAAGATAGCTGATCATATTTCCGTAAGGATCCCCATCACCGATGTAGAAGAAAAGTAGCAGGATGATGGAAGAGTAAGAGAGAAGATTATCTGATTAGTAACTAAGACTTTTTCCCCCCTGGAGGAAGATATGGAACGGAACTCTGAAAGCACACTATTTATTCAATCCATGGTCGCGATCGCATCCGTCGTTCTGATGGGTTCGCTGAGCCTTGCGATTGTTAGCAACATCTTTGCACCCAAACCAATTCCCCAACAAATTGGTTTAACAACTCAAGCGAAGTAAGTTCTTTGTCAGATGTCTACGAAGACATATTTGAGAGTGGTAATCTTGTGAACGCAGGGAATATACAATTCCATCCCACAGGAACCAGCGGTTTAGACTCTCAGACGATTAGAAGAGACTGCAACATCCTTTAACCTTCAACATTGACGAAGCAACACGTGTTTTAGGTAATGTTAGCAAAAGTCTCAATTCACTTGGTGATCGGTATTTTCTACGTTTCAAATGCCGTGTTTCTTAGAGCGATAGAGCCGCTAAAATCATAAGAAGAGCCTACGGCATTCTCAATAGCAGGTTAGTTCATTCATTTAAGCATTGATATCGACCCCCATTAGTCGATTCAGCCAAGTTTTTCAGTAAACTTACGCATTTGACCCAAAGCCACCCTCGTTGAGGCATTGGGTCAAATTCCCATAAATATAGGTTTGGTCAAACCGCTGAGGATAAGGTGATGGGTCAAAGCGAGGTTTAAGTAAGCGTTCTGACTAGCCTCTGCCAAATTCACATCGCTACAGCTACATCAAGTCCGGTTAGCCAACCATCCATTCAGCTTCTACACCGCGATATTGGCTGGGTTTTATCTGCCAAACCCGCGCTTACAAACGATCCCTACTTTAAACGTTTGTAGGGATGCTGCCCTGTCTGCGATCGCACAAACAGGCAACATCCCCACTTAGGAACCGCTAATTTCTAGGGTTGACTATTCAACGCCTTCGATGCGATCTTCGACCTCTTGATAGAGTTCGCGCAGGCGATCGAGGTTGTCTTCACTGGTTTCCCAGTAACCGCGACCATTCGCTTCTAGCAGCGTTGTCACCATCTTGCGGAAGGAGTTGGGGTTGAGGTTCATCAACCGCTTGCACATCTCCTCATCCTTAAAGAAGGTTGTGTTGGTGTCTTCATAGACCCAGTTATCAACGGCGTTTGCCGTAGCTGACCACCCCATCGTATTCACCAGACGCTTCGACAGTTCGCGCACGCCTTCGTAGCCATGAGACAACATGCCCTCGTACCATTTCGGGTTGAGCATCTTTGTTCGGGCATCCAGACGCACCGTTTCTGACAACGTCCGAATCTGAGCATTCGCCGTGGTCGTGTCTGCCATGTAGGACGCAGGCATTTTGCCATCATCCCGCAGACGAGACACAATCTTGGTGGGGTCAGAGTCGTAGTAGTGAGACACATCGGTGAGCGAAATCTCAGATGAGTCAAGGTTTTGGAAGGTAACTTCCGCTGTCTTGAGGCTCGCTCGGAAGAGCGCTTCGTTTTGCTCCATCACACCAGGGTTGTCAGATGAGAAGGCAAAGCCCTTGCGCGAGAGGTACATATTCTGTAATTCCTCTTCGCTTTCCCAGGTGCCATTTTCAACCGCCAAGTTGATGTTGCTAGAGTAAGAACCCGAAGCATTTGAGAAAACGCGGGTTGCCGCTTGCCGCAGATCAATACCAAGTTCTTTGGCTTGCTCCAGCGCGTGCTTACGAACAAAGTTCATTTCTAGGGGTTCATCGGCTTCGGCTGCCATTTTCACAGCCCGATCCAATAAAGCCATCTGGTTGATGAACAAGTCACGGAACACACCAGAGCAGTTGATGACTACATCAACTCGAGGCCGACCTAACTCCTCTAGAGGAATCAGTTCAAGCTTGTTGACCCGACCGAGAGAGTCAGGCATCGGCTTCACGCCCACCATCCACATGATTTGGGCAAGCGACTCACCATAGGTCTTGATGTTGTCAGTGCCCCAGAGAACGCAGGCGATCGTCTCAGGGTAGTTACCACCATTGTCAGCCGCTTGGCGAGCCAATAGGCGATCGACTACAATTTTTGCCGACTTCACCGCTGCCGCCGTTGGAATCGACTGCGGATCGAGTGCGTGAATGTTCTTACCTGTCGGCAACACATCCGGGTTACGAATGGGGTCACCACCAGGACCAGGCAGGATGTACTCACCTTCTAGAGCTAAGAGCAAGGCACCCAACTCATTGTCGGCCACAACCTGCTTCAGGCAGAACTGGAGATACTCAAACAGAGGCTTGAGCGCGTCAGTGTCCACATTGGGGAAGCCAGCTGCGTGTAACGTCTCAACCCAGGGTTCTTTTTTGCCACCAAAGTTGAACAAGTTACCCAACAGTGAGGTTCTAGAAACCCGTCCTTCTGCGTCAATCTGAGCATGCACCATCGCTGCAACCGCCGATCGCACCGTTTGGTTAATCGTGTTGAGCAGATCCACATCAGTCAGCACCCCGCGATCGCTGTTTTGGTAGACCTCTTCAATGTTGCGCCCGATACTCTCAGCAATAATGCGCTGAAGGCTCTTGATGCCGTCTTCTTCACGATCTAACCCGGCAATGTTGACCAGAGTCGCGATCGCTTCTTCAGCACTGGGAGGCTTACCAATCACATGCAAGCCACAGGGCAGCAAGCGCGACTCAATCTCCATCAGTTTGATGTAAATCTTACCGACGATGCCATCCCGTTCGTCTTGGGTCAGCTCTGCCGCATTCACATCCGGCAAGGTGACATCCTTATCCAAATTGCAGATGCGGGCTTTGTCCATAATCGTGTCTACGATTTGAACGCCACGCCCAGAATCCTTCAACGTTTGGTAAGAGCCGATCAGTTCGCTGAGTTCCTTCAACCCTTTGTATAGACCCGCATTTTCAGCCGGAGGGGTGAGGTAGCTGATCGTTTCGGCGTAGCTACGACGCTTGGCGATCGTGGCCTCAGAGGGGTTGTTGGCTGCGTAGTAGTAGAGGTTGGGGATCGTCCCAATCAGGCTATCGGGGAAACACTCACCCGACATGCCCATCTGCTTACCCGGCATGAATTCTAACGAGCCGTGGGTACCAAAGTGCAGCACCGCATCAGCACCCCAGATCCGCTCCAGGTAGGTGTAGTAAGCCGCAAACCCGTGATGTGGGCTAGCCGATCGCGAGAACAACAGACGCATTGGGTCACCTTCATAACCAAAGGTAGGTTGTACCCCAATGAAGACGTTGCCAAAAGCCTTACCGTAGACCAGCAAGTTTTGACCATCGGTGTTGAGGTTTCCGGGTGGCTCACCCCAAGAAGGAATTAATCGCTCGTAGTAGGGAGTCAGCTTTTCGTACTCTGGCACTGACATCTTGTAAGCAACATTGAGGTTGGGGCTGTTGTATTGCGCTTGTGCGTCATGCAACACCGCTTCCATCAATTGCATTGGGTCTGCGGGCAGGTCTTGCACATCGTAACCATTGTCACGCAGGGCTTCCATCACTTTGTAAATGGAGCCAAACACGTCTAGATATGCGGCCGTACCAACATTACCCTTGTCAGGCGGGAAGCTGAAGACCGTAATGGCAACCCGCTTATGGAGCTTAGGCTTACGGCGCAGGTTAGCCCACTTCATTGCCCGCTGAGCGATCGCCTCAACTCGATCTTGCAGGGCGATCGCCTTTCCGGTTGCACCATCGCGACCAGAGAGAATAATTGGCTCGATTGCGCCATCCAACTCAGGCAGCGCAATTTGCAGCGCCACTTGAATCGGGTGCAGACCCAACTCGCTGTCTTGCCATTCTTCGGTGGTTTGGAAGACGAGCGGCAGCGCCACCATGTAAGGACGATTGAGCTTTTGCAGTGATTCGATCGCCTTGGGGTGATCCTGCCGAGCGGGGCCACCGACCAGAGCAAAGCCTGTGAGAGACACCACTACATCAACAATTGGCGTATCTTTCGCGATCGGGTCGTAGAAGTAAACATCAACCGGCTTCGAGAAGTCAAGCCCGCCCGCAAAAACGGGAATCACCCGCGCGCCCATCGCCTCTAGCTCAGACACCATCGCTACGTAGTGCGCGTCATCGCCTGTCACCAGGTGAGTGCGCTGTAGCACTAAACCCACCGTTGGTACCAGCGGATCTTGCATCTCTTCGGGGATGTCTCGGCGGGAGTTGTGCCAGTTGAGGTACTCTTTAATATCCTCAAACATTTGCGGCGCAAGGGGATGCCAGACACCCATATCAGGGAAGGTTTGGGGATCCTGGTATTCCAATTCGCCAGCGGTTAGGATGCCACTGTCTTTAAAGACGTAGCGATCGGCGAGCATCAGCAGGAAGTTTTCGAGGTTGTCGGAGTTGCCTCCCAACCAATACTGAAAACTGAGCATGAAATTGCGAGCATCTTGCGCCTTTTCAACTGGCAGATACTTCAGCACCGTTGGCAGCGTCCGCAATAGTTTCAACATGGCATCTTGGAAGCCTGCGCCCGATTTCTCCTTACGCTTTTTCATAAAGCTGGAGATGACGCTCTTTGACTGCCCAATTTGCGCCAGGGAGAAACTCCCCATCTTGTTGAGCCGCATCACCTGAGGCATCGAAGGAAAGACCACCGAAACATCTAAGCGATCGCGAACTGGCTCAACAGCAGCCACAATTTTGTCTGCTAAATCTTCTAGGAAAATGAGCGAAGCAATAAAAACATTAGCTTCAGCAACATCGCGTTTAAAGTCTTCATAGTTATCGGGGTCGCGGAGTTCCTCAATCAGATACCCGCTAATTTCGACAGCAAGATGGGGATGGCTCTGGTTAATGGAGCGAACCGCTGCCGAAAGTGAGCTTTGGTATTGAGGCTCCAGCACGACATAGACCACCTTGAGTAAAGACCGCCCCCGCAAATCATCGGGTTTGACGTGGCGGATGGTGGGCTTGACGTGTGTGAACATGCGGTCTGTGCTCCTTCTCTTTAGGAATCAGCGAGGGGAGTCGCCATCAGCACTGCTCTAATTAAGAGGCGATCGCCCAGCAGACAACCACCTTTGATCTCGCAAGTAACCGACAGCAATGATCTACCCATCTGTGTTTTTACCAGAAAACCGTTACCAGATGGGGATTTCAGCTCCCAACTGACACAAATTGATAAAAATAAGTACAGATTTCTTTGCTTTTTGTTACAAATAGCACCTGAGTTGCTGATTTTCTTGACAAAAGCCGGAGTTGGCGATCAAGTTTGAGTGAAATTTTGTCTTGCGATCGCGGCTGAAGGCTAGACGGGGCTTGACGTAAAGACTTTTTAATGGTTATTGAGATCAGTTTGCATTAAGCTATGAGAACCTTGGGTGAATCTTAAGGGAGCTGACTCAAAAAACTTCTCTAAAAAAGCCTTTTTGATTGGAATTAGGCGGAGATTTGGGGGCGGCGAAGCCGCAAGATCGGGGGACTTTCCCCCGTGCCAAAGCATTTTCGCTGGCACAGCGTCAGCGAAAGATACTTTGTCCCCCGCCTCGTAGGGGCCTCACTCCCCTACAACTCCCGCAAGGTGGTGTCGGTGGGAGTTGAATGGTTAGCTAGCTAGACGTTACGGGTAGAAAGTTTAAAGCTTGGAGCGTTTACAGAGGGTATGGGTGACGTGAGGCGGAGGTTGCGAGGGCGATCGCGCTTGTGGGTAGCCTGAGAAATTTTGCAGTTCTTGGTCATTCGTCATTTGGCAGAAGCGGGCTGACCTGACGAATCGCTTTCTGTGAAGCGTGCAAGATGTGGTTTAAGCCTGCGAAGCAGGGTTCCCACTCCACCCGTCCCCCCTTTTATCAAACACTGGAATCAGCAATACCTTCCGCAGGGGAGGCGAGGGGAGGCGGTTCGGCCCCTCGCGGGGGTTTGGGGGCGACGCCCCCAAGGTTCGTGGCTCGGAATGAATGCACTCTAAAGAAAGCTTTTTCGACAGCAGTGGGATTTACTCACTCAATCACTAGAAGGTTAGAGGAGAGCGAAGATTGGATGACTTGTAAGCAAGGCTGATTTAAGGGCACCAGAAAAAAGAAAGTACAGGATAAGTGAGACTCAAACTTGCTGAACATTCAATTACTGCGCCGATCTACGCTACAAAATTCGTGTTTATAGGATTTGCAAAAACCGAGCCAAAATCCTTTTAAGCATGACGGTTGAGTTCTTTCAGGATCCAGTCATCAATCGGCTGCCCATCTTTACGGCGCAACTCAATCTCGATCGCAATGACAGACTGAGATCCTGGCGGTGCAGGTCGTTGGTGAAAAGCAATATCGTAGTTGGCAGGATCTTCGTTGCGCTCTCGCAACCAGTCTTGCACTTTGGTCATCGCAAAAAACGACTGCCCCTGCTCAAACATGCGAGTAATTTGCATTTGTAGCGTGTAGGGATTGTAGCGTGGCATCAGTTCATCCTCCTACGATCAATGGCCTC
Organism: Leptolyngbyaceae cyanobacterium M33_DOE_097; assembly: GCA_015296075.1. Taxonomy (GTDB): domain Bacteria; phylum Cyanobacteriota; class Cyanobacteriia; order Leptolyngbyales; family Leptolyngbyaceae; genus DSRU01. The sequence continues at coordinate 24,882 of DVDV01000069.1, read as the reverse complement.
TCAAGTGAATGACAAATCCGCACGGTGAGCGCACCCACTCGCTCGTCTCTGGCGATCGCCTATTTGGGACTGATGAAGTGTGCCCAAACACCCCCATCTGGTCCCGCCACCCGATCCATATAGCTGTAAGGGTACAGGAGCTTGCGCCCTTCAGTATTCACATACCCACCCAAGGCATTGCCCCAAGGGTCATTCACTAAGTAGCCCTGGGGTGTGTAACCAATCAACGTCACAATGTGACCGCTAGCCGTAAAGTCACCAGACAAAACAACGGGGCGACGCGCAATCAACTCATCCTTAACGCTGGCCCACGATCGCGTCGTCGAAAAGCTGGTTTCAAATCCATAAGCTCGAATCAGTTGCGAGAGGTAGCTATGCACCGTTTGCGAACCAGGACCATAGCGGTTGATCACCCACCGCAATAGCTCATCTTCGAGTTGCTGACGCGGATTTTTTGAGCGCACGCCATAGTAGTAAAAAATCATGGCGATCGAGGTGACGTTGCAAGTTGCCCAGGAATAGTTAGGGTTATCGCGCTGAGAGAAATAGGGCACTGCTAACTCAACCTGGGGTGGAAACGGGTTAAACGCCTGACTCCCACGTTTCATCTGCACAAATGGTGCGAAGACATAACCTGTATTACCAAACTTCGCGATCTCTTCAGTCAGGGCTATCTTGATATGGCCTGCCTCCAGTGCATAACTCTGCACGCCATAGACAGTTCCAGCCGGAAAGTTGGTCACGTCTTCGGGTTTAAGCTGTGATGAGTCAACCGGGCGTTTCTTTAGCAAGGTCGTGCGCAGGGCTGTCGCCGTCAACGCTTCTGGATCAAAGGGAATCAGTTTATTCTCTTTCTTGAGAACGACGTGTTTCCAGTACACGTAAACACTATCGCCTAACCCGGCGATCGGTTGCGCCAGTTTCACCCGAAAGTGTCCCCCAATGCAGGCGTAACCCGTAACCTGAAAGCTTTCACCTTCCAAAACTTCCTTGACTTGGTTTGCAGGCAAATTTGCAGAGTCGGCTGGCTTTGTTTTGAGCAGCGTTGTTTGGGTAACGAGCAGGTAAGCGCTCAGCGGCGTGTTTGGTATATCCCCTAGATCAAAGATGAGGATTTGACTGCCTTTGCTGAGTTGAACAAATGGCTCAAAGACATAGCCAAAATTACCTAATGGTGGAATCGGTTTTTCTAACTCTAGTTTCAGGTGACCATCCACATAACCATAACGCCTGACCGATAGCACCTGGCCTGCAGTCAGCTTCACCTTTTGCTGATCGTTGAGGCGGCTTGAGTCGATCACATCACTCTTAAACACTGTCTCTTCTAACACACGCAGGGAAAGGTCTTGCCCAACCGTGAGTGGGTCTGTGCTAACCGTGATGTAAACAATTTCATCATCAACAATCTTGCCGTTTCCATCGGCACCCGTGAGGCGCAACCAGCGCGCACCCGCCATCGTCATCCCCCGCTCTAAACTCACCGCCCAAGTGCCGTCTTTATAGTTTGGCGTGACCATCAAGGGAAACTTATCTTCAGCTCGTAGAGAAATATTCACAACCCGCTGCGGATCGAAAGAACCCCGCAAGGTGACTGGTTGATTCAGCAAAACTTCCCAGGGGCCACCGTAACTAACCGCTGTGTCGGTTGCAGAAATTGACAGGTTGCTCATCGCGCACTCCTCGTTACAGATGCCCTGATTAACAGCAAAGGGTAGAGCTTTCACCCTACCCAAATGCCACGATTTCATTCTAATTGTCAATAAAAAAGTTGCCTCTGGCTCACCGAGAATCTTTCGCAACTATCGCGCGATCGCCCCAGCAACTCTCTTCTCTAAGTAAGCGTAGGAGCTTTAGACACCTAACTCTGCCAAAATGTCGGTCGCGTGGCTATCAGCCTTAACCGTTGAGTAAACATGAGTAATCTTGCCATCGCCACCGATGATATACGTGACCCGTTTCGAGTAGCCGCCACCATCAACGTCATAGGCTTTCGTCAGCGCTCCATCGGTATCAGCGAGCAGTGGAAAAGGCAGACTAAATTTGTTGGTAAAGGCTTGGTGCGACGCTTCATCGTCCATGCTGACACCAAAGACTGTGATGCCCTGATCGAGATATTGCTGGTAGTTATCTCGAAAGTTGCAAGCTTCTAAAGTGCAACCTGGCGTGTCGTCTTTCGGGTAGAAGTACAGCACGACGGTTTTGCCAGCATAATCTGACAAATTAACTGTGCTGCCATTGGTGTCTTTTACCGAAAAGCTGGGGGCTGTATCGCCAACAGAAAGGGGCATAGAGATCTCCTTAATTACCGAAAAGTATAGATCCATCAGGCATTGTAGCGCTGACAAGCCTCGGTTGGGCGCATTCGCGACAACACGAAAAGAAGAAGTCGCCTTCTGTAAACTTATCCCCTAGGAATAGGAAGGAAACAGGAATTTTCTGTAGCATAAGATACAGAAAATCTTATTTTCCTGGTGGGAGACGGATTAAAAAGTCGTCATGAAGCTTGAAACCGAATTTCGGATCTACCTCCAACTGCAATCTTTTTTACGAGAAGCAACCCGATCGCGCTCAGCCTATGCAACCACTGCATACCCTCCAGCAGAATCGGTGTGGGTTGTGCTGCAATCGTTTGCGGCTGAATTATGTGGGCAAGAAGCACTCCTGCTTTGCCGCACCGGAGAAACAAAATGGCTGGCCTGGGTGCCCGATTATGGTGAAGTGACGTTAGAACGGGGTATGTTTTCATTACCATGTTGATTGGATGGCGATCGCACTCCTCTCAAACCATTTACAATCGCTTAGCAACAACTTCGCTTAAATCACGTTCCACGCCTGCCGTTCGTGCGTCATCTGGTTGAAAAGGTGTGACGCTTCCATTCACCTTTTGAAACAGTAAGAAATAATACTTAGGTCTTGCGCGATCGCTGGGGTGAGGCCGGATAAGATTTTCTGGAACTCTCCCGGATTGCTGATAGCTTTTTTAAAAGCTGCGGCATACTAGACCTGATACTTACTGATTTACGGATTGTAGTTAGAAGAAAGAAATTGGTAGAACGGGTTTTCCTAAACCAAATTTGCGTGAAAGCACGACGCTGATCACAGCTAAACCGTTAGTTTTCAGCAAAGATCGAGTGGAATTCTGGGCTTTTTGCCCTTTGTTTTCACGCCCAATACCATAGGGAGTACACCTTCCCTAACCCAAAACTAAACAGCGCCTTCAAAGAACTCAGGTTATGGCTATGGCTCCTGCCAAAATTCTTGTTGTTGATGACGACCCCGCTATTCGCAATTTGATTCATCGGTTTTTGACGAAGCAGAGTTACCAGATGGAGTCTGCTGCCGATGGCAAAAGCGCTATGGAAATTTTTGAGCAATTCAACCCGGATCTCGTGATTCTAGACGTGAATCTGCCGGATGCTAACGGCTACAACCTTTGCCAGGATATGCAAGGACGCACAGGCGTATTCGTCTTGATGCTGACCAGCCGCACCGATGAAGCCGATAAAATCAAGGGCTTTACCCAGGGAGCCGATGACTACATTACAAAACCCTTTAGCCTGCAAGAACTAGGGGTAAGAGTTGGGGCAATCTTAAAGCGCCAGCGTTCCGTTTCAACAGCTGAGCAACAATGTCTCACGTTTGACAAGCTTGTAATTGACCCGGTGCGGCGTGAGGTCAAGTTAGACGATGACTTAGTTCCTCTGACTGCTCTAGAGTTTGACCTGCTGCACTTTTTAGCTCGAAACCCTGGACGGGTTTGGCGGCGCTCAGAGTTAATTCAAGAAGTCTGGGAATACGAGTATGTGGGTGATCAACGTGTGGTTGATGTTCACATTGGGCAAATTCGTAAAAAGATTGAAATCGATACCAGTCAGCCCGCACTGATTCAAACCGTGAGAGGGGTAGGCTACAAATTTGAAGCACCCAATCACGCAGTTGAAGTGTAGCTTGGCTTAATTTTCTGAATCTACCTCCAGACAACGACCCGCTTTCTTTGATGGCAGGTCGTTTGCTCGTTTTGGGGCGTTACCAGCTTGGGTCTGAGTAAAGATTGACCGTGAGGCGATCGCGCCCATTAGGAACTGCCGTGATGCAACTACACACCGCTTCTCCATCATCAAGTTCGACTTCACAGGCATGGCAAGATCCCATCAAGCACCCTGTGGGAATGGTAATTCCGGCGCGTTCGGCAACCTTCAAAAGCGGTTCACCGGGTGTTGCTTCAACGGTGACACCATCAGGCAGAAAAAGAATCTGTATATTCACATCAAAATCCTAAAGAATGTCTAAATCTCCGTTCGTTTCAAGCATTTAGCCATTAATCTTAAATTCAAGAACAAACGGGTACGTTGCACCGAAAGGGTTAGGGATACTAAGCGCACTGAAGTTTCAGTTGCGCTTATTTTATTTTTACAGGCTGTGCTGGTTTTCGTTCGACCACTACAAACTCTTCAGATAAGTCTTGACATCCCAATGCAGCAATTTGTGAAAGCATATTGTTTCCCTAACCTGCCAGGAACCGCGATCGCGAAGGTGCAGCGATCGCCTGCAAGTAGACAGCTTGTTTAGAAGCGCGGCTCTATGGATAGCGCCTTTAGCGGGGCAAGAGAGGAGACAAGTCGAGGTAAGGCTCAATCACATCGGCCAGGGTGTCTAGCACAAACTCTCGCTGCTCACGGTAGTTGGCAACGCCTGTTGGCAAAGATTTGAGACCTCGTTGCTGACGCAGGCGGTTGATCCACGATCGCCGCCAGGGGCCATTGTCAAACAGGCCATGCAGGTAAGTACCCCACACCGACTCAGTTTCATCAACAACGCCCAGACTGGCATCATCAAATAGGGGGCTGATTCCAGTTGTGTCTTCATCCATTGGGCGGGTGCGTCCCTGATGAATCTCGTAGCCGGAAACTGGCAAGCCTTCTTGGGGTAAGTTGGAGGTCACTTGTCGTTGTCGTGCGACTTTTTGACCCGCAATTACAGTCTTTAAGGGTAATAAGCCAATCCCTTTGTAGCGTCCCTCTTGACCTTCAATGCCTTCGGGGTCGGCCAAAATCTTGCCGAGCATTTGGAACCCGCCACAAATGCCTAAAACCGTACCGCCCGCTGCGACATAGTTTTGAATTTCTTCGGTCATTCCGGTCTTGTGCAGCACGATTAAGTCAGCGATCGTCGTTTTTGAACCGGGAATAATCAGCGCATCGGGGTGACCAAGCGGAGGCTTGGGGCTGATGTAGCGGAGATTGATCGAAGGCTCTGCTTCGAGGGGGTCAAAGTCAGTAAAGTTTGAGATGCGAGGCAAACGCAAAACTGCCACGGTGATTTCGCCGCTACCTCCGTAGCTAGTTTGGCGATCAAGCAGGCTGAGCGAATCTTCTGCCGGAAAAGATTGCTCTAACCAGGGAATTACCCCAATTACGGGAATACCTGTGCGTTCTTGGAGCCAGTCGATACCCGGTTGCAGGATCGATCTCTGACCTCGAAACTTGTTGATCACAATGCCTTTGATCAAGGCCCGTTCTTCGGGTTCTAACAGCTCTAATGTACCGATCACATGGGCAAACGCACCGCCGCGATCGATGTCTACCACTAGCAAGGTAGGTGCATTGAGATACTTGGCGACCCGCATATTCGCGAGATCGCGATGCTTGAGATTAATTTCGGCAGGGCTACCAGCCCCCTCGCACACCAGCAGGTCAAATTCTTCGCTTAAGCGCTGTAACGACTCTTCAACGGCTTGCCAGCCAGTCTCAAAAAACTGTTCATAGTAGTCTGCCGCATTCACCTTGCCAACGGCTTTGCCTTTCAGCACAACCTGTGATGTCATATCGCCCTGTGGCTTCAGCAGAATAGGGTTCATCTCCACTGAGGGCATCACCCCAGCAGCCCATGCTTGGACGGCTTGCGCATGACCAATTTCACCCCCGCTGGGAGTGACATACGCATTCAACGCCATATTCTGCGCCTTAAAGGGAGCAACGCGCCAGCCTCGACGGCTTAAGATCCGACAGATCGCTGTTACTAATAGGGATTTACCTGCATGGGATGTGGTGCCCACAACCATAATGGCTCTCATCAGCAACCCTTAACCCTTATAAAAGTGAGTGTATGTAGAGACAGGTGGATGGTACCTGAAAGACGCGATCGCCTCCAGACCATCAAAGCGGCAGACGAAACCAGCGTTGCCAAGCATTATAGAGGCGATCTATCCATGTGGGACGATAGTCTTTTGTATGCTCTAATCCGCGCCAACGATGCACCAACTGACGCCCTAATGGGGTCACGCGAAAACTGTCAGTCAACCCTTGCCCATCTACTTCTCGTCTTAAAAGACCAACTTGAATTAACCATAACAATTCATTCTCAGCCCCAATCTCAGATAGTGACCTGCGAGTAAATAGTTGGTTAACCCCACGTAGCCCTGCAATTTCCTTCAGCGAGATGCTTTCAGTCATCATGAGCTCAAACAACTTGAGATAAAAAGGGGAACATCGCATCGCACAATCTGCCCGTTGCACCGTCTGAGCCGGATACTGAATGGTTTGTCGCATGGAGGAGGCAGAGTTCATATCTTTTGTGAAAGCCAAAGTTGAAACTTTTACTAATAAAACCTAAGCTTATTTAGACTTTAACTTATCGAGTTTGGTTTAGTAGCTTACACTAACCAAGCAAGTCATAAATTCGGTTAGCATGTCAAAAAGCATTTGCTTCCCTAACCATGCAGCGCATCAACATCTTTCGACTGAGAGTTCGGTTGTAGTAAATGTAGAAAAACTGAGGTTGACGTATGGTTCAGCCAGACATTGCCAAAGACGAAGCCTTTGGTGTTGTGCCAATCTTTAAAGGGAGTCATTACCTTTTCCTACTCATTCAGCATAATGCGGGACATTGGGGTTTTCCTAAAGGGCATGCTGACCCTGGTGAGACAGCGGTAGAAGCTGCCTGTCGTGAGTTTCGAGAAGAGACAGGTATTTCTACTTATCGCTTACTAGAAGACATCTCCTTTTCTGAAAACTATCTCTACACGCGACGGGGGCAACGGTTTGAGAAAACGGTGATCTACTTTCCTGCGTTCGTCGAGTCAAAACAGGTTAATTTTCAAGCAGAAGAAATACAGGCGTTTAGCTGGGAGAGTTTTGAAGGCGCGATCGCCCGACTCACCTTTGAAGGCAGCAAACACGTTTTGACTAGCGTTCATCAATTTCTGCAGCAAAAGTTGACGTAACTCAGAGAGATGCCCAGTGGGGCGATCGCTTGTTCATCTCGGAGTCGATGCTTTGTCTGACCTTAGTTGCTAGTAGCGTGGTTTTGCAGGACTGAAACCTAAACGGAAACTGGATCTGCGAGGTTTTTCAGAAGGAACTTGCGCCAGGTATACTGGAGATTCTGAGCTGGGTAGGTTATGACAAGCGAAATTAAATCCGTTACGGGACGTGGCATTCCTCTTGTGGGCAATGATATTGATACCGATCGCATCATTCCCGCACGCTTTTTGCGCTGTGTCACGTTTGATGGGCTAGGTGCACAAGCGTTTGCAGATGACCGTGCGCAAGCCAATGGCCAGCATCCGTTTGATCTGCCGGCCTATCAAGGAGCTGAAGTTTTAGTCGTCAATGTCAATTTTGGCTGTGGTTCTTCTCGCGAGCATGCACCTCAAGCGTTGAACAAGTGGGGCATTCGAGCCGTGGTTGGCGAAAGCTTTGCTGAAATTTTCTTTGGAAACTGTGTGGCGATCGGGGTTCCTTGTGTGACGGCCGATGCCAACACGGTGCAGCAGTTGCAAGCCCAGATCAGCCAAAACCCTGGTTTACCTGTTCAGGTTGATCTTGATCAGATGACCGTTACCTGTGGCGATTTTGTGGGTGCGGTGACGATGCCAGAAGGCGCACGCCAGATGATGCTCAGCGGCACGTGGGATGCTTGTGGGCAACTTGTTGCCCAGGCCGAGCAGATTCAGGCAACTGCGGCTCGCTTGCCTTATGTGAATTGGGCAGCTTAAACAACACGAACTTTTATCACAACATCATCCCGCGGTCTAGTTGGAGACTGCGGGATTTTTGGTATCGCGCTTGCCCAGCAAACCAGCAGAAACGCAAGCTTCTATAGCTGTCGCTATGTGACTTAGGACATTGGAAGGATGGGGTGTGGAAGTGTGGGGTTGAGGCTCAGTCGAGGCCCCTGCCCCGTGTCCTAACTAAGATGACTATGGCTATAAGAGAACAAAATTAGGGCAATTGCGATGATTTTGGTGGCAACGGCTGTGCAAAAAAGCCGAGGTGATTGGCCACAACCCGCTCTTGCATCGGTAGTTTTGTATGAATTGGCGCATTCAATACTTTTGGTTGGCCTTGATGCCTCATCACCAGTGTTGTCGAACCACCTCCATCGAGGTTGAGAGCGGTGTCTGCACCCAACTCAGCTAAAATTTGTGCTGCTTTGTTGAGAGTAATACCTTCGCTGTAGTGCGGTTGCTTATCGTCAGCAATCAGCAACCACAAATGCCGACCCGACTTGTCTAAGGCAACGATAGTGCGACCATAACTACGATCGCGATCGCTGGCTTCAGAGTCGCGACGTATCTGACCGTTTTTGAGAATCAGCGCATTGCCTGCCACAGCCTGCTGAGTTTGAGGCGGACAACTGCCACTTTCAACGATTTGAGCCTGATTATTCGGCGCAAAACAGATGGCAGGCCACTCTGCTTTGGGAGGCACAAGGGTCTTGCCATTCGTAATGGTTAAGCCGACAGGAACGGTGCGATCGCCCCGGTAGGGGTAATAGTCCCAGGGGGCGTCTTCGCGAAACGGGTAGAAGAAACTTGCGTTAACAGCCAGTTGCACCCCAGTCGCTTGGACAAACTGAGAGGTTGTTAGGGCAGCGGTTGCCTGATTCTGAAACTTTGGGTCAGGCGGTGTCACCACCACCCGCAGACCAGGAGCTTGCAGATCAAGCTTAACCAAATGCAGTAAAACGGGATGCGGGATGCGCCGCAGCATTCGCTGATAGGTAACACCTTGATACAAGGGTTGGGCGATCGCAGTCTGAGAGGGACGGTTTAAAACACGCCAACTGTAGACCAGCAACGGTATCGAGAGCAGACCGACTCCCACCACGTCACGCCACCAGGAACTCAGCCAAAGCCGCCGTTGTTTGTTCATTTGATGTTTGCAGCTCCAGAACTGGCTACCAAGTAGCGGATTCCGAGTCTTTGTCAGGGGCAGGGGGTGCTGTTGGCACGTGCTTTGCTTCAGCATCGGCGATCGCGGCATCCTCCTGATCTGTGGGAGAAGGTTCAGGCGAAGTCGCAGCATGATGGGCACTTTCTGCCGTAACAGCATCAGGCGCTTCTTCAAACCAATCTTCTGCATCATCTGCCAGGTCTGCCACCTTTACGGTCACTGACTCAGCAGCCGATTGACCCGCATCTACCGCATCTTGAACAGCCGCGATCGTGGCTTCTGTTGCATCATCTACCCAGTTTTCTGTTTCTTCAACCAGGTCTGCCACTTTCTCAGCAAGGGTTCCGCCGAGATCCTGACTGACATTCACCGCGTCTTCAGCGACACGTAGGGTCACGTTGGTAGCATCATCCAGCCATTCTTCTGCAGTCTCAACCACTTGTTCGACTGTGACTGTAACTTCAGTGGTCGTGGTTGAGTGGCGAGCCGGACGCTCTTTGACGATTTCAGACGACTCTCGATATTCTTTACGCACGTAAATCGGCTTACTCTCTTTCTTCTTAAATAACCCCTGCCCGATCGCCACAAAGGTGCCCACAACAGCAACCGCCTTTTCGGGGAGTTGGGCGATCGCGCTTTTCTCTTGACGCGCTCTGGGTTGCACCGTTTGGGGAACAGGTCGAGCCACCTTTGGAGCTTTGGGCGTTGAGGCGCTGGGGGCCACTGGCGTTTCTACCTCCCAGGTGTCTTCTGCCTTGGCACTGACTTCTTGAACCGCCGCTTCAATCTGTGATTCAACCGCTTCTGCTAGCTCAGACAGATCACTTTGAGCCTCAGCCAGCGTCGATTTTGCCTGATTGGTCACTTGGGTTGCTGGTTCACGCAGCGATCGCCCAGCCAAACCAAAATCTTCTGGTTTAAGGGGCACGTAAGGCACATCTTCCTCTCGCTGCACTGGCTTACTTGGCTTTGCCGCCGTCGCTGTCGATACCACCGCTTGCAGCCAATCTTTGGCCTGACCGAAGGTGCGCGATACGCCAGCCGGACTGGCAAGATTGGTCAGGGCACCTTTTACTTCAGCGGAGTCGGGCAATGGGGTGCGCTCATCAAAGGGCACGACTTGTCGGCGCAGGTTCATCGTCTGCCAACCGAGCCAGCCGAGTAACGCGACCCCTGCCAGTTCCCCCAGCAGTAAGCCACCGCGAATTTGCCCAGCACAAACCCAAAGCACCAGGGCATAAAACATGCCGACACCGCTCCAGACTAAATCGTGCTTACGGTGTACTTCTGGGAAGAAAAAGGCTGCCATATAAAGGGCAAAGCTGCCCAGACCAACAGCAAGTGCTAAAAGATACGCCAGCATGGTGCTGCTCCCAATCTGTCGAACAAAGTTGACCTTTATTAACTCTACTCTCTAGATAGGTTTTAGACGTTAGTTTTAAGCTGTAAGTTGCTTGGCGATCGCGCAAAAAGCCTGACTCAATCAGAGTTAGAGCCACTCTTTGCCAATTGTTTCGCTTCCTGTAGATGATACTTTGACAACACCTTAAGAATATCTTTCTGGTTAACCTTGAGGAGGTCGGGCTAGGCTTAGAGCGTAAGCCCCACTCATTTGCAGAATTAGAGAGAATCCTATGGCACAGAGCTTCGGTGTGATTGGTCTAGCCGTGATGGGTGAAAACCTGGCGCTAAACGTTGAGCGTAATGGGTTTCCTGTCGCAGTTTATAATCGCAGTCGCGAAAAAACTGACGAATTTATGGCAACACGAGCGCAAGGTAAAAACTTTGTCGCAGCTTACTCTCTGGAAGAATTTGTTGCTGCTTTAGAACGTCCCCGCAAAATTTTAATCATGGTAAAAGCGGGTGGCCCAGTTGATGCGGTGATTGAGCAACTGAAACCACTGCTCGACGAAGGCGACATTTTAATTGATGGTGGTAACTCTCTATTTACTGATACGGAACGTCGAGCCAAAGATTTAGAGTCTGCTAAGTTTACCTTCATTGGCATGGGGGTAAGCGGCGGTGAAGAAGGCGCACTCAATGGCCCCAGTTTGATGCCGGGTGGTACGCAAAGTGCCTATCAGTATTTAGAACCGATTTTGACGAAGATTGCCGCCCAGGTAGACGATGGCCCCTGCGTTACATACATTGGCCCTGGCGGTGCGGGTCACTACGTCAAGATGGTGCACAACGGCATCGAATACGGCGACATGCAGCTCATTGCTGAAGCCTACGACTTATTAAAGAATGTCGGCGGACTCAGCGCTAGCCAACTCCAGGAGGTCTTTGCTGAGTGGAATACAACGGATGAGCTGGACTCGTACTTGATTGAAATTACAGCTGATGTGTTTAAGGTGAAAGACCCTGAAACGGGCGCACCGCTAGTTGACATGATTTTAGATGCGGCGGGTCAAAAAGGCACCGGACGCTGGACGGTAGAAACCGCTATGGAGCTGGGGGTACCTATTCCCACGATTATTGCAGCGGTAACAGCACGGGTCATGTCTTCTTACAAGCAAGAACGGGTTGAAGCCTCGAAGCAGTTAATGGGGCCTAGCAATGTTGGCTATGAGGGCGATACCCAAGCCTTTGTCAGCAAAGTACGTGATGCCCTCTACTGCTCAAAGATGTGCTCTTATGCGCAGGGAATGGCGCTGCTCAAGAAAGCGTCTGATACCTATAACTTCAACCTCAACTTGGGTGAGTGCGCTCGCATTTGGAAGGGTGGTTGCATTATTCGGGCCGCATTCTTAAACAAGATCAAGCAAGCCTTTGATGAGAACCCTGCATTGCCCAACCTGTTGCTTGCGCCTGAATTTAAGCAGTCTATTCTCGATCGCCAGACGGCTTGGCGTGAGGTTGTCGCCACGGCTGCGAAAGTTGGCATTCCGGTACCTGCCTTTAGTGCCTCCCTCGATTACTTCGATAGCTACCGTCGCGATCGCCTCCCACAAAACCTGACTCAGGCCCAACGCGATTACTTTGGCGCGCATACCTATGAGCGGGTCGATAAGGGAGGGGTTTACCACACCGATTGGATCCATGTTGTTGATCAACCCACAGCAGCAGCCGTATAGTTTCGCTCGTTCAAAACCTCATTAATGAGTAAAGGGAGCAGGCAATTCTTGCTCCTTTTTTTTAGTGCTTTTCTAAACTCGGCGGGGGACTGACCTATCAAAATCCCTGCTTTGCAGAAAACGTTTCGGCAGTCTAAACAGCTTTTACCGGAGCGATCGCGATCGTAATCTCAGCCTCACTTCATCCGTCCCCTCTGTCAGCGATCGAAGTATCAAACTTATAACCCGTACCGTTTGGCTAGCTAATCATTCAGCGCCCACCCGCACGACCTTGCGGGGGTTGTAGGGGAGTGAGGCCCCTACGTGCGGGGGCACGGGGGAAAGTCCCCCGATTCGCGGCTCCGCCGCCCCCAAATCTCCGCTAAAACACCCATCAAAAAGGCTTTTTCTGAGAGTCGTTTTTCCCGGGCCAACAGCCTTCAAAATTCACCCCCAAAACTATACGAAGAAATTACACACAGCCCAGTTTTCCCAATCCCAGCCAGTAAAGATATATTAAGGGTAGGTGCGTCCCAAGAGGTCTCCCAGAAAACTCTGCAATTGATTTGCTGACCTGAGCCTATGAACCGCACAATTGTCTGGTTCCGGCGTGATTTGCGCGTCTCCGATCATGCCCCGCTTGCCAGGGCAGCTCGTCGGGGTGAGGTAATTCCAGTATTTGTTCTCGATCGCGCATTGTTGCATCATCCCGAAACAGCTCCCGCTAGAGTCGCCTTTATGCTGGAATGTTTGCGTAGCCTCGACAATGATCTGCGCGATCGGGGCGGGCGTTTAATTATTCGCTATGGCGACCCGGTAGAGGTTTTGCCCCAACTGATTCGGGCGACGCAGGCAGATGGGATTTATGCCCACGTTGATTTTGAGCGGATATATGGTCGCGCTCGCGATGCTCGTCTAAATCAGGTACTGGCAAAGCAAGACCTCAAAATTCGCTGGTTTGAACCGGCTGGTACAACCCCTGACTTGATTCCTTACACCCATTATCGGGAGTTGTGGTTCTCGCACATGGAAGAACCCTTGATTGCCGCTCCCGAACGGGTCGTTGTGCCCCCAGATGTCCCCAGTGAACCATTGCCCACACTCGCACAGTTAGACTTAACCCCAGACGAAAAGCCACTGCCGCCTGCGGGTACCGATGCAGCCCGTAAATTTCTCAAAGAATTTTTGGCGGAAAAGAGCGATCGCTATTACTGGCAGTTGTCGTACCCCGGTGCGCAAGCCACTACTGGCCTAAGTCCGCATATCAAATTTGGCGCAATCTCGGTTCGAGAATGCTACAAAACGGTGCAACAGGCAGCCCCCGCGATCGACCATCGAGTGCAACTCAGCCATAACCAACTAATCGCCCGCATGCGCTGGGGCAGCGGATTTGCTCAACGGTTCCGCTACTTGCCCCAGTTAGAGTTGCGATCGCTCTATCAGGTCTTTGACCAGGATGGTTGGGAGTTTGACGCAGCCCTCTATCAGGCCTGGCAAGAGGGGATGACGGGTTTTCCGATTGTGGATGCAGCGGCTCGTTGTCTGAAAGCGACTGGCGGTTGGCTCGAACTCAATTTTCGCAGTCGGGCGCTCTACTCCAGCTTTCTCAGCAACTTGTTAGGCATGGATTGGCGCTTTGGTGCGCTCCACTTTATGCGGCATCTGATTGATGGTGACTGCCCCATCGACCACTACCAATGGGCCATGCAAGCGGGTGTGACCCATTGCCTCGACAAAACCTGGACGCGCATTTACAACCCAGAGCAGGTGGCGATCGACCGCTGTGATCCAGAAGGCTTGTTTATCAAACGGTGGATTCCCGAATTGCGCGAGGTCGCTCCCACCCAGTTAGGCCGACCACCCCGGATCAACGGCTACCCTGAGCCAATCTTGAACTATAAGGAAGCTCGTCAGCGTCGCGTCAAGCAGCTTGAGCAACAACGCAGACACTTTCTCGGTACGAATAACGTGTTACCGTTCCTGGCGAAAATGCCCGCAGATATCACCCCTTTTGGGGCCGATCTCTTTACCAGCGAAGTAGGTTGGGCGGCTCATTCTGACCAGAGCCTGTTTCCCGCAGCATTACCAATCGATGATCTCGATGAACAGCAAGCGATCGCTTTGCGGAGTTGGTTCGTAGCGCATGTCGAAATTGCCCCACGCAAACCGCGCCGAAAGCGATCACAGCCAACAAATGAAGTGCAGCTCAAGCTCTTATAGCAAACAATTATGGAAGGCGGATTAAATCATACGCCCCCCTTCACAGCAAGGAAGGAGTTTGCCAATGCCAAACCCCTTCACAAAAATTGCATCTTACTCAGTCCATAATCCTAAGTCGTGACACCACCCGCAGCGGCTCCTTCGCCCACAACTTTTGTCACTTCTACCCCATTTTGCTCTAGCACAACGGTTGGTTCACCGCCAGGGGTAATATTGATGCGTTTGACAACAACAGCACCATTCGCAAGTCGCTGACCAACACGCACATAGGTGCTAGGAAACCCTGCCGACTCTTGAATAATGGCATACACTTTGCCATTTACTTGCACAACACCCGTTACAACAATGCCATCGGCTTGTGGTGTTGAGGGTCGGGTTGGAGCTGCCGCAGTCGTGTTGGGGCTAACCCCTGTCGGTGGAGTCGGACGACTCGCTAAAGGTGGGCGACTTGCCGGAGGGGGTAAAGGCGTACGCGAGGGTGCTGTTGGGCGAGAAGCCGTCCCTGGTGGCCGTGGAGTAGAAGTGCGGCGCGGTGGAGCCGGACTTGAACCCGGTGCAGTTGGTCTTGTAGCTGGAGGACGCAACGACACGGGCGGCGGCGGAAATGCTGTGAATGGGCTGGTTTGCGCCGCAGGAGGAACGGGTAAATCAGGCACCACCTCGCGAATTTGAGCCGGGGCTGACACTTGCAAAGGCACTGCCGCAAATGGATTGGATGCCGTTCCTAAGGTGGCTGTGGCAGTTGTACCAGCTTGGCGATTATTCCGAATATTTTTTTGAACCTGCTTCACCCGTTCGTCGGCATTGGTTGACTTAATCAACCCTGGAGGCGAACTTTGGGTTGTGAGCGGTTGGGCGAAGGGTTGCTGACGTTGAGCCGGATTTTGCCCCGCCGCTGGAGAAGGTGACGCAGCAGGAGCCGGAGAAGCCGCCGGGGAGGGTGACGGCGAGCTAGCCGTCTCAGTGCCAGAATCACCACAACCCGCGATCGCAATAGCTATAGAACCCGCGAGTGCAAACAATGTTTGCCGACGCATACTCAACCCTCCAAGGTGGCTATGAACCGTTAAGTGCAAACCGATCAGCAATCATCTTATTGGCTTCAACTCAACAAACCCGTCAGTTTCTAACTCTTTCGGCTTAATTTGTTGAGCGCTCTATTAAACGATTACTACCAAACTCTTATCACTCTAGCATCTTTAAAACAACGCTGTCTTGCGTAATTTATCGGGGCAATATTGATGCCAAGGGCACCGACAAACAGGGAATGATCAATTAGTTACGACTCTTACGAATCAATGACTTTCGCTCAGTTAGGATAAAACATGAGCATCAACAAACCACACGGTAAAACGGCACCATGACTGAAGCAAACCCAGAATTTATGCGCATGGCGATCGCCTTAGCAAGTGAAGGAGCAAGTACGGGGCAAGGGGGACCTTTTGGCGCGGTTATTGTTAAAAACGGAGAAATTGTTGCAACCGGAAACAACCGGGTTACTTCTACAAATGACCCTACGGCACATGCCGAAGTTGTGGCCATTCGAGCGGCTTGCAACATTTTGCAAAGTTGGCAACTAACAGGCTGTGAACTCTATACTAGCTGCGAACCCTGCCCAATGTGTTTAGGTGCAATCTACTGGGCTAGACCGGATCGGGTTTACTACGCGAGCGATCGCTTTGATGCAGCGGCGATTGGCTTTGATGATGAGTTCATTTATCAAGAAATCAATTGCGCCTTGCCCGATCGCAAGATCCCAACAAGTCAGTTCATGCGAGAAGAGGGGCTAGCTGTTTTCAAAGAATGGAGTGAGAAAACGGACAAGATTGAGTATTAGGAAACTCAATCTTTTTTAGGTTAAAACTTGTGGCGGGTGAATTGCATCTGCTTGCATCACTTCACAAAGGAGTCATCCTAAAATTCTTTTGGAGCGGCACCATGCAAGAGTGACACAAAAAAGACCTTGCTTATAGCCATAGCCATGCGTAACGTAGCCGAAGCAATAGTTGAAACTTTGCCAACGATTTCCTATGCAATCACCTCTCGTTTCGTTCTACTCAGGAGAAGGCCGCGATCGCGCCGGACGCATGATTCAAGAAATTTGGGCGTGGGATTTTGAGCAGCTGGAAAGCGTCCACGACTTTATTCAATGGTTGTTTCCGCTGCCAGAGAAAAGCGCGTTTAATCCCAATGCGCCGACTGTTGATGCTGATGTGATAGCAGCGTTTCAAACCAATCCTCACTTGCGCCAAAACTTATTGCACTCTTTCACAGTCATGCTGCTGTTTTATGGGTTGCAGCGTGAGCAGCAGAACGGGGCGATCGCCATTCATCGAGCTGCAAACTATCCCCAACGTAAAAGTGAATGGGTGCAACCCTTTAACCATAACTTCCTTCGCATCACCCGCATTTTGAAGTGTTTAAGGCTGTTTGGTCTGCGTACCGAAGCGGAAGCGTTTTATGCCTGCTTGCACAGCATCTATCAAGAAAACTCGCAGCAGATTGGTCATGAAACGTTTCAATACTGGATGAAAGCAGTTCAGGTTAAGGCTTAACGTGCGTGACTATCATCTCTTTTAGTTCGCAATTAATTAGCGTTAGCATCAAGGGAGCGAATTGACTCAAACCAATGGACGCTAAAAAAAACTATCTTTTACCTGCTGACCAGATCGAGGCATTGCTCCAAACCTTTTCGCACCCGTGGAATCCCAAGTCAGAAATCGCTGGTACTCAGTTAGGCAAAGCGGTTGGTCTGCAAAGAACGGGCGTTAACTTTGTTAGAGTAGCACCGGGCAAAGAATCGTTTATTTACCATTCTCACTACCGCGAAGAAGAGTGGATTTATATTCTCTCAGGTCAGGGCACTGCGGAAATTGAGGACGAAGAATTTGAGATCAAAGCTGGCGATTTTATGGGTTTCCCGACGCCATCTGTAGCTCACCATCTTCGAAATACCGGAAACGAAGACCTGGTGTACCTGACGGGGGGCGAAAACCTGGAAGTGGAAATTGCTGGTTTTCCGCGCTTAGGCAAACGCATGATCCGCAAGGGGGCGACGGTCGAAATCTATGATGTGTCAGATGCAAAAGAGTTTGGGCCTTTAGCGCCTGAATCTGACTCATAACAGGGTGAAATGGTTGGCGACTGACGTTGGTCAATGGGCGAATGAGGATGGAGTGGGTATGACAATTAACTTTTCGCAGTTCTTTCAAGCATCGATTCCCAGTCGAGTGATTTCGATTAGCGACCCACTTGAGCGCCAGTATTACATTGATTTTTCCAGTGTGCGGGGGAGCGACATCATCAAAGAGTTGTTACGCACGATTTTGCTGTCGAGCGATTCTCCCAGTTGTCAACTTTTTACAGGGCATATCGGTTGTGGCAAATCGACTGAGCTGCTGCGGCTCAAGTACGAATTAGAGCGCGAAAAGTATCATGTTGTTTATTTTGAGTCAGATAAAGACTTAGATATTGGTGATGTTGATGTGAGTGATATTTTGTTGGCGATCGCGCGGCAAGTAAGCAACACGCTAGAAGAAATTGGGATTAATCTGAATCCACCTTTTTTCACCAATCTGTTTGCCTACGTTAGCAATGCGCTCAAAATTCCGCTAAATATTACGCGCTTTGAGTTGTCGGTAGGGATTGCCAAAATTGCCTCGGAAGCCAAACACAGCCCAACTGTCAGACAACAACTGCGCGCCTATATGGAGCCTCGAACAGGTGGCATGTTAGACGCAATTAATGAGGAGCTATTGCAGCCTGCCATTAAGCGCTTGCAAGAAAAAGGAAAGAAAGGTTTAGTTGTGTTGGTCGATAATCTCGATCGCATCGACAATGTGCGCAAACCGTCGGGACGCACTCAACCCGAATATCTCTTTTTAGACCGTGGCGAACAGCTGAAAAAGCTCGACTGTTATGTGGTCTACACGGTGCCGTTGACCCTGCTTTTTTCGGGTGAGTTGTTGCCCCTCACCAATCGCTTTGGTAGCAAACCCAAACTGTTGCCGATGGTACCCGTTCAACGCAATGATGGCAGTGACCATTTAGAAGGCATTGCACTCCTACAACAGATGGTTTTGGCGCGGGCGTTTCCAAATCTGAATGCGGTGAAACGATTGGAACGTGCGATCGAAGTGTTTGATGCCCCTGAAACGCTCGATCGCCTGTGCCGCATCAGTGGAGGCCACATGCGACATCTGATGGTGCTGCTCAACAGTTGCTTGCAACGGGAAGACCCACCAATCATCCGTGACACCTTAGAGAGCGTGATTCGTGACTTTCGGGATGAGTTTACGCTGGCGGTGAGCGATGAGCAGTGGAAGCTGATGCAGGAAGTTCACGCGCGCAAAACTATTGGTGAAGAAAGCATCTATCAAGAACTGATGCGCCGCCTCTACGTCTATGAGTATCGCGATAACCAGGGACGCTGGTTTGATGTCAACCCAGCCCTTTTAGAAACACGAGAATTTGCCACGGTCTGATCAGTTAGTCGTTTGAGGGCAGATCAGTCCCGCACTTCGCAAACGACCCGAAACCCCAGGTCATACATGCCACGCTCTGGGTCGGCATAGGCACGCGCGGCTGAGCGGCAAGCCCGTGGCCCACCATTCCAAGAGCCACCCCGTACCACCCGCCGATTGGGTTGACCTGCATCTAACCAGGCAGAGCCATTGGTCGGGGCATCGGTATAGTCTGGGTGCCAGACATCAGCACACCATTCGCGCACATTGCCGTGCATATCTAGCAAACCAAACGCATTGGCAGCTTGAAAGCTACCAGCCGGTGTTGTTTCGCGGCGATCGCTGCCCAATTTTCCCTGCCCGTAGGAGCCATGACTGCAAACTTTGCCCTGATACTCCCAGTCAATGCCAGAGTAGTTGGCCAGATCGGTACTGATGGTTGGCCCGAAGTGAAATGGGGTTGTTGTGCCAGCCCGACAGGCATATTCCCATTCGGCTTCGCTGGGCAGTCGATAGAGACGCTGAGTCAAAGCAGTCAGGCGATCGCAAAATTCAACCGCTTCAGACCAACTAATTTGCTCAACTGGATGATCGGCAATTTGCCAGTTACCCGGTTCTGGCTCCAGCCGCAGCTGCACCTTTGGCAAAGCAGCAACCGCTGCCCACTGAGCCTGGGTGATCGGCATCCGTGCGATCGCAAATTTTAGGATGCAGACTCGATGTGGGGGAGCTTGGGTCGCCGACCACCCTTCTTCACTGGACGGAGCGCCCATCCAAAATTCACCCGCAGGAATCTCGACCAACTCAAGGGCGACCGTCTCTGATAATGGCTCTACCCAACCTGATATTTGTTGAGGCGTGCGAGCGCAGACTTCACCGTGGAGATCAACGGTGATGACATCAAACTTAAAAAGCGTTTTACTCGACGGCTGAATCACCATGAAATGCAGGAAAATCCATTAAAGAGCAAGTAACAGTTATTCACTATTTACCTACTCTCAAAGCATTATCAGACAACCTGGTACAAAAAGCGCAACCCAGCCCAGGTTGCAACCTCAAGGGCAAAGTTATTGCTTGCGATCGCGGCTGTTTGAAGACTGCTATCACTGGCACGATGCAAATCAGTCAAAATCGCTTGTGCGACCTCTAAAGGATTTGGTAGGGGGGTCATTTGTGTCCCGTTGTTTGCCGCTTTTAATAAAGTTAGGGCTTGTTCAAACGGTGTCCGGCTACACAACACATAGGTTTCGGCAAACCCACCCGGCTTATTCACCATCCACTGCGCCGTCGAGTCAGGCAGATTAATGGTCGCTTTAGGCGCGATCGCAGTAGTCTGAATTGTTTCTGCCAAGCTTACATCATTGATTTGGAGTGGCAGAATCAAGTTTCCGGTGCTGCTGAGCATCACGACCAGGTAGTACAACGGCACGTCACCCAGGTTATCAATCCGATACTGAATCGAAGCCCCAATTGGTAACGTCGGCAACTCACCCGGTTCTGGCAAAACGGTTGGCCCCGGAATATTTTCGCCTGTCTCCCGGCGTTGCACTGTTGTGGATCCCTTATCCGTGAGCAGATCCAGACTCGCTTTCACGGCAACCCCTGAAGCGACCTGATTTTCAGTCAGGCTGATCAGCTTCGCCGCTAACAAGGCTTGTAATTTGGGAGCCAAGCGACGGATCGCGATTTTGACTGCTTCGCCGCCTTCACCTGCTGTATTGGGAATCGCCTCTTGAGCCGGAGAAAAAAGTCCATAGCTGGTTTGGGTGGCAATACTGGGTGCCACATTTGTCAAATTAGTCGCAGCGACCTGCGCAGGTTGGCTAATTTTGCGGAAGAGGTAATCGACCGAGTCTTCGCCAGCCGTTGCGATCGAAACCCGAGAAATGGCAGACAGCGCACTGACGGCATCAACCCGTTCATGGCGTTCGAGGGAGCTATCAAGCGCAATGTTTAGCCCGATATTGCGTGATACCAGGCGCACTTGTTCGCGCACAAATTGCCCAACTTTGAGCGAATCGGCTTGGGTGGTCAACACTTTTGCGTCTGCAATTAAACCATCTCTTGCGGTGATGCGCAGGCGCACAGGCGTAGCTGATTCTTTAACCGTCAGCACCGAATCAACACCATATTGCTCTAAGACGGGGGTGGGGATGCCACCCAGCCAAAGCCGTGCGGTCTTGCCAGTTTCGTCAATCGAGCTGACGATCGCATCGGCTCCTCCAGCCGCAACAGGGGTCAGGTAATAGGGGGTAACAGGGCTTTTGGGCAACTTTTGAGCGGGTTGCGTCACCACTTGAGGCTGCTGCTCTTGACTGGTGAAATGCTCAATCTGCTCACCTACTCCACCCATCACAAACCGCATGGTCGTTGGGGTACTGGTTTGCCAGAGAGCCTGGGTCAAAGCCAAGGTAAACAAACCCGCGCTAAACCCATCCCATTGTGCTTCGGCAGCGAGGCGATCGGCGTGGGTTGCCAGCAGCAGCATCCCCGGAAAATCTGGCTCGGATTGGTTTGGCTTGGGGGTGGGTCGCTGTGCCCCGGTGAGAAACGATCGCTTTAACTGATCACGCAATACTAACTCGGTCGTTGAGATTTGGGCTGGGGCGCGGGTTGGACGGGCACGAACTCGCAGGTTGCCCATCAACGAGTTGCCGGAATAGGTGTAACAGGTATCTAAAACGGTTGTCAGTTGATTGGTTGAAAGCGATCGCCCCAACAGGCTGAGCGTCTCAAGCAACAAATCAGAAACCAGCAAACCTTCATCGGAGGCAATTGGCTCATCAGCTGTCACTAAGCTGAGCTGCGGTTGATCGGGTGTAGCGACCGTTCCGCCATAACCACTGAAGTGAAATAGCACCACATCACCGGTCTGCGCTTGCTGGACGAGATGAGAACGATAAGCATCGGCGATCGCTTGCCGGGTTGCTTGCTGATTCGTGAGGAGCAAGACATCTTGCTGGCGAAACCCAAACCGATGCACGAGCAACTCTCGTTGCAGCTCAAGATCGGTTAAACAGCCACGCAAAGGTTTGTCTTTGTACTGATCGATGCCGACCAGCAGCGCCAGCTTACGATTCGTTGGCTCTGCCAGGGCAGCCCCATATTGTTGTACAACTCTCGAAAACCCTGCTTCTGTTAACCCAAGCGCCCCAATTGAAATACCTAACTTCTGCAAAAAAGCTCGCCGCTTCATCGCCCCATTCGCCCCTTCGCCTCTAACTACCAGCGTATCAGGATCTCATTCGTTTGGGTGTTCGCCTAACGTCGTATTTTGGGGAATTTTCGCAATTATTTGAGGGAGTTTCTGCATAGTCATAATAGAAATGCGATTTCCTGGGAAAGGGTAGTTGAAGATGACACCGATCGCCCTTGTTCAAGCCTTAGTTGCCTGTTACACCGAACATCAGGATGGTGAACGGGCGATCGCAATGGCAGCCTACATGAAGAATCGCTTTCCGTTCTATGGCATCCCCATGCCGCAGCGAAAGCAACTCAACAAAGTCCTATTGCCTGAGCGCAAGGCAGCGATTATAGAAGCGTGGTTGTTGGAGACAGTCCAACTGTTATGGCAAGAAAATGAGCGCGAGTGTCAATATGCCGGATTAGATTTATTAGAGCGGTTTTCGTCGGTTCTCACGATGCAAGCGATCGCCTCACTCGAAGCCTTGATTCTCCAAAAATCCTGGTGGGATACCGTCGATTTGCTCGCAACCAAATCAATCGGTGAGCTTGTGCTTCAGTTTCCGGAGTTGCGCTCGACGATGGACGGTTACAGCCAACATCCCAATTTATGGCTGCGACGAACGGCGATTTTGCATCAGCTCAAATACAAGCAAAAGACCGATGCCGAACGGTTGTTTCACTACTGCATTGAAAACGCTGAGTCAAAGGAATTTTTTATTCAAAAGGCGATCGGGTGGGCCTTACGAGAATACGCGAAGACTGACTCAACGGCGGTTGTTGCGTTTGTCAACCACCATCAAAAACGGTTAGCGAATTTGAGCCAACGCGAAGCTTTGAAGCACTTACCAAACAGTGAGAACCTTAGCTGAAGCCACATGGGGGTAAATCCCAGCGGGATGGGATGCAACCCGTCAAGTTGAGTTCGGTTCTACCGACTGCAAGTTTCTACCAGACTTGATACATTGATTTACATAGATACAGCCATTTGATGAGGTCTTGAACGTGAACACACCGAATCAATTACCAGAGTTCTCGATGGGTGGGGCTGAGGGAAGCAATCAGTTGTGGAACTACGTGCAGTCGCTAAACCCTGAGGCGGTCGCTCAAATGTCGCGTCCTGCGTCTGCCGAAGTGTTTCAAGTAATGGAACGCAATATTGTCGGTCTATTGGGCGGTCTGCCATCTGAGCATTTCGACATTACAATTGCCACTTCTCGCGAAGATTTAGGCCGTTTGCTCGCTTCGGCTATGATGAGCGGTTACTTCTTGCGCAATGCGGAGCAACGTCTTGTCTTTGAGAAATCTTTGAAAGCCGCCGAAACAGCGGAAGAGTCTGCTGAATAAGGCCATTAGGTTAGAGAACAAGCTGTTTGTTTCATCAATGGGACAAGTGAGATAAGCAGAGAGACAGGGAACACAAAACAGAAGTTAGGGGTAGCTAGCTTCTGTTTTCGTTTTAAAAATGGGTGAATTGCGATCGCCAATCCGGTAAACTACCATACTTGAACTAAGAACAGACGCAAAGAGCCTGATGCCTATGGGGGCGAGGGTGTGATTGAGCAGAAGAAACAAGTGAGAGACTCGGCAGGGATTTATGACACCTTGCCGAGTTTTGCTGTGGAGAGCTTGCGGCGATCGCTGCTGGCCTGGTATGCCGAAAACAAGCGAGATCTTCCCTGGCGTAGAACGCGAGACCCTTACGCGATCTGGGTTTCAGAAATTATGCTGCAACAGACCCAGGTGAAGACGGTGATCCCCTATTACGAACGCTGGCTCGCGACCCTGCCAACTGTCAAAACGTTAGCGATCGCCCAGCAGCAAGACGTACTAAAACTGTGGCAGGGGTTGGGCTACTACGCCCGCGCGCGCAATCTGCATCAGGCTGCTCAGGTGGTGGTAGCCCAACATGGAGGGACATTTCCCCAGACCTTAGAGACTGCCATGCAACTACCAGGAATTGGCCGCACAACGGCAGGGGGCATTTTGAGTGCAGCCTTTAACCTACCAGTCGCTATCTTAGATGGTAATGTAAAGCGGGTTCTGGCTCGGTTGGTGGCACTACCCGTACCACCGAAGCGGGCGATCGCTCAGCTCTGGCAAATTTCTGAGTGGTTGCTTGACCGTGAGCAATCACGCGATTTTAACCAAGCGCTGATGGATCTGGGTGCCACGCTTTGCACACCCGCCAACCCTAGCTGTTTTCGCTGTCCCTGGCAGCCCATGTGTCAGGCTTATCAACAAGGCATTCAAACGGAGATACCTATGACCGAAAGTCGTGCCCCTATTCCCCACAAGCGAATTGGTGTCGCTGTCATTTGGGATGGGCAGGGGAATATTTTGATTGATCGCCGCAAACAAAGTGGTCTGTTGGGCGGCATGTGGGAATTTCCGGGCGGCAAACTAGAGCCAGGTGAAACGGTGGAAGAGTGCATTCGCCGAGAAATTCGAGAAGAGTTAGGAATTGAAATCGAAGTGGGCGATCGCTTGATTTCGGTAGACCACACCTACAGCCACTTTCGCGTGACGTTAGAGGTGCATCACTGCAAGCACTTGAGTGGCGAACCGCAGGCGATCGAGTGTGATGAGATTCGCTGGGTGACGTTAGAGGAAATTGAGCAGTTTCCGTTTCCGGCAGCAAATGTGAGGATTATTGAGGCGCTGCGGAGTGGGAAGTGAGGGGAGTGAGGGGGGCAGGGAGTGAGGGGGGCAGGGAGTGAGGAGGTGAGGGAGTCAGGGAGTGAGGGGGTGAGGGAGTCAGGGGGGGAGGGAGTTAGAAGGGGG
>DVDV01000314.1 GCA_015296075.1 Leptolyngbyaceae cyanobacterium M33_DOE_097 | reverse complement strand
TTTGTTCCCTTCGATTATCTGGTTTCGGTTACTCAAACTCATCCAATCCCACGCTGATATTGCGGCTCATTTTGGGTTCGATATTGTCCTCAAATCGTTGCCCAACTGGGCTTATCGAGAATGCTGCAAGATCTGAGTTAAGCTTAAAGCTGTGACAGATAACCAAAATCTAAAGTTTTGTTTGGGCATAGTTTGACATTCCTGCTAGATACGTCTAATTTTGAGTTCTACAAAACACTTCAATAGTTGTTGTGGAATTACGTCCATTAGTGAAAATTTTTGTTTAAAGTCAAAGTCACCCTGGAATCGATTCGAGGCGAAAAGACGGTTTCAGATTATCTCGGTGCAATCGCAAACACTCATTGCCCTGCTTCTTGACATCTTTTGCAATCATCCCCTCATTTCTGGCTTTATCTATACCTATTTTTGTATCTCTATCTTTTGTTGTAACCGACTGTGAGGTCGTCGGATTTCACTTGTTCGAACACAACTGCTTCATGCAGAATTTTTAGCCTGATTTCCAGCCCATCTCAACGAATCAAGGTGAACAACAAGGTTAGTATGGATTGAATTCATCGAAATTTTGAGCAGTTCTCAACAATGAAAAGTACTGTTTTGTGACAACTAAACTTATGCGCTTATGTATGGCAATCTCCACTAATAAAGCACCCAGCATCACTTTATAGCACTTGATCGCCATCAGGCTATTAAGCAACGAATTGCTTTCCACCAGGTTTACAGAGATAGCACTGCTTCCCCCGACGATAGCTATTTTTCGATAACTTCAAGATGCTGCAAGTTTATTACTGAATTTTGCAATTTTTGCCACCAGTTCCGCACGCGATGAAACTTCTAGTTTGCGAAACATCCGTTTCAACGCCTGTTTGACAGTATGCTCTGTAATCCACAAGGCTGCACCAATCTGAGCATTGGTCATTCCCTGAGCAACTAATTCGGCAATTTGCATTTCTCGTGGAGTCAGACGATTCTCCACAGAAGCGGTTGCGTTACTGCCAGCCAGTTCGGAAATAGCAGGTTTTGAACGCAACTCTGCCAGTCGTGTCGAGAGATGGAGGCATAGGGCACTCAAATCTGCCAAATTGTCTGCATTAAAGGCTGGATCATCGTGATGGCGGGTAAAAGCAATTCCGCCGACTAACTGCCCCTGGCTAATGATCGGACCTAATAAAACATGCCCATGATCAGCACGAGGGCAAATCGTTTGCCAGACCCCAGGAGGGAGAATAATTTCCTCATGGACAGCCGTATGCCGCTGGATGAGATAACGTAGTACAGGATTGTGATCTAATGAAAGTGCTAATCTCAGCATCTTCGGCGTTTTTTCGTTTACCGTAGGAAGCTGGTCTAGAAACATCAGGCTCCAACGGTTGGCAGCAAAATACGTGCCAAGTGTTGCCATGATCGCTCCCCTTAACTCGGTCTCATCTTGCGCTTGAGCGATCGCTTGAAACAATGGCTGCAAAGGAGTTTCCATCATATCTATCCCACTTATCAGGGAGCCAATACAGCAAAGTGTACTCGATCAAGGTCTAGTCCACAGTTGATCGCCAGTTTAATTTAAATTCAGGTTGCTGCAAACAACTGCCTGATTCACTTCGATGAGCAAATAACTCTATGGCTTCTTCTATACCTTCACTCGATGCGATCGCCAGTCAAACATCAGAAAACCCTCAGCCTTCCTTAAAACCAGCGATTATCAGTTTTTATGCACTTTCTGTTCTGTTTAACCTCTGCCTGGTAGCTCAGGTGTTAACCGTTGGATTGGCTTATTTTGATAACCCTGTTTGGTGGAATACTCACGTCTGGCTTGTGCGAGGTTACAGTGGACTATCTCTGGTTCTTCTAGCTTGGGTGTATTGGATTCCAATGCCGCAAAGAGTCCGAATGCTGACCCTCAGCCTACCGATTTTGTTGGGATTGCAATTTCTAACGATTCACACGCAACTATCTTTACCCATTGCTCTAGCCATTTTTCATCCTCTATTGGGATTCTCCCTGTTTTCTGCTTCAACAACTTTGGTTCATCGGATAGGAAACATTGTTTTTCCTAAAAAAGATAACAACACAACTCTTTAGGAGAGATTTATGACCTCTAAAACTGATTTACGTGTTGTTGTAGACACGCAATGGTTGGGCGATCGCCTTGATGATCCGAGTGTGCGAATCGTCGAAGTTGAGATGACTCCAGCCCTTTACAAAGACGCTCACATTCCAGGTGCCGTTTTCTGGAATATTATGGCTGATCTACTGCTGCCAGACTTGCGCCAAAATCTGGATGTCAATCACATCGAAAGGCTGCTCTCGCGATCGGGCATCACCAATGAAACAACTGTTGTTGCCTATGGCAGCTATCCTGGAATCGGATCCTGGATATTTTGGTTACTAAAGCTATTTGGACATGCTGATGTGCGAGTGCTGAATGGTGGACATCAGAAATGGATGGCAGAAGGTCGTCCCGTAAGCTCAAAGTTCTCAACCTTTGCACCCGTGGAATACCGAGCAAAACCTTTGGATATGAATTTGCGGGTCTTAGCAGATGAGGTAAAAACCGCGATCGATCGCCCTGATCAAGTGCTTCTGGATGTTCGCACATTGCAAGAGTATCAGGGTGAGTACTTCTTAATGAAACCGCCGGAAGGAATAGAACGAGCAGGACATATTCCTGGAGCGACTCACCTGGAACATATCCTCACACTGAATGAAGACGGAACCTTCAAAGCAATCAGCGAGTTGCAGAAACTCTTTACGAGCAGAGGCATGACACCGGATAAAGAGATCTTTCCCTACTGTGCGATTGGTGGGCGATCGGCTTACATCTGGTTTGTTTTGAAGTATTTGCTGGGCTATCCTAACGTTCGTAACTATGATGGCTCATGGAATGAGTGGAGCCGTTTACCGAATGCGTTAATTGAGAAATGACTTGATGTTCGTTTTACAGATGGTGTTAACCTGAAAACGTTGCACCCCAAAATATTCACTAACACCATCCATAAATCGATCGCGCAACACCGCTTCGGTGGGGGCTGAGGCGATCGCTTGAAACAACGGGTATAGAGAACGAGTCATTGTTGGATTGAAAGTGTACCCACTTGAGGACTATCGAAGCTGAGAAACTCTTCCTAGAATCGTTTCACAATGAAGATACTTCAGGCAACTGTGGAACTATGAATCAGCTACAAATCGGCTTTTTGATCTATCCCGAAGTCGTTCAACTGGATGTAATGGGTGCTTATCAAGTTCTGGCATTTCCGCCCAGTACACAGGTTCACCTTATCTGGAAAACATTGTCTCCTGTGGTTAGCAATGAAGGGTTGGTTCTAACTCCAACAACGACTCTGGCAGAGTGTCCACCATTAGATGTAATTTGTGTCCCTGGTGGTGGTATCGGGCAAGCCGAAGTGATGCAAGATACTGAAATATTGGACTTTTTGAGACAACAAAGCATCACCGCTCAGTATGTGACGAGTGTCTGTACAGGCTCACTGATTTTAGCGGCGGCGGGTCTGTTGCAGGGGTATAAAGCCACTTGTCACTGGGCATTTCAAGACCAACTGGCAATGCTTGGCGTTGAGGTTGTCCCCCAGCGAGTGGTGATCGATCGCAATCGAGTCACTGGGGCAGGAGTCACCTCAGGAATTGATTTTGGCTTGACCCTATTGGGGTTACTCTGCGGAGAGCAAGTTGCAAAGATGGCTCAACTGATGATGGAATATAGGGGTATGGCGACGATCCTGGAAAAATGTTACCATCTCGACCTAAAAGCCTTATATAGAAGCACATCCAGGTATGCTACATTTTGTAGTCGTCACTTTCCTTCTCACCATAGGGATATTCTAGTTAGGCTGAGTGGTAC
>DVDV01000027.1 GCA_015296075.1 Leptolyngbyaceae cyanobacterium M33_DOE_097 | reverse complement strand
TTTGTTCCCTTCGATTATCTGGTTTCGGTTACTCAAACTCATCCAATCCCACGCTGATATTGCGGCTCATTTTGGGTTCGATATTGTCCTCAAATCGTTGCCCAACTGGGCTTATCGAGAATGCTGCAAGATCTGAGTTAATAGAGTCTGGCTGAATATCTTCTCTGGTCCAATCCACATCCCAATCAGCCAGATTCAGTGTTAACAGCTCATCAAGAGGATAACCCAACATCCGGGCAAAACTTTCATTGGCTTCAATCACGTTACCCGTCTGGTCAAGAATGACGATGCCATCAACCGAAGTCGCAAACAAAGTTTTACTGCGAAATAGTTCACGGTCAAGAGCCGCTTCTGCCTGTTTGCGATCGCTAATATCAACGACTCTGACAAAATTAAACTTCTGCTTACCAAAGGTAATTTGCTTAGCCGACAGATCACCCCAAAACTCGCGCCCTTTACAACTCACGTACCTAAGTTCCTTACTCCACAGCTTTTTCTGATCTATCTGCTGCTGAATCTCGTTTAACTCGGCTTGCGTAAACGGTTGTTTCTGCAACCGATGTCCTTCGATGTCAATTAGTTCATCTTTACTATCTGCCTCAAACATTTCTACAGCGCGTTGGTTACAATCCAATGTTTTTAAAGTGACTGTATCTACGAGAAAGAGAGCATCATTGGATTGATCAAACAGCAGTTCTTGAAAATCACGTTGTAGTTTTACTTCCTGCTGAAGTTGTTTGCGCTCACTAATATCAATTGCAACCGTGATGAGATAGTTGGTTCCTGCCAGTTCGTAACGCTCAGCCGACATTAGAACCGTTCTAATTTCTCCGTTTTTGCGTCGAACTTGACATTCCAGGTTTTGCACGCGCCCCTGCTCAGTCACCTGGCGAATCAATTCCTCCCGTTGTTGTAAATTAACCCAAAGGTTTAAGTCAGCGGCTCGCTTACCAAGTACTTCTTGCCGAGTCAGACCTGTATACTCCTCAAATGTTGAGTTTACATCGGTATAACGCCCATCTGATAGGTATGAGATAGCGATCGCGGTAGGGCTACACCGATAAATCATCGCAAACTTTTCTTCTGAATCGCGCAAGGCACTCTCAGCCTGTTTACGACTGGTAATATCCTCAATGATGCCAGCACAGCGGACGATTTGCCCCGTTTCATCAACAACAGGAAACACTTCAGCTCTAATCCAACGCAGGCTGCCATTAAGATGATAAATCCGATACTCGTGCTGAATTAAATCACCTTGAAACTGTTTATGCAAGGAAGCGAGAACCGAAGGGCGATCGTCGGGATGAAGACTATCGAACCAGGACTGTGGGTTTTGATACAAACTCTCGCAGGTGCGCCCCCAGATCGTTTCATAGGCTGGACTAGCATAAAGGTAGTTTTTTGAGCGCATATCACGCACAAAGAGAAATTGTTTGATACTGTTCGCAATTTGGCGAAACCGTTCTTCACTTAACCGGAGCGCTTCGGCTGTTTGTTGCCGCTCTGCTTCCAAACGTTGATACTCATCAATGCGAGAGCCGATCGCAGGCTTCAAAACCACCTTCGATTGCGCCAATTCCCCAGGTGAAGCATGTTGTGGTTGGGCGATCGCGGTTATTAAAAGATTTGTTTCAGCTGCAACTGTGATTACCCGCGCCGAAAGTGACAGAATTTGTACCTGATCAGAAGATAAAAAAACACAAATTTCGCGATCGTAGAGGGAGTTGGCTAATTGTACTTGCTGAATAAATTCGGTGTATTCCTCAAACGTACTCCACAGCTTTGTTTCAGCGAGAGAACGAGCCGCAGCCGCACCAGGCAGCCCATCCAGGATGCGACAAAAGGCCTCGTTCATTGCAAGAATCCGTCCTTCAGGGAAAGTGGCAAGTAGACTTGCAACCGGATTGGCGTGAAAAACCGCCTCAAATTTCGCTCCTAAACCTGCCTGTAAGTCTGTTCTGCGAGACCTAAATCGTTTCCGAAAACGCTGCATACAATGACTAGAAGAGTGTTGGATAACGCTTACCCGGAAAGCCTAGTTAGCAACCTGATACTTAAGTAAGGATCATGGATTAAATAAGATCGGATATTTTTTGTCGAAAGGGGTGAACAGCCGTATAGCCTGACGGCATGGCTGCGCTAGCACCCGTCCCCAAAGTATCGAAGTTATTTAATTTGCGTTCCTAACTGGATGCAATTAAACAAACGAAAGAAGATTTTGGGAGTGGAGGAAGTGCCCCCCTGCCTGGGAGCAAAGCCCCCGATGCCCCCTTGCTACAGTTCATTTTACCTACCCACTTATTTTCTAAAGATAATGAGAATCTTCAATGAAGCAAAGCAGTTAAGATAGCGCCCCTCGGTTGAATGCTTCAGCTTAGAGCATTTTAATAGGGTAAGTTGGCAAATAGATCCAAGAATATGCGGCTTTTGTTAGTCGAAGATGACGCAGTATTAGCTCAAGCACTGTCAAACGACTTGGCAGCTCAACACTACGCGATCGATTGCGTGACAGATGGCGAAACTGGTTGGAACTTTGCTCAGGCGATCGCCTACGACTTGATTGTCCTGGACGTCAACCTGCCCAAGCTGAATGGGCTTCAACTGTGTCAGCGCTTGCGGCGATCGGGTTACCAGCAGCCCATTCTGCTGCTGACAGCACAAAGCTCTCATACGGCAAAAGTGACTGGTTTAGATGCAGGGGCCGATGACTATGTTGTTAAACCCTGCACCAGTGAAGAATTGTCAGCTCGAATTCGTGCCTTGCTGCGCCGTCAACAGAATGCTGCCACCCCGGTTTTAGAGTGGGCTGCCTTGTGCCTGGACCCAAGCTCGCGTCGAGTGACCTATCAAGGGAAATTAGTTTCCCTTACAGCCAAAGAATACTCCCTACTAGAACTGTTTCTCCGCTATCCCCAGCATGTCTTTAGCAGCAGTCAGATTCTAGAGCGGTTATGGGACTTTGCTGATTCCCCAGGCGATGAAACGGTTCGCACATTGATTAAACGGTTGCGCCGCAGGTTGAAAGCAGTCGGGATCGACGCAGCGATCGAGACTTTATACGGGCAAGGATATCGCCTCAAATCTCCGCCTGAAACCCAGTTAGCCGAGCAGCAAACTAGTTCTAACAAGGGAACTTTCCCACCTGCAATTGCTGCTTTAGATGGTGCAGAGGCAGCTTTAGAGTCACAGCCCCTCTCTCAGCCCGCCAAAGCAGCCCCTAGTCCAGTTCAGGAGATGGCCTTTGCTGCTTGGAGCCAGTTTAAGGAACCAATGTTAGAACGGCTCAGCCTGATTGATCGTGCCGTGTCTCTGTTGCAAACTGGCAACCTCCCGCCAGAATGTCGAGAGCAAGCGGAGCAAGCCGCCCATAAACTAGCAGGTTCGCTGGGTATGTTTGGCTTTCCGGTGGGATCGCAATTGAGTCGAGAAATTGAGAACTGGTTGCAAGCAGACCCTCCAAGCAGCGACATAGCCCAGTTCAAGGGGTTAGTTGATCAACTGCATCACAGGTTGCAAGGGCCACCCGAGGAACTCAATTCGTCAGATTTTGCTGATTTTATTCTGCTTGATGCGCCAGCAAACCCATCTTCTTTACTATTGGTCTCAACCGACAACGCCTTGCTGGATCAGTTGCAAATAGCAGCAAACCCCGCAGAAATTGCTGTCACTAACGCCTCGACAATCATGGATGCACTCGAAATCCTATTTGATGAGACGCCAGACCTGGTGCTGGTTGATCTAACCGTCGCCGATGCTTTTCAAGACAATCTCAAATTACTGGAAGCGATCGCCTCCCAGTTTCCAACCTTACCCGTTCTGGGATTAATCGCTCAAATGAGCTTGCCCGATCGCTTAAAAATTTCTCGTTGCAGTCGGTGTCGATTGCTTGAGAAATCGGTTGCCATTCCTGATTTATTAGCAAACGTGCAGGAGTTGTTAACCGCTCACCGCTTTGCCAAGACTCGGATCTTAGCCCTGAACAACGATCCGCTGATTGTACAAAGCTTGCAGCGATTGCTGACCCGTTGGCGCGCGCAGTTATTCACCCTGGCAAACCCCAACTCATTTTGGGATCAGTTGCACGCGATCGCCCCCGACGTTTTGATTTTAGATGTTGAGCTGCCCGAAATTAGCGGCATTGATCTCTGTCGAATTGTGCGCAGCGATCGCCGTTGGGATCATTTGCCAATTCTTTTTTTAACGGATCATCAAGATGCAACCACAATTCAACAGATTTTGGGCGCTGGGGCTGATGACTACCTTGCAAAACCCTGGTCTGAAGTAGAATTCATCTCACGCTTAGGCAATCGGCTAAGTCGCAATCGACTCTCACACTCTCGTCTTTAAAGAATTTGTAGGACAAATCAAATTAGTCTGACAGTTCCATTCTCTCTATGATTAATAGTGAGGTAAGGGCTGTCTGCCTTGTCATACAGCCAGTCACCCCGTTCCCTTGCCCAACATCAGGATAAATCGACTCATGTCAGTTCGACACGTTCTATTAATTGATGATGAAGCCTCAATTCGCACGCTTGCTAAAGCAAGTTTAGAACTAACCCGCAAGTGGAACGTTATCACAGTGGCATCCGGGCAAGAAGGCATCGCGATCGCCCAAACCTATCAACCGGATGCCATTCTATTAGATTCCAAAATGCCAAAGATGGACGGTTTGTTAACCCTTAAAGCACTCAAAGCCGATACGACAACACAGAATATTCCAGTCATTTTGTTAACTGCAACTACAAAAGTTGCAACCCAACAAGAATATGCTCAGCTTGGGGCACGAGCAGTGATTGTTAAACCCTTTGACCCAGCCAATCTCGCCACCCAAATCGAAGCGGCACTCCACTGGGAGACTTAACGAAAAATAAGCTGGATAAATTCCAAAAACGTCAGCCTAGCCGCTTGCTGAGTGGAATCGACCCAAGCACGTCCTCACCCTACTTGACCTTCTTAAAAGGTATGTGAGCATTCAGCATCGGAAAGCTACCCAGATGAGTAACCTTCTGATTGATTAGCTGATCGTCTGCTCCAGCGTTGAAACAAAACCTGGGTAAGAAATAGCCACCGCTTCGGCTCGACGAATCGTGGTGGTACCTTTGGCAATTAAAGCCGCGATCGCCAGGCTCATCGCAATCCGGTGATCGGTGTAGCTATCGACTTCTGCACCTTTAAGGGGCGTGCCACCTACAATCGTCATGCCATCCGGCAGTTCATCAACTCTGGCTCCCATTTGGTTAAGCTGGTTTGCCATCACCGTAATCCGATCGCTCTCTTTCACGCGCAACTCTTCGGCATCGCGGATCACCGTCGTGCCTTCTGCAACGGTCGCTGCCACCGCCAAAATGGGGATTTCGTCAATCAACCGGGGAATTAAAGAACCGCCGATTTCGCAGGCTTTGAGTGGGGGGCGATCGCCGCTGCCAGCATAGCGCACCCGCAAGTCGGCCACGGGTTCTCCGGCCACTTCGCGCTCATTTTCGCGGGTAATATCAGCACCCATCATTTCCAGGGCTTCTAAAATGCCAGTGCGGGTTGGGTTGACGCCTACATTCTCAATTGTGAGATCAGAATCAGGGACGATCGCCGCTGCTACCAGCCAAAAAGCGGCTGAGCTAATATCTCCGGGAACCACGACGGTTTGCCCAACTAACCGCGCTGGCCCAATTACACTGGCGCTATTGGTTTCTGGATCCACTTCGACCGTTGCCCCAAACGCCCGCAGCATCCGCTCACTGTGGTCACGCGATAAGGCAGGTTCCGTGACGGTCGTTTTACCTTCGGTGTTAAGACCCGCCAGCAGAATGCATGATTTTACCTGGGCAGAGGCGATCGGTGATTGGTAATGGATCGGTTGCAAAGCTTGCCCCTGAACGGCTAACGGAGCCAGGGAATTGCCTTTTCTGCCCCAAATTTGAGCACCCATTTGAGCCAACGGTTTGACCACACGAGACATGGGGCGCGATCGCAGCGAGCTATCTCCAGTCAGGGCAAAAAAGCGATCGGGGTGAGAGGCGAGAATGCCCAGCATCAGGCGTAGCGTTGTGCCTGAGTTACCCGCATCTAACACATCGGTCGGCTCCAACAGGTTACCCAAGCCAATCCCTTGCACGGTCACTTCCTGGGTATTGAGGTCAGACACTTGCGCCCCCAGTGCCTCAAAACAGCGAGCCGTACTGCGCGGGTCATCGCCTAACAGTAACCCTCGAATGGTCGTTTGACCGGATGCCAGGGCACCGAGCATTAACGCCCGGTGAGAGATGGATTTATCACCCGGAATCCGAATGCGCCCGTGGAGAGCCGTGCCCGTTGTCGGCGGGGTAATGGTCAGCGTTTGGTGACTTTCGGCGGTATCTAGGGAAATAACGGTCGGGTTTGACATGGGGATCAGTTAGACTGCAAGCACTGCGATCGCGATTGTACTGCGTCTGGTGATCATCCCAATCGAAAGTTTTAACCAAATCTGCTGTTAGTTTTGGCTAGTCTGCTTTCGATGGCGCGAGTTATTCCTTATTACCAATGCTGACTCAACATCAATGCCCCGTTTCGC
Source organism: Leptolyngbyaceae cyanobacterium M33_DOE_097 (assembly GCA_015296075.1). Taxonomy (GTDB): domain Bacteria; phylum Cyanobacteriota; class Cyanobacteriia; order Leptolyngbyales; family Leptolyngbyaceae; genus DSRU01. Next base: position 669 of record DVDV01000027.1, on the reverse strand, counting down.
TGCTCCATCTTTCCAGTAATTTGCCCGTCTACTCAGAAGTCGCTACAGTCGCCACCATCTACCAAAAAGACTTGCAATTTTTTCATGTTGTGCTGGCAACCCCACCGGATTTTTTAGACAGTCTGGCACCGCTCGAAGCTAATGTTGCAACCCTGGTTGACACGACGCCCCGGTTGCTTTGGCTTGAGCTGTCTCCCTCGCGGGTAACAATGACCATTCAAGGCAACAGCAACTTCAGTTATCGCCACACTTGGGAGCGCGGCATCTACGGCATCAGCCGTTACTGGCTGGCAGATAGCCCAACCGCTCAAAGTGGGCAGTTTCGCTTGAGTAACTACACCCGTAGCCTGGTTGTGCAAGGCTCTCCGCTACCCCAGTTTGTTAGAGTCGAGTATGAACTGTGGGCCAATCAAGTGCGTTTGGGCGACTACGTCTTAAATCTACAGCTATTTCTTTAACCGTCATGCGAGTGGGTGACGTGTGAATCATTCTTTGAGGTGAGAGGAGTGGATGAAGCCCCACGCTCTGCATCAGTCGTACTCTAGAGCATGTGTAGAGCATAAGCTGATCGGGGAGATGAATGGGGGCATTCACTCCCTATTTTTTTGGTTATGTGATTTGCTATACAAAAAAATCACCTGGTCAGGTGAGAGGAGTGGATGAAGCCCT
>DVDV01000164.1 GCA_015296075.1 Leptolyngbyaceae cyanobacterium M33_DOE_097 | reverse complement strand
TTGTGACGTATTACCTTCAACATAAGCGTCAACAATTTTTTGTCTAAGATCGAGTGAGTAGGGTTGCACTTGATTGAGAATGAAGTAAATGGATTGAATTAGTATATCAAATACGCCTCACTAGATCGGAAAATGCTGTAGTGAAAGCTATTGTTGCCGCACGTTATTAGAACGCCGAAAACCAATTTACATCAAGAGAGATTAGCAACCACGTAAATAGTCAAACCATGAAATTTTAGAGGAGTCACAAATGAAGATTTTTGTTGCCGGGGGAACAGGAGCAATCGGTCGTCCCCTACTCGACCAATTACTTGCCAAGGGACACCACGTTGTTGCGCTGACCCGCTCGCAAGAAAAAGCACAGTCATTCGCAGCCCAGGGAATCGAACCAGCAATCGCCGATGTATTCGACCCAGACTCAGTCAAAGCAGTGATCGCCCAGGCTCAACCAGAAGTCGTGATTGAACAACTCACCGCTCTACCCAAGACTTACACTCGTGAATCCATGATGGCGGCAGCGCCTCTGAATACACGCATTCGAATAGAAGGCGGAGCCAATGTGCTGGCGGCAGCACAGGCAGCAGGAATGCGCCGTTACTTGAGACAGTCGATCGCTGTCTGGGCAACTCCCGGTTCTGGCTTGGCAGATGAGGAAACGCCTCTAGTGCTTGATGCTTCCCCCGTTGTTGCCGCAGAGTCTCGCATTATGACTGAGGTTGAACATCGTTTATTGGCATCCAATCTCGAAGGAATTGCGTTACGCTATGGTTTCTTTTACGGACCTGGCACCTGGTTCAACTCGGATGGTGATGTCGGGCGACAGGTGCGGCAGCAACAGTTCCCAATTGTTGGGAACGGGGCTGGGGTCTGGTCGTGGTTACACATTGAGGATGCCGCGATCGCCACGGTTGCAGCCGCTGAGCAGGGAAATCCTGGTATTTATCAGATTGTCGATGATCAGCCTTTACCAGTGCGCGATTGGCTACCTGCGTTTGCGCGATCGCTGAATGCTCCCCCGCCGCCGCGAGTATCGGTTGAAGATGCGCTCAAACTGGAGGGCGGTACGGACATTGTTTACTACCAAACTCAGATGCGAGGCGCATCGAATGCCAAGGCAAAACGCGAACTGAATTTTCAACCTCGCCCGTTGGACTGGATGGTTAATACCGTTGCGGCTCATGCCAGTTAACAAGTTAAAGGAGAAATTCATGATCACTGCCAAAATTCTCGCTTTTGCCGGGAGTGCTCGCCAAGATTCTGTCAACAAAAAACTGGTGAAAATCGCCATTGAAGGAGCTAAAGCCGCAGGTGCAGAAGTGACCTATCTGGATTTCCGCGATCTGCCCTTACCGCTCTACGATGGGGATTTGGAAGAGGCTGAGGGACTGCCAGAGAATGTCCTCAAGCTCAAGGCTCTAATGAAAGCGCATCAGGGATTCCTCATTGCCTGCCCAGAATACAACAGTTCGATCACTCCACTGCTGAAAAACGCGATCGATTGGGCATCACGTCCTGCACCGGACGAACCTCCACTGGCGTGTTTTGCAGAAAAGGTTGCGGTGTTAATGAGTGCTTCCCCTGGAGCGTTGGGAGGCTTACGAGGATTAGTTCATGTCCGTTCCATTCTTGGCAACATTAGGGTTCTGGTGTTGCCAGATCAGCAGGCAATTGGAAATGCTTATCAAGCGTTTGATGAGAATGGCAATTTGAAGGATGAAGCCCAACAGACAAGTATTCTGCAACTTGGCAACAAACTTACAACGGTGACTGCCAAACTCAATCTTCCTGTCTAAACAAAGGTCTAAACAAGGTAGAGCGTTTCAACTAGCGAACAAGTTTGATCTGTAAATTTCAACAACATTAACAACATTGGAGAACAATCATGACTCAAGCAAACATACCTCAAGCAAAACAGCCTGCTGATCCAACTCCTCCCACCCTGGAAGGGAAACTGGCTCTGTTATACAAATTAAGGGATGAATTGGGCAGCGGTGACACCATTCGTCGTCTCTTTTTTGGCGATCTGGAACCCATTGCCCTTCAACCCGGAGGAGCGGACACGGTCGTTCATCTTTACAACAAAGTCAATGATGTCACGATCTCCTATTGCAGTTCTTACGATGTCTTTCTGGCTGCCCGAAAAGGACGAGTCACCGAGTTTGACCCGGCTGAGATCAAATAAGCAACTGGGCTGACCGAATGCAAAATTTGGGGGTGTTGCAGGAATCATTTGGCTCAAACTCAACAACCCTATTCATTAAATTATCAGAGGTGTTGTCATGAAAATTGTTGTTGTTGGTGCCAGTGGACGGCTTGGTAAGAGGCTTGTGAGCAAGCTACGTGAGCATGGACATGAGGTGGTGGCAGCATCCCGTTCTTCAGGTGTCAACGCTGTTACAGGTGAGGGACTGGCTGAGGTATTAGTGGGTGCTCAAGTGGTTGTCGATGTGACGAGTTCACCCTCCTTTGAGGACACGGCAGTATTGGAGTTCTTCAAGAAATCAACCCAGAAGCTGTTGGCGGCAGAGGCAGACGCGGGGGATTGTAAATTAAAGTGTGTCAAAGGTCAGAAATTGAGATCTAATGAACTACTAAACCTAAGACACTCATACTATGACTTTTCGACCTGAGCTCCTTGATGAATTGCTGAAAGGCTATGAGAATCCCGAAGACCTGT
>DVDV01000352.1 GCA_015296075.1 Leptolyngbyaceae cyanobacterium M33_DOE_097 | reverse complement strand
AGAATGATTCTCATAAAAACGTCCGGTTTTAACGTTTATGAATGGCTGAAACCCGCATTCTGCCGTTTATAACATTGAGTGCACAAGTCTTTAGACACTCTGGCTACAGTACAAATGTTTCAAAATGAGAATTGCTGGGTACACGACCCCTACGGCACACGCCACGGAGCCAGCTCTAACTATGATGTTGGTGTCGGTGGCGCTTTTGACCCCTACTCTTATGACACGATGCAGCGCATCTTTTGGGATCAGGGTGGAGAAGCCGGTTGGGGCAGAATTGTCACCAGCATCAAAGGAAAATCCACTGGTTTACCAATGGGTCTCTAACCAAAGTAAGTCTGACTCCTAATCGCTTTCTCCTTAAAGTCCTCCAAAAATTGGGGGACTTTTGATTTATTGGCTCTTTGATGAATCCGCAGCCGAACTTTTCGCGAGTAGCGTAGTGTCAGCGATCGCTGTTTGAGAAGAATTCCAACTCCTGTTCTACTTTTACTTCATAAGTAGAGAAGATTAGTGTAGGGTTGATGGCGTTGATTTATGGCGTTTGAGCATCCCTATTTCGCTGCCATGCGGTTTTTTCAATTTTGGACGTATCTCACCCCCAGAACGATTTGGCGAGCGATTCAAGCTGCCGGACAACAGCGACTACCTGGTTTAGCCGCAGAGATGGCTTACAACTCTATGCTGGCATTGTTTCCAGCCGTACTGGCGCTATTAACCGCAGTAGGCTTGTTTAAAGACGTAGGGGGAACATTGATGGAGTTAGCGGCTCAGCTCAGCCGATTTGCTCCTAAGGAAGTGTTGTATTTGCTTGAAGGCTTCATCAAAGAAATTAGTAACACTCAAAGTCAAAGTCTTTTTTCAATCAGCTTTGTTGTGTCAATCTGGGCGGCCTCCGGTGCCTTAAGTGCGGCAATGGTTGCGCTCGATCACATTCAACAAACCCCCAGTAATCAAATGCGTCCCTTTTGGAAAGCAAAGCTTGTCTCGCTGGGCCTCACAGTAGGCACCATTCTATTGTTGTTAATTGCCTCTTTACTCGTCTTTGTCAGCGACTTGATTGTGAACTATGCCGCCCACCGCAGCGGCGACTTTCAGCCCTGGCTCCTGATTGCATGGAGATTACTGCGCTGGTTACTCGCCTTTGGGATCGTCGCGATCGCCTTTGCCTTTATTTATCGCTTTGGCCCCAGTCGATGGCATCGGGGCACGCCAATTTTGCCGGGGGCGATTTTGTCGGCAATTTTTTGGGCGGTCTTATCCGGTCTGTTCCGGTTATATGTCTCCCAATTTGGCACCTATAACAAAGCTTACGGCGCGGTTGGAGCCGTGATCGTGCTGCTACTCTGGCTTTACCTCACCTCTTTAGTCTTGCTGATGGGCAATCAACTGAACCACACCATTGGCGAAGCGATGCACCACGATCGCCGTTATCGCCGCTTACGCACCCGTTGACGCCTGCACTTTGCGAAAGAAGTAGCCCAATAAATAGAGCGAACCACACAAAACCGTTAGATGATTTGGGGCTGATTGTTCGAGTGCCAGGGGCAATGCCTGAAATACATCACCCAAAACCTGACACTCTGCCAATTCAGGACACACAGTTTGAGCCAAACTGGCTAATTTTTCTGGCTCTGCTGTGCTGGGGTCGGGGACTGGTACGAGCAGCAGGCGATCGCCCGGTCGCAGCAACGCCTCCAAGACTTCCTGGTGATCTTTATTGCGCATCATACCCAGCACCCAAGTTACGGGAGGCTGCCAGGTTAAGGTCTGAGCCAGCACTTGATCGACATATTGCCGTAACACCGCTGCCCCAGCAGGATTGTGTGCCCCATCAATCAAAAATTGCTGCCCCTGCCAGGTAAACCACTGCATCCGGCCCGCCCACTCGGTTTGAGCAATGCCCTCGGCAATCATCTCGTCTGACAACGACCAGCCCTGCTGTTGCAAGATTTTGAGCGCCGCGATCGCCAGGGCTGAGTTGTGGCGTTGCATCTCGCCTGACAAAGGCAGTTGATAGCGGATATTTTGTGATCGCACCCAGCCATCGCCATCATCGGTGGCAATCTCTGGAAATACCGCCGGACAGTCCAGTTCTGCAATGCGCTGCTTTACGACCTGCATCGCTTCGGAGGGCAAATGACCAACAACCGCAGGACATTTTGGTTTCAAAATACCAGCCTTTTCAAAGGCGATATTAGCCAGGGTTGGTCCCAAGCGCTGCCAATGCTCACGGCTAATTGTTGTAATCACACTAACCAGGGGGCGATCACAGACATTCGTCGCATCGAGCCGACCACCTAACCCAACTTCCATCACGGCAATATCAACCTGCTGCTGAGCAAACCAAAGCCATGCGGCGGCTGTAATTACCTCAAACTGAGTCGGTGATGCAGCGGTATCGGCGGGAATTGCGGCCACAACCTCTTGCAAAACAGCGACCAGGTCAGCTGAGGCGATCTGTTGACCATTAAGACAGATTCGCTCAGTCCAATCAATGAGGTGGGGTGAAGTGTAGCGACCAACGCGATAACCAGCCACTTTTAGGGCATTGGCTAAAAATGCACAGACAGAACCTTTGCCGTTGCTACCCGCAACGTGAACCACAGACACCTGCTGATGCGGATTCCCCAATCGCTCCAGCAAACTCAAACTTGAGTCAAGGCCAAGCTTGATGCCAAACATGGCAAACTGCTGCAAAATCGCATCTACTTCAGTCATTTTTTCATTCGTCACGGTCTTACCAGGTTGCCAACAAGAGAAAGTTACAGAAAATTCTGAACAAAGAAAACTTGTTTCAAACTCTATCTAATAAGTGGGTTTACCAAAGATGTTTATTCTACGGCAGGTATAGCCCCGATCAATCAGAGGATGGCAGGCATTTCTTGCAAAAAAGGAATAACTACCACGAAAATTCACTCCTCATCCTGGAAAAACAATTAACAGAAACTTGTTCAAAGGTTGACCGATTCCATAGTTTTTCACTTGTAAACTAATCAATATTTCGGCATCTTTCTAGGGATACAAATCAGAAAATTGTTAATAGTTGGTTAAGCCTTTCTTAAAGTAAGATTTTGAGCTTCTAACGTTCAAAGTCAATTTAACCGAATTGTGTTCTCCTGGCTGATTTGGCAATTTGATGAGTGTAAAAGTTTCTATGCTAATGACTGAAATCTCTCCCATTCTTCAACCAGATAAATCTTGCTCGCTGACACTTGAATCTACCGTGAGGGAGCTAGAGTTATCTGACTTAACGGTTGACATCTATACAGTCGGCATGGAGTTGTCTCGCCGATTTGAGCAGAATCCACTCGCACCGGGGGCTGTCTTGCTCGATCGCGATCGCCTGGTTGGGGTTATTTCACGCCAGCGTTTTTGGGAGCGCATGAGCCGCCCCTATGGCCTTGATTTGTTTGGCCGTAGACCGTTGCTAGAGTTTCACGAATTAACAGCAGTTGAATATTTATTATTTCCAGGTAGTACGCTAATTGCGGCAGCTGCGCAACAAACCCTGGAGCGATCGCCCGATTTAATTAATGAACCGCTCGTTGTTGAAGTTAAACCTGGAATCTATCACCTCTTAGATGTACATCAACTTTTGTTGGCTCAATCCATAATTCACCAGTTAACAACCCAATTGTTGCAAGAGCAGACTCAAGCACGTTTAATTCAAGCTGAGAAAATGTCAGCTTTAGGAGAAATGGTGGCTAGCGTTGCCCACGAAATTCTCAACCCAGTCAATTTCATCTGCGGAAATATTAATTATCTCGATAATTACGGAAACGATCTTTTAGAAGTTTTAGCAACCTATGAGCGTAGTTTTCCGCAGTCATCACCCGCGATCGCAGCAATCACAGACGCGATCGATCTAGAGTTTGTTATTACTGATTTTCCTCAGGTTGTTGCTAGCATTCGGGTTGGGGCAGAACGACTGCGCAAAACGATTAGCGCTCTTAAAAGCTTTTCTCACATGGATGAAAGCACCCCCCAACCCGTTGATATTCATGCCTGTTTAGATGACACGTTGCTCATTTTGCAAGGGCGCTTAAAAAACACAATTGAAGTTGTCAAAAACTATGGCAAAAACACCTCAGTTCAAGGCTTTTCAGGACAGTTGGGTCAGGTTTTTATGAATCTTTTGAGCAACGCAATCGATGCGCTAACTGATTTAACGCGCTCTAAAAATAAATCTGATTGGAAACCAACAATTACTATCACAACTGAGCTAAAAGCTGATCCGCAGGACTCAATTCTGATTCGGATTGAAGACAATGGAATAGGTATGTCGGAAGACCTTCAAGCGCATATTTTTGAAACCTTTTTTACAACAAAACCAGTCGGCAAAGGAACGGGTCTAGGGCTTGCTATTACACGCCAAATTGTTGAGAAACACCAGGGCAGACTCAGCTTTAAGTCAGAGCTAGGAAACGGCACTTGCTTTGAAGTTTTACTACCTATCCATCTGCACATTGAGAGAGAAAGAAACAGAGTAAAAATGATATAAATTCATCAGATAGAGAAAAGTAGGCTGATGACTGACCAACAAGACAATAATTCGCAGCGTGACTCCTATGGAGAAACGTTTGCTACCGCATTTAAGCTTTCACAGGCGATCGGCGAGCAACTCCACAAAGCAAGCGAATCGTTTGGCAAAACGGTTGCGACTGGTGGCTATGACTTTGTTGAACGCAGCACCGAAGTTGTTGGCAAGGTTGTCACCCCGATCGCCAATCTTCCCTTCATTCAATTCGCGACTAAAGTACCGGGGATTGGGTGGTTCATGGCGGCTATGGGGCAAGTCGATGAAGCAAAAGTTGAGCAAGAAGTCGCACAGCTACGGCAAAAATACCCCGCCGATACAGACATGGAACTCGCTCAACGCTTGATCAATGATTATGCTTTTAAGGCCGCTCAAGTCGGTCTAGTTGCAAACATTGTGCCGCCACTGGCCGTCTTGCTCTTTGCGCTGGATGTTGGAGCTGTTGCCGCGCTACAAGCCAACATGATCTACCGCATTGCCGCAATTTATGGTTTTCCAGCCAATGACTCGACCCGTCGCGGGGAGGTGCTAACAATCTGGGGGTTGACCACCAGCAGTTCTGGCATGTTGAAAACGGGTCTCAGTTTTCTTGAGATACTGCCGGGTGTAGGAACTGCAATTGGTATCACGGTGGATGCGGGTTTGCTGTATACCGTTGGCGCGATCGCGGCACAATTTTACGAAATCAAACGCCAGGATGATCAAGGCTGATCGAACTCACGCGATCAAAGTAACTCACCGCTGCCTAATCGCGCAATTCGCTCTTCTCACACCGAAACAGCCCTATTGCAGGCATACTGGTTAAGTCGATTCATTACATTTAACGATGCGCTTTGTAGTTGTAAGCAGTTCAGGACAGGTCTTGGCGAGAGGGGCGCTTTGTGTTTTAGAAGATGCCGATGGTGATTTAGTCCTCGCTTTTCGGACAGAGCGAGGCAAAGTGATTGAGGGTGGCAAAATTGATGCCGATGGCAATCTAGACGAAGCTGGGCAAAAGCTATTTCGTAGCTTCTTTCAAGTCTGGGGCATGACGGGGCTAACTTTAACCTCACAAAGCTAAAAGGGGGATTGTAAATTAAAGTGTGTCAAAGGTCAGAAATTGAGATCTAATGAACTACTAAACCTAAGACACTCATACTATGACTTTTCGACCTGAGCTCCTTGATGAATTGCTGAAAGGCTATGAGAATCCCGAAGACCTGT
>DVDV01000161.1 GCA_015296075.1 Leptolyngbyaceae cyanobacterium M33_DOE_097 | reverse complement strand
GCCCGCAAGACAATTTGCTTTTCAAAATCCCAATGGTTGCATGACATCGTGATTGGCTTGTTCATCAATCGATATGAATTTGGACGGATGGTTTGACCTTATTGATCCCCATGTCTAGAACATTACCTCTGCCTGATTGACTGGGCTGAGGGTCGCTATGATGAAAGCGGTTGAATGTATTGGTCACACTAGCGATCGCGCGGGAAGCTTATGCTGCAACTGGTAATTGGCAACAAAAATTACTCTTCCTGGTCGTTGCGTCCCTGGTTGGCGCTGCGGCACTTTGGCATCGAATTTTCAGAATTGCGAATTCCTCTCTACACCGAGACTTCGGCGCAACTGTTGAAGGAATATTCGCCTGCGGGTAAAGTCCCTGTCTTGTTAGATGGCGATTTAGACAGTGAGATTGTGGTTTGGGACTCGTTAGCCATTTTGGAGTATGTTGGCGAACGGTTTCCTGAGCTGCCCTGGTTGCCGTCAGAGCCTGTTGCTAGAGCTGTCGCGCGCTCGGTCAGTGCCGAAATGCATTCGAGCTTTGGGGCTTTGCGTTCTACCATGCCGATGAATCTGCGATCGCATAAACCAATGGCTACTATTCCACCCGATGTGCAGCGAGACATTGACCGTGTAACTGAGATCTGGCGCGATTGTCGCGAGCAGTTTGGCGCAGGCGGTGACTGTCTGTTTGGAGAGTTTACAATTGCCGATGCGATGTATGCCCCGGTTGTCAGTCGATTTAGAACTTATGGGGTCAGCCTTGACCCAATTTGCCAGAGCTATGCTGATGCGGTCTGGCAACTGCCTGCGATGCAACTTTGGATTGAAGCCGCGATCGCAGAGATAGAAACAATTTCAATGTATGAGTAGGGACTGTAGGCCGCAAACCCATCTTTATACAATAGAGAGCTAGGGATAGCGAATATGCCTGCACTCTTAAATTTATGCAGCCTTTTACCGCTTTCAAGGCCCGATCCGGTAGGCTAGCGGAACACTGGCTGAGCTAATCTCCCAAGCAAAACCTGTATGGAAATTCCCCGGCTACATCCCGACACAATTGAGCAGGTCAAGCAACGAGCCGACATCGTGGATGTGGTGTCTGAGTATGTGGTGCTGCGCAAGCAGGGTAAGGATTTCACCGGGTTATGCCCCTTTCACGAAGACAAGAAGCCTAGTTTTTCGGTGAGTCCGAGTAAGCAGTTCTACTACTGCTTTAGCTGTGGGGCTGGGGGCAATGTTTTTAAGTTCTTGATGGAGCTGAATAAACGCTCGTTCTCTGAGGTCGTGCTGGATCTGGCGAAACGCTACCAGGTGTCGGTGCAGACGATGAAGGTGGAGGATCGGCAGGAGTTTCAGCGACAACTGTCGGTGCGCGAGCAGCTTTATGAGATTTTGGCGATCGCCTCCCGGTTTTTTGAGCATGCCTTGATGCAAGCTCAGGCAGAGCCAGCTCTCGCTTACCTGATCGAAAAGCGCCGCCTCACGTTAGAGACGATTCAGCAGTTTCAGTTAGGCTATGCTCCGGCTGGGTGGGAGACGTTGTATGGCTATCTGGTGGATCAGAAACGGTATCCGGTGCAGTTGGTGGAGCAGGCAGGCTTACTGATTCCCCGTAAGGATGGCAGCAGCTACTACGATCGCTTCCGTGATCGGCTGATCATCCCAATTCACGATTTGCAGGGGCGAGTTGTGGGGTTTGGGGGGCGAGCGTTGGGCGATGAGCAGCCCAAGTATCTCAACTCGCCGGAAACGGAACTGTTCGATAAAGGCCGCATCTTGTTTGGGTTGGATAAAGCACGACAGGCGATCGCAAAACAGGATCAGGCGATCGTCGTCGAGGGATACTTTGATGTGATTGCGCTGCACGCCGCCGGAATCACAAATGCGGTTGCCTCAATGGGCACAGCCCTGAGTGCCCAACAGGTGCGGCAACTGTTGCGGTACACCGAGTCCAAACGGATTGTGCTCAACTTTGACGCCGATCGCGCCGGAAACCAGGCGGCAGAACGGGCGATCGGGGAAGTTGAGACGCTGGCCTACCAGGGCGAGTTGCAACTGCGCGTGTTGAATATCCCCGATGGCAAAGACCCGGATGAGTTTTTGCAGCATCACGACGCAGCGGTCTATGAGCAACTCCTGAGAGACGCACCCCTCTGGCTCGATTGGCAGATTCAACGGGCGATCGCCGATAAGGAACTGAGTCAGGCTGACCAATTTCAGCAGGCGACGCAGGCGGTGGTGAAGTTGCTGGGCAATTTGCCGAATGCAACGCTCCGCACTCACTACATTCATCACAGCGCCAACTTGCTGAGCCGGGGTGACTCGCGCCTGATGCTGCGGCTCGAAGAAGATTTGCGGCAGCAGGTGCGGGGCGAACGCTGGCATGGCCGATCGCAGAAATGGCAAACAACGGGCGATCGCACACTCTTAGAAGAGTCAGAAGCGCAACTGCTGCGGCTGTATCTGCATTCGCCAATGTATCGCGCAGAGATTGTTGAGGCGTTAGATGCTCACGATCTCGAATTTAGCCTGTCGCATCATCGTTACTTGTGGCGGTTGATTCAGCAGGTAGAGGCGATCGAGACGGGCAATTCTGTCGATGAGCCGGACTTGATCACGCAATTGCAGGACTACAGTACGGACGCGCCCCGCGAAATGATGGGTGTGTATCACTTGTTTCAACTGGATGAGAAGACACGACGCGACATCTTACGGGGCGACTTAACGATTCGCGCGGCAACGGCAGCAATGGAACGGGTCATGTGTGAAAAGCGGTGTCGCCATTTTCAGGACTTGTTTGAGAAAACAATTCTTAACGGAGATGATGAACTGAGCGCTTATTATCAGCGCAAAATTTATGATGAGAAGCGCCGGATTCAAGAGCTTGATCGGATTCGTCAAGTTTCATTTACCGACTTAGTTCAATCGCCCTGGGTAGGCGATGTTGATTAATTTCGTTAGAATAAAGGTTTGCCATTCTTCCGGTTTTTGCCATGCCGCTACCCGTTGTTGCTATCATTGGTCGCCCAAACGTGGGCAAATCTACCATCGTCAATCGGTTGGCGCAGGTACAAGATGCGATTGTTTACGATGAGCCGGGTGTGACCCGCGATCGCACGTATAAGCGCTCTTATTGGGGCGATCGCGAGTTTCTCGTAGTGGATACGGGCGGGTTGGTGTTTGACGATGACAGCGAGTTTTTGCCGCATATTCGCGAGCAGGCGATGGCCGCTCTGACAGAAGCGAGTGCAGCGATTTTTGTAGTAGACGGGCAACAGGGTGTCACCACCTCAGATGAAGAAATTGCAGCCTGGTTGCGGCAACAGTCGGTTCCCGTTTTGCTGGCGGTGAATAAGTGTGAGTCGGTCGAGCAGGGCTACACGCAGGCGGCTGAGTTTTGGAGCTTAGGTCTGGGTGAACCGATTCCGGTTTCGGGGATTCATGGCAATGGCACAGGCGATTTGCTCGATCAGGTGATTGAGTTTTTACCTCCTGTCAGCGAAGTTGAGGAAACAGACGAAATTCGGGTGGCGATCGTGGGTCGTCCGAATGTGGGCAAATCCAGTTTGTTGAATGCGTTTGTTGGCGAAAACCGAGCGATCGTGAGTCCAATTTCGGGGACAACGCGGGATGCGATCGATATGGTGGTTGAGCGCGAGGGGCAAACCTATCGCTTGATTGACACGGCTGGCATCCGTAAGAAAAAGAATGTTGAGTATGGCCCTGAATTTTTTGGGATTAACCGCGCCTTTAAGGCGATCGCCCGGGCTGATGTGGCGTTGCTGGTAATTGATGCCCTGGATGGCGTCACGGAGCAAGACCAAAAGCTTGCTGGACGTGTAACCGATGAGGGTCGCGGTTGTGTCCTGGTGATTAATAAATGGGATGCGATCGAAAAAGATTCTCAAACGATCTATGACTACGAACGCGAAGTGCGCGCCCGCCTGCACTACCTGGACTGGGCTGAGACGATTTTTATTAGCGCCTTGACAGGGCAACGGGTCGAAAAAATTCTCGATCTGGTGAATACCTCGGCGGAGCAAAACAAGCGCCGGATCAGTACTGCTGTGATTAACGAAGTCTTAGAAGATGCGGCTCGCTGGCATACACCACCCACGACTCGCGGTGGTCGGCAGGGCAAAATTTACTACGGCACGCAGGTCAGTACCGCTCCACCAACGATTGTGTTGTTTGTCAATGATCCTGAACTGTTTGGTGATAGCTATCGTCGTTACATTGAGCGGCAGTTTCGCGAGTCGCTTGGCTTTACAGGCACGCCCATTCGTCTGTTGTGGCGTGGTAAGAAAGTGCGCGACATGGAGCGCAGTGTGAATCGGGCGACAAAAGTGTGATGCTGATATAACGAGAAGGGGCCTTCAGGGGGTTAGAAAGAGACAAACGCAGTCAAATTTGATTTGGGTGTATGTGGCAACCTGATGAAGGGGGATGCTGCAAGTAGGGAGGGATCTGTGGCGTTGCTGAATGTACATATGATTTTTGGATAAGCATCCCTATGCTAGGGGCGTTGTCTCCGATAAGAGACGCTACGCGAACGCGAAACGCCCTTACAGAATTCATACGCCCAATCAGCAACGCCGGATCTGTTAACCGCGATCGCAAACTAAATTGGTATTTGGAGAATCTTGATGGGGCTTTTCCTCATTGAATTCGGTAGCACCCTCTTAAAATCGCTTCTCGTTCTGCTTAGGTATTGATTGGTATGGATCTCCTCCGCTCCCTCCCGCTTGGACTGTACCTTGAGCAACCGATTACCTGGTTGCATCGCCTCGATCCACGGGTGAAACTCGCGTGGCTGATGACTTTTTTAGCGGCACCGTTGCTAGCAACCCCGCTCTGGCGCATTTTGATGGTGGTTTTGCTGATCCTGTTAACGCTGACTGCGCGGATTCCTTTGCGGGTGTGGCGGCAGCAGATGGGGTGGTTACTCGTGCTGTGTTTTCTGGTCTTCGCGTTGACCTGTGTATTGCCTGATGGCATGAGAACGCGTCATCAACCCCGAATGCCTGCCGATGAGCTTGCTTTTTCGGAGCAGCCTGCCACCCTGCCCGAACCACCACCCCAAAAGCCCTGGTATGACTTGTCGCGCTTGGGGAAAGCAACCACTGAAGCACCTCTTCCAGGCGAAAAGCGGCCCGACCTGTCCCAGCCAACGGATTACAACTACATCGTCTTTCAACAGGGGCCTGTCACCGTCACGCGCCGATCGCTCGATCTGGGGATTCGCACCAGCACGCTGCTGTTTACCCTGATCTACAGCACCACCCTCTTTTTGTTGACCACCGCGCCAGAAGAGATTACCGCTGCGATCGAAAACTGGATGGAACCCCTCCGCCGCTTCCGCATCCCAGTGACCGAAATTTCGCTGACTTTAACGCTGGCCCTGCGCTTCATTCCGCTGGTGATGGAGGAGATTCAAAACCTGGTGCGATCGGTGCGGACGCGGGCGATTAACTGGCAGAAATTGGGGATTCGGCGCAGTATTCAGGTGTGGCTAACGGTTGCCGAACGACTGCTAGAGAACTTGCTGTTGCGGGCTGAGCAAATTGCTGGCGCGATGAAAGTACGCGGATTTACAACGCCCAACACGCATCGAGTCGATTGGTATCAGTTTCGTTGGCGCTGGTTTGACTGGCTGGCAGTTTCGGCGATGATTGCGCTCTGGGTCGCTCGTATTACAACAGGAACGGAAGGCAGCTAACACTCAAGGGCCCGTTCTTTTTGTCTGCTAGACGTTGCGCGTACAGCGTCAGTTTGGGCTGGGAAAGCCTGAAGGATGGGGCGATCGCGCGGCTGAGCCACTGCCGATTGTGATATCAATCATCCTCTAGAAGTGCTGGCGATCCTTCAGTAGAGGTGATACACACCAGCAATGAAGTTGATTTTAGTCAGAGAAATAGGTGAGGAGGTTCACCCGTGGAGCAGGGGTTGAGTCACCAGCTTCAATCAGCAAAAGCCGCATGATTATTTCATCAGGCAAACGCCCCCAACTCAAGGAGATAGCCCCCATGACACTCAATTTTCTCGGTAAGACCTACGAAGCGAACCTTGCTGAAGTTGCTCAAGTCTCCACCACGCAGATTGGCAAATATCGCGGCGCAACCATGACATTGACGGCTGCTCGTGTTGCCCCTCGTTCGAATCTACAACTGACCTACCGTGGCAATCGCTACAGCCACTAACCAGTTTGCTTCCTTCTCTAGAACGGATAACAACGGCACTTCCCCTGTTTCACAGGGGATTTTTTGTGGATATAAAGCATGGGCATCTATTAGTTGCCCTTTTGCAGTCTAAAAACGCACGATCGCTTGAGCATAGGGCATAGTAGATCTCTATAGGCCTATGTAAGTACGAGTAATCATGACGCAACCGCAAACTGCACCCTACGGCTCCTGGCGATCGCCCATCACCTCTGACCTGATTGTGGCAGGCACGATTGGCTTAGGCAGTGCCCGTTTTGATGGCAGCAATATTTACTGGACAGAGTTGCGCCCCACTGAGAAAGGCCGAAACGTGCTGGTGCGGCGCACACCCGATGGACAAACTCTGGATGTGACACCGGATCCATTTAATGTGCGGACGCGGGTGCATGAATACGGGGGCGGCTCTTACCTGGCGCATCAGGACGTTGTCTATTTCTCGAACTTTTCGGATCAGCGCATCTACCGTCAAGAGGTTGGTCAACTCCCAACGCCAATCACCCCTGAAGTTGCGTGGCGCTATGCCGATGGTGTCATGGATGCAACCCGCGATCGCCTGATCTATGTACGGGAAGACCATATGGGCGATGGAGAAGCTGTCAACACGCTGGTTGCTGTGCCGTTGGATGGCTCTGAGCAAACCGTTTTAGTTTCTGGTAATGACTTCTATGCTGCGCCGCGCCTCAGCCCTGATGGGACGCAACTCGCATGGATTACCTGGAATCACCCTAATATGCCGTGGGATAGCACCGAACTGTGGGTGGCAGAAGTGCAACCGGATGGTCGCTTAGGGCAAGCAACACTTGTGGCAGGCGGCCCCGAAGAATCGGTGGTGCAGCCGAGTTGGTCCCCGGATGGGGTGCTGTATTTTGTCTCCGATCGCACAGGCTGGTGGAACCTCTATCGCTGGCAAGGCGAGGTTGAGGCGCTGTATCCAATGGCAGCCGAATTTGGGATGCCACAGTGGGTATTTGGCTATTCAAACTATGACTTTGTCTCGGCTGAAGAAATTATCTGCACCTACAGCAAAGAAGGTGTCTCTTATCTGGCGCGACTCAACACTCAAACCAAAGCACTAGCACCAATTGAGCTGCACTACACCGATCTTGGAGGCATTCATGTAAGTGGTGGTCAGGTTTTAATCAGTGCTGGCTCCGCGACGGAGCCTGGTATTCTTGCCAAGCTTGACCTCACGACTCAACAACTCGAAACGCTGCAACGCTCTAGTAGTTTGACGATTGATGCGGATTATCTTTCGGTGCCGGAAACGATCGCTTTTCCAACCGAGCAGGGCTTGACGGCCTACGGCTTCTACTACCCACCGACAAATAAGGATTTTCAAGCTCCATCAGATGAACGTCCACCGTTGCTAGTTAAAAGTCACGGTGGCCCGACAGCAGCCACAACCACAGGCTTTAACCTAAAGATTCAGTATTGGACGAGTCGCGGTTTTGCCGTCTTAGATGTGAACTATGGAGGCAGTACGGGCTACGGACGTGAATATCGCGATCGCCTGAAAGATCGGTGGGGCATCGTTGATGTGGATGACTGCTGTAACGGTGCAAAGTATCTCGTTGCGCAAGGCAAAGCCGATGGCGATCGCCTAGTGATTGATGGGGGTAGTGCGGGTGGTTATACAACGCTCTGTGCGCTGACGTTTCGCGATGTGTTCAAAGCGGGTGCTAGCTACTACGGAGTGAGTGACCTGGAAGCACTTGTGCGTGATACCCACAAATTTGAAGCCCGCTATTTAGACAGCTTGATCGGCCCCTATCCTGAGCGCAAAGACCTCTATATGGAGCGATCGCCGATTCACTCTAGCGAGCAACTAGCTTGTCCGATCATTTTCTTCCAGGGTGATGAAGACAAAATTGTGCCGCCTAACCAGGCAGAAATGATGGTCAATGTGCTTCAAGCAAAGGGATTGCCTGTAGCCTATGTGCTTTATGAAGGCGAACAACACGGATTCCGCAAAGCCGAAAATATCAAACGTACGCTTGATGGTGAGTTTTATTTTTATGCGAAGGTGTTTGGCTTTACCCCGGCTGAGGCGATTGAACCTGTGGCGATCGCTAACCTGGCTTGAGTAAAAGCGACTCACAAATGAGAACTTTCGCTGGTTGTGGGGCCAGCTCAAACGGGACAGTTTCTCTTTTGAATGTGTACATTCCGAGCCAGCAAACCTTTTGGGGGCGTCCCCCGCAAAGAACCGCTTCCCCGCGCATCCCCTGCGGAAGATGGTGCCTTCCCTCTAGAAAGCGATTCGTCAGCCCAGACCACCTTTACTAGGGCGATCGCTCTTGCACACTCCGCCTCACATCACCCGTACCCTTGACCAGCGATCGAAGTGCAATCCTGTTACCCGTAACGTCTGGCTAGCCAATCATTCAATCCCCACACGCACGACCTTGCGGGGGTTGTAGGGGAGTGAGTCCCCTGCATAGCGGGGGCGCGGGGGGAAGTCCCCCGATCTTGCGGCTCCGCCGCCCTCAAATCTCCGCTAAACCCCCTAAATTTAGAGGACTCTAATAGTGCCCCCCAAAATTTTAGTAACCCCAAAATTTAGAAATCAGGGCAGATTTAGACTCCGCAATGCTACGCAGCAAGGCTAAGGTCACCCTTCCGGCAACTGACTCATCTGCTCTAAGTTCAACACCTCTGCCAGCTGCTCAGCCGTCATCAGCCCCTTTTCAAGCACAATTTCCCGCAGCGACTTACCCGTCTCCAGCGACTCCTTCGCGACCGCTGCCGCATTCAAGTAACCGATGTGCGTGTTGAGGGCAGTGACCAGAGCCAAACTCCCTTCCGCGTAGGCGAGACAGCGATCGTGATTCGCCTCAATACCCTTAATACACTTGTTCGTCAACGCTGCTAGACAATTACCCAAAATTTCGATGCTGTGGATCAAGTCAAACGCAATTAGCGGCATCATCACATTGAGTTCGAGTTGTCCCGCCTGGGCTGCAAAGGCGATCGCCGTATCTAACCCCATCACCTGAAAGCAGACCATCGAAGTCATCTCCGCCATCACCGGATTGTACTTACCCGGCATGATCGACGACCCCGGTTGCACCGGAGGCAGCGAAATCTCCTTAAAGCCCGTCTTTGGTCCCGAATCGAGCAAGCGCAAATCGTGAGAAATCTTCGCCAAATCCTGTGCCAGATTACGAAGCGAACCGGAAACATTAACAAACGGCGACATACTCTGCATCGCAGCCATCAAATGCGGCGCGGGTCGCAGAGGCTGATCAATCAAGTCCGACAAAATTTCGGCAACGCGAAACCGATACTGAGGATGCGTATTCAACCCCGTACCAGCTGCACTACCGCCCAGACCCAGCACACACAAATCTTTCGCCGCCGTCTCAATCCGAATCAGGTGATCACTAAAAATCTGCCCCCAAGCGCGGAAATTCTCACCCAGACGGACGGGCACCGCATCTTGCAAATGCGTTCGACCAGAGCGAATCACATTCTGAAACTCATCGGCCTTGGCATTCATCGCCGCGATCGCCCCTGATAAAGCCGGGTACAGCGTGCGCTCCAGCGCCAGCAACCCCCCAATCCGAATTGCCGTCGGAATCACATCATTTGTAGATTGCCCATAGTTTACATGGTCATTCGGACTCACCCGTTGGTAATTGCCCTTGCGATCGCCCAGCAACTCTAACGCGCGGTTTGCCAGCACTTCGTTGATATTCATGTGGTGCGAGGTGCCTGCACCTGCCTGATAGACATCCACCACAAACTGATCGCGCAGATTGCCATTCAGCACTTCATCCGCCGCTTGCACAATCACCTGGCTCAATTCGCTCGAAATGCAGCCCAACTCACCGTTTGAGATCGCGGTTGCCTTCTTAATCAGCACACAGGCATCCACAAAAGTCGGTAGCGGTTTCAAGCCACTAATCGGAAAGTTTTCGGTTGCTCGCAGGGTCTGAATGCCGTAATACACATCATCCGGAATTTGGCGATCGCCCATTGAGTCTTTCTCAATCCGGAAACCCACTGACTCGCTCATAGTCGTCTACTTTACCTGATCAATGCTTGCTCCTGAGACTTTAGCAGGTTATCGCGATCAAAATCTCATAATTCTCAGGGTTAGTTTAAAGGAATAGATTAGACACGGTTTGCTTTCCTGAAACAGGATTGTATTGCATGTAACACTATAGAGTGGGCGAGCAGCAGAACTCATCTTGGGCACCCTAAACATAGTTGTCTTCATTGGTTAGGAGAATGACATGCGAGTGGAACAGTTTAGCTGGACAGCAGCACAAGAATGGCAGCCGCTGTTATCTAACTCAAACAGTCCGTTAGCTCAGTTAGTCCTAATTTTTGGTAGTCCATCCGTTCTGGCAACTGACACCTGGCAGAAAGAACTATCTCAGGCTTTCCCAAAAGCCCATCTGTTAGGCTGCTCCACCGCAGGCGAAATTTTAGACACGCGAGTTTTAGACAATTCTCTGGTAGTCACTGCAATCACGTTTGAGCAAACTCAAGTGGAGGGGTGTGCGATCTCACTTGAACCGGGTGAGAGTAGCTTTTCGGCTGGCGATCGCCTAGGTCAAGCCCTCCCAAAAGCAGGCTTAGCCCACGTCTTTGTTCTCTCTGATGGTTTGCAGGTCAACGGTAGCGAGTTAGTCCGAGGGTTGTCGCAACACCTCCCAGTGGGTGTAACCGTCACAGGTGGTTTATCAGGAGATGGCGATCGCTTCAGCGAAACCTACGTTTTTTGGGATGATCAGCCTCAGCAAGGAAAAGTTGCAGCCGTTGGGTTGTATGGCGATCATCTCAAAGTTGGTTATGGCTCTTTAGGTGGTTGGAGTCCCTTTGGTACCGAGCGCCTGATCACCAAATCGCACGGCAATGTGTTGTATGAGTTAGACGGTCAGCCAGCGCTAGAGCTATATAAAAAATACCTGGGCGAACACGCCGATGCCTTACCAGCAGCAGGGCTTCTCTTTCCACTCAGCCTACGAATCCAGGCTGACGATCGCCGCCTGGTACGCACGATTTTGGCGATCGATGAAGCTGAGCAAAGTCTTACCTTTGCAGGTGATATGCCCGCAGGAACAACCGCGCAACTGATGCACGCCAGTTTTGATCGACTGGTGGACGGGGCGATCGACGCGGCTGAAACGTGTCAAAAAGCGCAAGCCAATATCAAGCCTGATTTAGCCATCCTCATCAGTTGCGTTGGTCGTAAACTCGTACTCAAACAACGCATCGAAGAAGAAGTCGAAGGGGTACGTGATGTGTTTGGTAATCAAGCCAAAATCACAGGCTTTTATTCCTATGGTGAGATTGCCCCCTTTGCAGTCGGTGCCCCTTGTGAGTTACATAATCAAACAATGACTATCACCACTTTCGCAGAAGTGGCTTAAGAGCCTATTATTATTGTTCATTCACGCTGCTATATCTGAATCGTTAACGTATTCATCAAACCTTTCTCATCTGAATCAACCATTTAGCTGATTTCTAAAGAATCAGCTGGGTATCAGATATATCAACAATTAATATGGAAAACTGTCATCGACTATTGCAGCGTCAGCTAAAACGACATTTAGGTGACAATCCAGACCTTTCACCTGAATTGTTATCTTTTATTGAAGCGGTCAATGCGGCTTATCATCAAGCAGATGAAGACCGAGAACGACTGGAACGAACCTTAGAAATCAGCTCTCAGGAACTATTGCAGGCAAATGCAACGATGCAAGAGTTGCTGCATTCGGTTGAGCAGCAAGTTGCCGATCGCACCACTGATCTAACCAGAGCCAACGCTGAGTTAGAGCAAACTCTAGAAAAGCTACAAAAAACTCAGACACAACTGATCCAAACCGAGAAGATGTCATCGCTGGGGCAACTGGTCGCTGGTATCGCCCATGAAATCAATAACCCAGTCAATTTCATTCATGGGAATCTTGACTACGCCAGTCAATACTCCCAGGATTTGTTGAAACTGGTTGAGCTATATCGAGCCACTTATCCAAAACCAAACAGTGCGATCGAAGATTTTATGGAGGCGATCGACCTTGATTTTTTAATTCAAGATTTCACAAAATTGATGCGCTCCATGAGGATTGGAGTTGAGCGCATTCGTCAAATTGTACTTTCACTGCGTAACTTCTCTCGTATTGATGAGGCAGAAGTCAAAACTGTGGATATTCACGAAGGTATTGATAGTACCTTACTAATTCTTCAAAGTCGATTAAAAGCAAATAGTAAAGCAAACAAAGTTGAAGTCATTAAAGAATATGGCGATCTACCTCTGATTGAGTGCTATCCCAGTCAACTTAACCAGGTCTTTATGAATTTGATTGCAAACGCGATCGATGCCTTAGAAGAAAGCGGCAAATTCTCTAATCACGGGTCAAAGCACCACACCGAGCTAGAGCAAAAACTACAACATATTCTGCAACGCAATCACAGCCTGAATCGGCTCTGGCAGAATCAAGAGAAACCCTGCGTTTGGATCTCAACCGAACAGAAAGGCAGCGATTGGGTCAAAATTCGCATTGCAGATAATGGTATTGGTATCCCCGAATCGCTTAAGCAGCGCCTGTTCGACCCTTTCTTTACAACAAAAGCGGTTGGCAAAGGAACCGGGTTAGGGCTATCAATCAGCTACCAAATTGTGACCGATCGCCACAAGGGTAGCCTCGCCTGCCAATCAGCACCGGGGTTAGGAACCGAATTTGTTGTCACAATTCGGGATTGTAAATTAAAGTGTGTCAAAGGTCAGAAATTGAGATCTAATGAACTACTAAACCTAAGACACTCATACTATGACTTTTCGACCTGAGCTCCTTGATGAATTGCTGAAAGGCTATGAGAATCCCGAAGACCTGT
>DVDV01000337.1 GCA_015296075.1 Leptolyngbyaceae cyanobacterium M33_DOE_097 | reverse complement strand
CAGTATGGCATGAGCGTATGGGCTGATTGGGTGCTCCGCTTGATTGCCCTCAAACCTCATAAACGGCTTTATTTTCAGCGTGGGTTTCGTGCCCTATCCCTCTTCCAGCAAGCTCTCTAGCCATGTTGTCACCCGTTAAGCATCAGAACAGTTCTCCAACGGTAGATGATACTCTCATCTTGGGCAATCTGCTTCAACCTGATGAACAAGTACACACTTTTCTACAAAATTCAGCAGGTTATTTTTCTCTCAGCGATTCGCCAACAGTATCGGTTCGTTGCCACACCCCTACGCAACCTGAATTATTAGTTGATCAACCGGATTTGATATGAAATGCTTTATAGCCCATTCCCAATCAAAATGAAGGGTGCCCAGTAATAAGGATGCGATAGCCGCTCACGGGCAGCGCTTGACTGAATTATGCGATTCTCAACTCGCACTTCAACATCAGAGCGTTGGCCACCAACTGTTGTGTAATTCCCAGTAATTAATGCCTTTTGAGTTTCCTGCAAAGCTTTTGCTTTAGTCATACCCTGTTGCAAAGCCCCGTAGAATGTATTCATCAACACTTGAGTGCCACCGTCATCAACCTTCCAGAGGGAGGAAATGGCGGCTCGTGCTCCAGTGCGTTGCATCTGGTATCCAAAACCCAGCACTTCGATCCCGTTACCCAGTTTGCCACCGATCGCTGTTTCGCAGGCACTCAGCACCACTAGAGAGAGATTGGGAAACTTCCACTGCTGTTCAATTTCGCGCAGGTTGATGGTACTTCCATCCCCTAGCAGAATGATTGATTGATCGGGACTACCAGGCACAAACATCCCATGCGTTGCCAGATGCAGAATGGTGGCTTGCGGTACACCTTGACTCAGATTGGCACGATTAAATTGCTCATCAATCAGGGTAGTGGTGTTCGGCAGGAGTTGCGCCAGATTCTTCACTTCCGGTTGGGTAAATTGCAAAGCTGGAAAGCGATAGGTTTGACCCAGAAGGTTGACCTCACGATTCTGAGTCAGGGCTGCGGCCAGAACTCGTGGCTTGGGGTTATGATCGGGGTCAAGGGGCGTGAGGGCAAGGGCAGTGAGATAGTTGATTTGATAGCGCTGAGTCAGCCATTGCTTGCCATCGTGCAATGCTGCCAGGGGTACATAGCGCATGATGCTGTCAGGAGCATAGACGATGGTATCAACGCTAGCGACTTTGAGTTCGCTTTCCAGGGGTTGGAACAAGATCTGATAGAGTTTTTGGGCAGATTGCTGAATCAACGGCGATCTCTCTTCCAGTTGTTTGCGAAAGGTGGTGATTTCAGTTTCAAGTTGTTTGGCGGTAATGGCAACCGGTTTGCGAACCGGAGGGCGATCGCGGGTGAGGATGACCAGTTCCAGTCGATCGTCGAGGATGAGGGGGTAAAACAAGGCGACATTTTGACCCAACTTTTTGATCCGACTTTGCAAATCCTGATAGCTATTCAGTTTGAGATTTTGACTCGCTGCTGTTTTTTGCAAACTTTGAATTTGCGTTTGAATGTTCGCACTTGACATCACAGTCGGCAATGGCTGAGTACTGGTTTGCAAAGTCTGTAAGATCGCTGTCTCTTCTGGTAGCAGGCTGACTCCTTTCTGAGCCGTCTCGGTTCCCTGACTACCTTTGAGAAAATCCTGGAGATCTTGAACTTTCAGTAAATCCAACACTTGCATCGCTTCAATAATCCGGTTTTGCTGAAGGAGCAAGTCAGCCAGCTTGCGGTAATTATCTGCAACCCTGGCAGTATAGGTCGCCTGCAACTCGCGATCTAGATGACGTGTATCACGCCGAATCACTTCACTCACGTTGATGGATTGTTTATAAAACACGATAGCGAGTTCTGGCTGTTTTTGTTTTTGCAAGACTGAAGCAATATCAGCAAAAGCAACCAATTCTCTCGGTTTAGATTTGATTTTCTGACTAATCGTTAGACTTTTTTGATAGTATTCGAGCGCTTTAGCGTAGTTGCCAAAGACCTCATAAATACTGCCTAATCCGCCCAAGGCATTGCTTTCACCTGCCTGATCATTCACCACACGATAGATCGCTAAACTCTGCTCGCCATATTCAATTGCCTTCGTCTGCTTGCCCAGAGTTCCATAAATAGTACCAAGCCTAGCCAACGTGTTTGCTTCCCCTTGTTGATAGTTAATCAAACGGCAAATTGCCAACCTTTGCTCATGATAATTAATAGCTGTAGTGTACTCACCGAGCTTGAGATAAGCATCGCCCAGAAATCCTAACATGCTAGCGTGCATTATATGGGCCTGGGGCAGTTTGGGTCCCCGCTGAGTGGGCAAACCCTGTTTGTAATAACTAATCGCTTTGCCATAATCACCTAGGGCATAGTAAGCGTTCCCCAGATAGGATAACACCGCCGCTTGCCGCAAGCGATCACCATCTTTCTGTATAATCGCTAAGCTCTTTTCATAATTTTCAATAGCTTTGGTATAACTACCCAAGCTGCTATAAATATGCCCCAAACCGACCAGGGCAGCAGCCATATCCATGAAGTTATTATTAGCTCGCGCAGTTGCCAACCTTTGCTCCATCTGGGCAATCGCTTGAGTGTAGTTGCCAAGCTGTTGTTGCGTGTATCCCAAGGAGCTTCTTAATGGGTCTTCTAATGTTTGAGCTGCATCTCCACGTTTACGAACAATTGCTAAAAGCTGTTCTTGAGTTTCCTTAGCTTTAGCATAGTTACCAATTCTGTAGTAAGCATCGCCCAATTCTTTCAGGGTATCTTCTTCGCGATTTGGGTCTTGCAGTAGGCGATGGATCTGCAATGCCTTTTCCCAGGATTGAATCGCGGCTGTGAATTGATTCGCTTGATTTTGTTGAACTCCCTGTTGAAATAAGCCAAAAGCCTTGCCTCTGAGCACACTATAAGTCTCTTCGTAATTACCACGTGCCTCAAACATTAAACTGTTATCGTTCAGTTGTTGAGCCAGTCGCACGGCTCGTTCTTGCATTTCGATCGCTTTGGCGTAATTGTCAGCCCGTAAGTAAACAAACCCCAAATCACTCAAAGACCGAACTTCTCCAGCCCGATTTTTGCTTTTGCGATGAATTGCCAGGATTTGTTCTAACGTAGAGATAGAACTGGAGAAATTGCCATTATTGGCGTGGATCAATCCCAGTCGATTCAGTACTGATAATTCCAAGGTTTGATCTTTGATGGTGCGGGCGATCGCCAAACTTTGCTCAGAATACTCAATGGCCTTGGCGTAGCTTTGGAAGGCGAAATGAGCACGACCCAAATTCTCTAGTGTTTTTCCTTCACTGGGACGATCTTTAATTTCTCGATAAATCTGCAAAGCTTTTTCTAAATACTGTAACGCAGCTTTAGGCTCTCTGGATTCAATTTGTCGTATTCCCATCTGTAAGCGAAGATCGGCCTCTGCTTTGCGGTTTGAGATGGGTTGAGCGACAACGGGGGAAGAATTGCAAAGTAAAAGTGAAACATTAAAAATAGGGAAGGAACAAACTAGGAGCAAGAGTAGCAAAAGAGAGGAATGGCATTGATGGGAAAGCTGCTTATTGTTCATATTGAGTCTTACTTGCTTGATTGTCTGAGAGTGCATAACGAAAGATTTCTCAAGGTAGATAATTGTTATTAGGCTATCCATTACTTTCTAGACTTCTCTGTCTGAGTTTTGCATCCAATCGCCTGGACTAACGGGATGGATGATTGTTGGGCTGTTGAAGAACACGCTCCAGTTTCTCAAATTCTTGAAAGTAAAAGGCTGCTTTTTCAGTTTGTGAGAGAAACATGTGAGAAACAGCCAACCGTGCCAGCATTTCCAGGGATTGTAAATTAAAGTGTGTCAAAGGTCAGAAATTGAGATCTAATGAACTACTAAACCTAAGACACTCATACTATGACTTTTCGACCTGAGCTCCTTGATGAATTGCTGAAAGGCTATGAGAATCCCGAAGACCTGT
>DVDV01000063.1 GCA_015296075.1 Leptolyngbyaceae cyanobacterium M33_DOE_097 | reverse complement strand
CAGTATGGCATGAGCGTATGGGCTGATTGGGTGCTCCGCTTGATTGCCCTCAAACCTCATAAACGGCTTTATTTTCAGCGTGGGTTTCGTGCCCTATCCCTCTTCCAGCAAGCTCTCTAGCCATGTTGTCACCCGTTAAGGAATTTGGGTGGGCTGAGAAACTGCAGCACTCGGTTCAAATGAATCTTAACTGAGAATTTTGAGACTCAAATAAGTCTAGTATAAGTCTGCTTGTCTTGTTTGAGACTCCTTGTTTAAGAGGGGCGCTCGCTTGAGTGAGGGGACATTTTTGGTTTGTTTTGAGTAGTTGGATGGTTTCTGGCAGGCAAATTTTTGATGTGTTGGATTGTAGAGTCCAGTCTTTGAACTTCTGCCTATTACGCAGAAGTTCAGATTTTCACCCCTCCCAAAAATCCCTACCTGTCGAGTTTTCAAGAGGATGAGCAGAGCTGTTCGAGATTTTGGACTAAATTTGGACTAATTTTTTCGTACTCTGTAAGACGCTTTTTTGCCCTTGAGCCTGCCCTAATTGTATGTCGAGCATCTCTCTCAGCACCACGAGAAAGTTATCCGATTCGCCAGTGGATCCAGCCTCCAGCAACAGGCTTCCTTTTTCAGTCAAGACCCACCAGAAGTGTCTCACAAGATACTTCTGATACTCAAGCAAGACTTAAATGAGCCTACCTTGTCTTATGCGAGACTCGTGATACATCTCGCGAGATACTTCTGATACTCAAATAAGACTAAAACGAGTCTGTTTTGTCTCAAATAAGACGTTTTTCGCATTCCAATAAGCAAATCGGGATGTCCTTACATTACCTCTTGAACCGCTCGCGGCTCTGCCTCACCGATGAGGCGGTAGAGCGTATCCCGTTGAGCAAAAGGACGGTTGAGCGACGCGATCGCCCCTTGTAAATCCTCAACCGACTGACACGTACCCCCTTGAGCCCCCGCCATACTCGTGATGTGTTCCTCCATCAAAGTGCCGCCGATGTCGTTGCAACCCCACGTTAGTGCTTCCGTTGCGCCATTCAGTCCGAGTTTGACCCAACTGGGTTGGTGATTTGCAATCCAATTTCCTAAGAAAATTCGGGCAACTGCCATCAGTAACAAACAGTCCGCTAAGACTGGCTGATCGCGACCGACTCGATTTCGCAGAGGCTTAGGGGCATCTTGCCCTACAAACGGCAACAAAATAAACTCCGTAATTGCGCCACCACCCACCGAGAGCGATCGCTTTTGCAGCGATCGCAATTGACCCAAATGATGGATCTGTTGCTCCGGCGTCTCAATATGACCACTCAGCATCGTGCTGGTCGTCGAAAGTCCTTGCTCGTGAGCCGTCTCAATAATCTCAAGCCAGGTTGCCGAGTTAATTTTCTCAGGGCAAATAACCCGTCGCACCGAGTCATCCAAAACTTCTGCTGCCGTACCTGGTAATGAACCAACCCCCGCATCTCGCAGTGCAGCAATTACATAGGCATAGGTTAATCCATCCTCACGGGCGATGAACTGCACCTCTTGAGGCGAAAACGTATGCAAATGCAGCTCAGGGAATTTTTCTTTAATTGCCAAAATAAGTTGCACATAAAAATCTAGCGATCGCCCATTGCGTTTTGCTTCTGGGTTTAGACCACCCTGCATACAAATTTCAGTAGCACCTACACGCACCGCGTCTGCAGTCTTCTCTAAAATCTGGTCTAGCTCCAGCCAGTAAGCCCCCTCTTCATCTTTGTCGCGACGAAACGCACAAAAACTACAGTGCTGCTCACAGATATTGGTGAAATTGATGTTGCGATTCACCACATAGGTTACCGTCTCACCTGCCTGTTGTTGTCGCAAAGCATCGGCAACTGCCCGAATTTCAGCAATCTCAGCTTGAGACTGCGATCGCAACAGCGCCACCCCCTCCGCCTCCGTCAACTCCTTACCCGCCAAAGCCCGCTCTAAAATTTTGCTGATTTGCATCATGAAGGTTCAACTATCTCAGCTTGTCGCTTTCATTGTGCCGCAAGCCATTTCAAAAGATCCATCTCGTTTCGTTGGTGTCAAAGCTGAAGCCGTCGTGCAAAGAGAATGAGAACTTTACAGCACAACACATCTCATCAAGCGAGACAAGTCACAGGGTCACAAGTCCAAAACCAGACTGAGAGAAAGATTTTTATTGAAGCTGAACTTAAGACTTTGGCAAATCACGACAGATATTACGGGCTTTTGTTTCAGTCAAACCTGTCGTCGTGGGTCGTGTGCTTAAAGCACGACACCATTGAGCTAAAACAGGGCGCGACTCTTTATAAACCGATTGGTTGGGTGAAATAAGCGAAGCAGCCCAAATCGCAGAACCCAACTCACCTTGATTAACTCGTCGTCGCGCGATCGCCCAAATTTCCCGATTCCAGGCAGCAATTTCCTGTTGCGCTAGCTGGTATTCAGCACTGTCAGCCGGAATTTTTTGAGCCGCTTGAATTGCATTCCAGTAAGGTGTCGCCAGGTCAGACTTGATGTGAGTCCGGGCGATCGCCAACAACACCGAACCATCAGACGGTAGTGCTGACATGGCCAAAGGTTGAGATTTACCATCAGGTCTGGGCTTAGACGAATCAGGGGTTGCTAAACTGGGTTTTGCCCGATCTGAAATAAATCGCTCAGACGGTTGACCTTGAGTTTCCGCCCCCCCTTCTGTTACATCCTTAACACCACTCCCCTCCGATGTCGGTACGCCATTCTTCGCCTCACTCACAGCTGAATTGACAGCAACCGGGGCCACCGCAGGCGGGAAAAACTCAGACCACGTCTTTGCTAAAACACCCAATAACAGTAGAAGCGAACCAATTCCGCCCCACAGCAACAATCTCCGCCACAGCACAGCCGCTTCAGGGTTGTCTGCTTCTACCGTTGATTTTGCTGGTGGCTCTGGCTTTGATGACTCCGATGAGACTACGCTTTCCGGCGAATGTTTCCCCTGCACTGTCTGAGCGAGTTGCGTACCTGAAAGAGTCATCGGAGTCGAGTTTTGAGTAACCATCGAAGTCCTTTCTGCTACCAAGTTTTGCCCCCCACCTGCTTGCGTCAACGTTGCAACTGGCACCCGATCGCCTCCACGCATTGCACTTTGCAGACTTGACTGAGCGATCGCAAGCTGCGGCGGTAGAGCTTGGTTATCATTCACCACACTATTTGCTCTGAGATCAAGCGGTGGCATCGTTACAGGTACATGGCGATTCTCACGAGCAGCTGCCACCCCTCGATTCATCGGCAGCAGCAGGTATCGCGTCTTTTCAACTGGGCTAATCAAAACTGGTTGCTGTATCGGTCGCAAGTGTTGCTCACACAGCTCTGGCAAGCGACGATGCAAATACCGTTCAAAGCTATCAACCGTTGCAGTACCCGTTGCTCGTAAACTCTCCAGCAAAGCCGCTGTAAAAAAACCATGTTTGAGCGTATTCGACTCACGCGAAAATTGCTCAGCCCGACACGAGAGAATCGTCGGCACCTGTGATTGCCTTGCAAGTTGCTCGACCTGCTGACCCACCAGCTCACTAGCAATTGACCCTTGATTGCGATTAATATCCAACAAAACTAGCAGAGCATTAGTAGATAGCTTCGCCAGTTGCTCATAAATCGCAGTTACAGCAATACCCATTTGCGCGATCGCGCGTGGACTCGCCTCAATCGGCACTAAATAATCGTGACCCGCTTCACAAACACCATACCCACTAAAGAAAAACCACAATACATCTCCTGGTGCAAGGTACTGTCGGCAGAGGAGTTGTAACCAACTTTGAATATTTTCTTTAGTCGGGTAGGTTGATTTTCCCCACATCGGCGGTGAAGCATCGGTCATCAACAAGCAACGCTCGATCGCAAAGCCTGCCTCATTCACCCAAAAATTACGAATCGCTTGAGCATCACGCTGAGCAAAACCTAGCGGTTGAAACTGATGGTATTGGTTAATTCCAATTGCGATCGCCCAATGGTTCATTATCGATGCCCTGAATCTTGGTTCCTATTAGTTTGCCCGACTCTATTTATTAATCGTCAATCTGAGCAAGCTATCAACAGATATCCTATTTCTAATCTAATCTGTTCCTCATTTTTTTGATGATTCTGCTTAAATCTTCAGGCAAACTAACCAAAACCAATCAAATTAAGCCTCACAACCACAATGCAAAATCTTACAAATCGGTCGCAGTCCTAAACAATCAGCCAACAAGAGAAGTGGTGTAAAAGTTTCTGAAAAAACTTCAACATCCAGCCAGAATTACTCCATCAGCCGTAGAGAAATCATCAGCTCAACAACCCACAAATAAAATTGACATGCTTTCAATCACCTTCCGTTAATCTTCAACCCATCTCAAAGCATGAAGTTAACTGACATTTTTGCAGCGTTTCAGCTAATCCACATCGAATCAAAATAGCTTAATCAAACAGGGTACAGCAGAAATCGATTTATCGTCCTCAAGATAAAAACAAGGTCATCAGCAATATCTCCTTTATTCAAGCGACACGGGCGATCGCACCAACCGATTACCCTAACCAT
The DNA here is from genome assembly GCA_015296075.1 of Leptolyngbyaceae cyanobacterium M33_DOE_097. GTDB lineage: Bacteria > Cyanobacteriota > Cyanobacteriia > Leptolyngbyales > Leptolyngbyaceae > DSRU01. Next base: position 15,869 of record DVDV01000063.1, on the reverse strand, counting down.
CCAGTAAGCTGCATATCTTGGAACTCCATCAATCAAAAACAATTCAGAACAACTACAGGGTTCTTTAAAGAAAACTGAATGTAGGATTGGATAGCCCTTCAAGTGGAAAGATTAGGAGTCAAAGAGATGCGATCGCTCAACTCACCTAACACACATCACACATCCCAAACGGTGCTTTCAACCAGTTTGTCTCTCATCCTCCTACTAGCAGGCGCAACTTGGGTCAGCACCAACGTGATAGCTCCTGCAAGTGTCTACGCCGAGCCAACCCGTGTCGATATTACGCTTGACCCCCTCCCCAATGAAACCTTTGAGTTGTTACTCCGCCGCGCCGAAGCGATCGCCCGCGCCGCAACTCAAAGAAGCTTCGATCGCGACATCTTGATCAACGAAGTCAACGTAGTCATTGCCGCTCGCAACCAAGACAACCTGGCCCCCATTTTGAACCTGAAAGTTACCCGTACCAACTGGCGCGATCGCCCCGATCCTAAAATTTGGTCAACCTACTATCGCACCAGCAAGAGCTTACTCAACCTTGAGCCTGCCAAACCACGCTAAGACTCACGCTGCTCCCTATGGAGCGTCAGCATCAAACAAAAAAAGAGCATTGTGTAATAGCAATGCTCTACCTTGCAAAAAATTGGAAAGTTCTAGACCGTCTTACTTAGGCTGCTTTTTTCTGCTGACGCCGCCGCGCAATCGCCATACCACCCGCAGCTAGACCAATCCCTACCATTGAGACAGGCTCAGGTACAGCCGTAGAGCCGCCACCCGTGTTTCCATCTTGAATCGGCACACCACCCGTCAAAGTGCTACTGAGGCTGGCAGTGCCGCCATTTGAGAACAAGAATTGCAACTCAGGAATAGCAGGCACTTGCGCACCCGAAAAGCTGAGCGAGAAGTCAGGCGGAGGAAAGTCGCCATCGCCAATGTAGTCGTACTCCGCATCACTCAAAACATTGCTAAAAATACCCTGATACTTAGTTGGCAAAAAGCTGTTTAGAGTTGAAACGTAATCGGAAAAGCTAGAAATATTTGATTCTGTAATAGCGACTGGGGCGGTAAAGATTGTGTCAATCGAGCCAGACAAAAACTCATAACCAACCAGGCCATTAGGTAATACATCCGTCGTCTTAGTGAAGTTAAAAATCGCTTCTACCGTAGGCACAACGCTACCCGTTGACGTCAAAGTAAACGTCGATGTGTAATTAAACACCGCTGCGTCTGCTCGTCCAACAACTGATAGGCCAGCCGCAATGCTGGTTGCTGCAAAGGCGAATGTCTGAATGTAGTGTTTTAACATGGCAAGCTCATCTAGTGAATCTTTCTAATTTTCAAGTCTGGTAAATGCATCGCCTTACTTCTTAAGGCTTTATCCGTAATTGCAAGTACCGATCGCTACAAACTAGATTTCTCAAAAAAACTAAGATTAGAAATATCAATCCTCTTATTTGAGAACCTAGATCGTCCGTCAATCTAACAACTTAGTTCTTCAACCGATAAGAGATCAGCAGGCGGGTTCATAAAAGCTACATGATTTCCGAGTAAAATCACCCAGAAATTACAAGTGCCAAAAAACGCTATAACCCTAAGTACAAGCCCTGTACAAACCCATTTACTCTCTAAAGAGGCGCGATCGCATCCACAATAACTTCACGAGAAATTTACAGAGAGGTAAAGTCAAATCTGTTTGAGCGTGGTTTTAACAGGGCTATTTACCTAACCTTACTCTTCTCAGTTGAAGCGGAAATCAAAGGTTAATGCTTAGGAACGTAATTCATCCAAAAATCGATCCGGTTACGCAGAACCTCTCGTTGTTCCGGCGTATTGGCATAGCGAAGCTGGTGGCGTAACTCTTGAATCACTGCTTGACGATTAGTGGAACGCATGACTTATTTCCTTGAGGCTTACATGACTTATCATGCCTGCTTACCTCCCTTCACCAAGTGACCCACTCCACATCAGGATTGTGAACTTTCTACCAAAAAATATTGACTCGCCTCACCCCTGTTTGGTGTTGAGTATCACAGTATAAGCCGCAGCTAAAAGAAATCGCCGCCTCCGTCAAAGTCCTCAAACAAACAACAATCCGCAAATTGTGAGGCGTGCTTGCATAAAACCCAGGCGATCGCCCGATAAATGACTTAGCAGGGAGGCGTCTGCGGTGTTTCGCCTCCCATTCTTTTAGGCAGAAGGTTGCGATCGCCGCCGTTGCAGGTAAAAAACCAAACCCACAAATAACCCCGCACCCACCAAATACTTCACTCCATCCGGCACGATTGGGCTAGGCGAGAAAAAGCCCTCAATAATGCCCGCAATAAATAGCATCGGCACAACTCCAAAAACCAATTGAGCCGCCTCTGCTCCATAAAGCTTCAAGGCATCCATGCGACGATAACACCCCGGAAACAAAAGGGCACGTGCGATCAAAAAACCTGCTCCCCCCGCTAAAAAAATCGCCGGTAACTCCAGTGAACCGTGGGGAAACACAAACGCCCAAAACGGCAGAGCCAGGTTATTTTGCCCAACCAACACGCCAACCGTACCAATCAAAATGCCATTCAAAATCATCACATAGGTTGTGAACAGTCCCCCCGTGATGCCGCCTGCAACTGCACCAAACGAAACCTTAATATTGTTGATCATGATTGTGCTAGACGCGTAAGGTTCAATCCCGATAATGCGTCCCATCCATAACTCGCCGCGATCGCGCACCTGCTCAATCATCGCCTGCGGCACCACCAACGCCATAAACGTCGGGTCATTCCAGGCAAACCACCAGGCCACCAGCCCAGCCAAAATAAACAACCCCGTCGCTAGCGCAATATAACCCGCCGATCGCTGCACCGCCGCCGGAAACCCCCACAACACAAACTCCCGCAGAGCTTGCCACTCTTGCCGCCGCGACCCCTGATAAACCTGGGCATAGCCCCTGGCTGTTAAGTTTTGCAAGTTACGAGTCAAGCGAACGCCCACCTGCTGCGTTCGGGCACGAGCTAGATCCGCTGCTGCCGAGCGGTAGAGGCTCGCTAACTGGCGAATTTCAGTTGCATTCAACGTTTTCATCCCTTGCTTTTCTGCCTTTTGCAGCAAGGTATTCAACTCCTTCCAGCTTTTTTCTCGCCGCCCGATCCAGCGTTGGATGTTCATATTCTGTGATTTTTCAGCTTTCTTAAAGTCTGTGGATTAGGATAAAACATCACTTTTATATCCTTCTACCTATTGTTTGGAGTCTAACTCATGGCTCGCAGCTCAAACTCTACGCAAACTCTTAGCCCAGGCAACATCGTCAGTGCCAGCCTCCGGCTATACGGAGCAAACTGGCGCAACTACTTAAGCGTAGCGCTCACCGCAATTCTTTGGGGCGCTTTGCCCTTCATATCCCTGCTTGTCATTATTGCCTTAACTGCAGCAACACCCTTTGCCGGCATCCTCTTCTTACCGTGGATCGCCCTATTGTTTTACTGTATTGCTCAAGCTGGGATGCAGTCAGCCGTGATCTCTCGGTTAGCCTATGGAGAGTTTATTGAGAAACCCGAAAGCGTTGCTACAGCCCGACAGGCGGTTAAGCCTAAGCTCTGGAAATTTTTGTCGATGGCGCTTTTGCTGTTTCTGATATACATCGGCATCAATATTTTGACAACCCTCCTACAACTTATCCCGATTGTTGGGCTCTTCGCTAGTATTGCCGCCAGCCTGTGGTTTCAAGCTCGTCTGTTTATGCCAGAAGTATTTTTAGGTGTTGAAGAGACAACCGACGCTCTCACCGCCATTAAGCGAACCTGGCAACTTTCCAAAGATTCTGTGCTTCCCATCATCCTGACCATCTTAGTCGCAACCCTCGTCAGTATTCCCTTCTTTCTCGTAGCATTTGTACCAATGATTGTCGGAGCCATCCCCCTCGTGGGCCAATCCTTTGCCAACCTCAGCCCCGACGAGGCAACCGCTGTCATACAGCCATTTCTAATTGCGCTTGCAATCTCCATGTTACTTTTCTTTGTCGTCAGTATCTTCACCGTTCCGTTTTGGCAGATCATCAAGTCTCTTGTCTACGTCGATCTCCGCAGTCGGCGAGAAGGTTTGGGGCTAGAATTGAGCGATCGCAACCCCAATGCTTAGAAATAGAAGCCCACTATGACGCGTCGCATTTTTCGTCAGGTTTCTCTATCAACCCCAGAAAGCGTGGAATTAGAGTTTGTCCTGGCCGGAATTGGAAACCGTGCTCTTGCCCTATTTGTTGACTACACCCTTTTGTGGATAGGGCAGGGGCTTTTTTGGGTTATTATCGCCACCTTTTTTTCAGGCTTAGTCAGCACCTTAGAAAACGCCGGACTCAACTTTGCAGGGCTAGAAACCTGGCTCATCGCGATCTCCCTCCTGCTCAGCTTTGCTCTCTTTTCAGGCTACTTCGCCATCTTTGAAACCCTGTGGCAGGGCCAAACCCCCGGCAAACGGTACGCCAAAATTCGCGTGATTCGCGATGATGGTCGCCCGATTGGCGTCACCCAAGCAACCCTACGCGCCTTGTTGCGACCCATTGACGACTTGTTCTTCATCGTTGGCTCCCTCTCCATTCTGATTAACTCAAAAGAAAAACGCCTGGGGGATATGGTTGCAGGCACCATCGTCGTGCAAGAAGAGAAAGGCGATCGCCGCGAAAAGCTTATCATTGCACCCGCCAGCGAAGAGTTAGCCGCCAAACTGCCAGAGATGACCAACATCGCCAATCTTTCTCCCGACGACTTTGCCGTTATCAGCTCGTACCTCAAACAGCGCCCCCAAATGGAAGCCAAGGCTCGCACAGATTTGAGCCTTAAACTCGCCCGTCAGCTTCGCACCATTGTTGGTTTAGAAACCATTCCCCCCGGAACCACCTCCGACCACTTTTTAGAAGCCGTCTATCTTGCTTATCAGCAGCAAGTTGGTGATGTCAGCGACAGCTTTTCCTGATCCAGTTCACGACAATCTGCGCTAGGGTGGGATCTGCAACCTTTTTTGCTGTTGACAGGCAAATTCTCTCTGATGTTGATGCGAGTGTTTAATGCTTCCCGTTCTTTATGGCTGTTGATCGCCTTACTCGTGCCCCTGAGTAGTTGCGCTAACAGTCCGCTAGGTCAGTCTTTGCAAGACTCACTCGCCGCTGACCCGCGCCTATCCCAAGCAAACTCCCCCAGTCCAGGAGGCTCACCCACGCCTACCACTCCATCAACCCCAACCGCATCCCCCTCGATCGCCCCCTCACCCCAAACCAGCAGTGTTGACCGCATCCCCAGTTTCTCCGAAAGCACTAGCGTCGGGGCCAGCGGCAACTCGGCAGGCCAGACCGACGTAGCCGTTTCAACCCCAAGCTCTCCGGCGATTGAAGTCCAACCCATCACCTTTACTGACTTCAACACCACCCCAGCCCCCCTCAAGCCCTACATTTCCGATTTAGCCAAGCTAGGCATCTTAACCCCCGCTGCCAATCCTAAACCAGGCGCGACCAGTCAACCCCTACTCAAACCCAACCAAAACATAACGCGGCGTGAGTTTGCTCGTTGGCTAGTGAATAGCAACAACCTGCTTAACCGCGATCGCGCTCCCTACCAGGTTCGGCCTGCCGTCGAAACCGCAGAGCCTGCCTTTAAAGACATTTCCCGCAAAGACCCAGACTTTGCCATTATTCAAGGCTTAGCAGAAGCGGGAATCATTCCCAGTCGGCTTTCCGGCGACGGCAACACCAACGCCACATTTCGTCCCAACGAGCCATTAACGCGAGAAACCCTGCTGCAATGGAAAGTCCCTATGGATGTGCGGCAGTCCCTCCCCAACGCCAATATTGAAAACGTCAAACAAACCTGGGGCTTTCAAGACGCCAGCAAAATCAACGGTGCAGCCTTAAAAGCCGTACTTGCCGATTATCAAAATGGCGATCAGGCCAATATTCGTCGAGCCTTTGGCTACACCACCCTGTTTCAACCTAAAAAGCCCGTAACGCGTGCCGAAGCGGCTGCCAGCCTTTGGTATTTTGGTTATCAAGGTGAAGGGCGATCGGCTCAACAAGCCCTCCAACCTCCCAGTTCACCTGAAACCGCAACCGAGCCTTCACCCCAAACCAGCCCCACAGAACCCAGCGCCCCGTAAACTCAAAATTGCAAATGCTTCCCTCAAACTCAGGGCACAACCCCAAATGCCCTCTTGTTACAGTTAATTTCGCCTACCCACCTAATTATCGAGAAATGTGATCATTAATGATTCAGATCAGCAAGTTTGCAGGATGATAGGGAAATAAGCGAGAGATTCTTGCTTCACGACTCTTGAACGCTTGATCACGCATAGAACGCACTTTGCTGCTGCTTATGTGTGTGTCTCTTCACTTTAAATCAGCTTATGCAAACGTCGGCACCGCTCCCAGGTTCCCTTTTTGAGCTTATTGTCAATCGTCAGCCTGCCCAGACAGTCACCTCGGTGAGTCCACCGACCTTTAAATCTCTCGTTTCATCCCTTATTGGGCTGTTAGTCGAGCGACAGATCCCTGCATTTGTTTGGGCAAAATTGCCCCGCAACGAAATCTGGCAAGAAGAATTGCAACGATACAGCCAAATCCCTGATTTGTCTCAAGTAATTTACAGTCTTAAAAGCTCTAGTGAAGAAGACGCGAGTGAAGAGGGGCAAGAAACATCGGCTGCGACCCGTGCCAATTTAGCCGATAAATCCAACCATGCCGACTCTAATATCACCTACCTCAGAATTCCAGGTGCAAACACCCTACGGCGCGAGTACCTATTATTTATCTGGTCAAAAGAAATTCAAGTAGCTGTAGTTGCACGGCGAATTCGGTTGCGCCGGGGAGTTATGGATTCCAGCAGCGTCGCTGACATGGAAAGTATTGCCGGAGACCCCACCATTGAAGAAAGCTCTGACAAAAAACAAGTGCTTGACCTCTTAACCGTATTTGGTGCCGATGCCGTTCGCAATTTGCTAAACGATCTACAACGGTTATTGTTGCCAACAATTCCAGCCAAATCAACCACATCAGACGACGAACTCGCAACCCTCGCCAGCCGCCTTGATACTTGGAACGCTCAGATCAACACGATCGCCCCTGAACCGATTCAACCCCTACTACTCTCCACCTTGCTCGCTCGCCACCTGCATCAGCAAGACGAAAACAGCCAACGGGCAACCCTGTATCGCAAACAAGCCGAGCAAGCCGAATTCCTTCAGGTTCAAAACGAAGAGTTGATGAACGCCGTTCGCTTTAAAGACGACTTTCTCAGCAACATCGGTCAAGAACTGCGTACCCCGCTCACCACCATCAAGACCGCTTTAACTCTGCTCAGCTCCCCCAGCTTACGTCCCCCCCAACGCCAGCGGTATATGGATCTGATCGCAAAAGAATGCGATCGCCAAAGCTCTTTAATCACCAGCATCTTAGAGCTAGTGCAGATCAACCAAGCCGCTAAAGCCGCCAGTATTGAACCACTTCGCCTCTCCGAAATTGTGCCAGGGGTTGTCAGCACCTATCAACCCCTCGCCGAAGAAAAAGGCGTTATGTTAGCCTACACCATCCCCGAAGAGCTACCCGCGATCGCCAGTGTCAACGCCTGGGTCAAGCAAATCGTCATCCATCTGCTCCACAACGGCATTAAATTCACCCCTCGCGGTGGCCAAGTGTGGGTGCGTGCCCGCCATCAAGACCCCGACAGCGTTCAGCTCGAAATTCGAGACACAGGCATCGGCATTCCCGGTAACGAAGTCCCCAAAATCTTCGAGCGCTTCTACCGGGTACGCCAAACCTCCGCCGAAGACTCAGGCGGTGCAGGCTTAGGGCTAACCATCGTGCAGCAACTTCTGATTCACTGTGGTGGCTCAATCAACGTTAAAAGTCGTCCCGGTGAAGGCTCAATCTTTACTGTTTCCTTGCCCGTTTACAAATCCAGCGCAAGCGGGTAGAACACCGCCCAGGCACTACAGAGCAGGTATAGCGGTAGTTATCTAGGTTAGGACGGGGCGCAGTTCCCGCAACCCCCTTTACTTTCAATGTCCTGAATCAACTGGCGACAGTTATATAAGAGATTAGAAGACAAAGAGAATTTTCTCCATTTTTAGCCTGCTCCCCTAAATCTGCATCCCTACGGCTTTGTAAACTCTGAGGGCGATCGGAAGCTCTCAACAGGCACCCCATCCAAAGCCTTTAGCATGAAGTTACGCCAGATTGGTGCAACGAACGTGCCCCCCGTTGCCCCCTTACCAATCGGGGTATAGTTGTCATTACCAACCCAAACCGCAGTGGCCAACTGAGGCACATAGCCAACAAACCAAATATCCCGTTCTGACGAGGTCGTTCCCGTCTTACCCGCTGCCGGACGACCAATTTTAGCAGCCGTCGCAGTTCCTTGATTAATTACCCCTTGCATCACCGAGTTTAGCGAAGCCGTTGCCCACGGATCCAATACAAGCTGAGGTTTCGGTGAATTGTCGAGCAGCACATTTCCGCTACTATCTGTGATTTGCACAATCAACGTCGTTTCAGAATACCAGCCATTGCTCGCAAACGTCGCATAGGCTCCAGCCATTTCAAGTGGCGTCAAATCCACTGAGCCGAGCGGCAACGAAATCACAGGCTCGATCGGACTAGAAATCCCAATGGTGCGACAAATATCGATCACCTTATTCAGACCAATCTCTTGCCCCAGCCGGATAGCTGGCACGTTACGCGACAGTTCTAACGCCCGCCGCAACGTCACCGCCCCCATAAAAGAACCATCGTAGTTGCGCGGTGAGTAGTACTCATAGCCATCGGGGTAACTAACCGGACGATCCGATACCGTCGATTCAGGGGCATACTTACCCGAAGCCAGTGCTGCGTAGTAAACAAACGGCTTAAACGCAGAACCGGGTTGACGGAGCGCCTGCACTGCCCGATTATATTGACTCTTCGAATAATCAACCCCACCCACGATCGCCTTAATATAGTGCGTGCGTGGATCAACCGCCACCAACGCCATCTGATCCGCATAAATACCCTGTGCCCGCAGCGATCGATGCCCCTGCTTCACTGTTTCTTCAGCTAGCTTTTGCATTGTGCTATCAACCGTCGTTTGCACACGCATACCACCCTTCAGCACCGCATCACGGCCAAACCGCTTGGTTAACTCTTGAATCGTGGCATCTGTCACATAAGGCAACGTACTCCGGCGAAATGAAGTAATACTGCCCAACTTAATCGGAAACTTCAGTGCAGCCGCTTGCTCTTGTGGCGTGATCCAATTCAAGCTACGCATCCGATTCAGCACATCTTTTTGTCGTTCTTTCGCCTTTTTAGGACTCACAAACGGGCTGAGAATCTCAGGCGACTGAATCAAGCCTGCCATCATCGCAGACTCAGCCAGGTTGAGATCAGACGCAGACTTGCCAAAGTAACTTTGCGCCGCCGTTTCAGCCCCGTAGTTGTTATGCCCCCAGTAAACCTGATTCAGATACAGCTCTAAAATTTGATCCTTCGTAAAAACCTGCTCCAGCCGCATCGCCAAAACAGACTCCGCCACTTTGCGGCTAAAAGCCCGTCTCGGCGACAAAAACAAGTTTTTAATCAACTGCATCGTCACCGTCGAGCCACCTTCAACCGTCTGCCCCGACTGGTAGTTTGACAAAAAGGCCCGTGCCACCCCCACTGGGCTAACCCCTCGGTGCGAGTAAAACGAGCTATCCTCGATCGCCAGCACCGCCCGCTTCAACTCCGGCGAGATCCGGTCCAGCGGCACCACCTCCCGGTTTGCCTCCCCGTGCAAACTCGTGAGTACCTTACCCTTCACGTCATAAATGTAAGTCGTCTCGCTTGGCGCATAGTTTCGCAAAATCCGTACATCAGGAAGGTTGCGAAAGCTAATCGCTAACCCGACCAAACCTCCCGCCATCACCGAGCTAGCCAGCATCGTAAACCCAAGCAGGGTGCCGCTTGTAATCTTGCTGACTCCGGCTATGAAAGGAATAATCCCCGCCGAGGGAGCTTGTTTACGCTGGGAGAGGGTATTCGGTGCCACGATGCCACGTATTCCTTTTATGAATGATTATAAAGTGGATTTAAACGACGGTTTTGCCCTTGAAGCTGGAAGTAGTTTACTCTGCCTTTGCCAGTTGGTAACCGCAATAAGTTAGGATTAGCGATTGAATGTCTGTAAGCAAGACAGGTTTGGTCTCATAGAGGGTTCAGCAATGAGCATTATATTAGTCAGTTATTCAACTTGTGACCATAAACTCTGACGAGCTTAACAAACCTTTCTTGAATTTCAGCAATGATGACTTTTGAGGGGAAAAACGGCGGTGAATGATCATCCTTCTTCCTGGTTGCGACGGGGAATCAGTGAAATTTTTCCCGATCAGCCAGAATCTACCAGTGCCGATGAGAGCTTAGAGCGTCGTTTATTAGAGAGCGATCGCCCACTACGGATCAAGCTGGGCATTGATCCCACAGGTGCCGAAATCCACCTGGGGCACAGCATCCCCATGCGAAAGCTGCGAGCCTTTCAAGATGCAGGGCACACCGCCGTGTTAATTTTTGGTGACTTCACAGCCCGCATCGGCGACCCGACTGGCAAATCAGAAGTCCGTAAGCAACTCACCGACGAGCAAGTGGCCCATAACGTCAAGACCTACCTCGATCAGGTTCGTCCCATTCTCGACTTTGACACCCCTGGCCGTTTAGAAATTCGCCACAACTCAGAGTGGCTCTCTAAACTCGACCTTGGCAAAATTCTCGACCTACTCTCCACCATGACCACCCAGCAAATGCTCGCCAAAGAAGGGTTTGCCGAACGTTATGAGAAAAGTAGCCCGATCTACCTGCATGAGTTTCTCTATCCCTTGATGCAAGGCTATGACTCCGTTGCCGTTGAAGCTGACGTCGAGTTAGGCGGCACCGATCAGAAATTCAACATCGCCGTTGGCCGCGACCTCCAACGCTACTTTGGGGTACGCCCCCAGTTTGGTCTGTTAGTGCCAATTTTATTGGGGACAGATGGTGTCCAAAAAATGTCGAAATCCTTGGGCAACTATGTTGCTCTCACCGAAGACGCACTAACCATGTACTCAAAGCTAGAAAAGACCCCCGACAGTCTACTACCTCAGTACTTTGAGCTACTCACCAACTTATCCCCCCAAGACCTACCCGAAAACCCCCGCGATCGCCAAAAGCGACTGGCTCTCACTGTCGTTGCTCAATATCACGGTGAAGCGGCAGCCAAACAAGCCCAACAAGACGCCGAAGCCCTCGTCAAAGGAAAAACCAGTCAAGCCGATGCAGTCCCTGAGTATGCCTTAAGCGACGTCAAATTCCCAGTCAAAATTTTCTACCTGGTTAGCGCCAGTGGCTTGTGTAAGAGCAGCTCTGATGCACGCCGTCAGATTCAAGGAGGAGCGGTGCGGCTCAACGGTGAAAAAGTAGAGAATGTAGACCTCACATTTGAGTCAGCCGACGAACTTACAGGCAAAGTTTTGCAACTGGGCAAAAACAAATTCGTCCGGTTTGTCTCCTAAGCCCACTCTTCAAACCAAGCCGGCTTGTGAAAAAGATAAGTTCGCTATTTCACAAGCCGAGTTTGCTTGTTAACTGGCCCCACTCGTCACCAATGGATGTAACCGTTGCGCGGCCTGCTCAACCATCGCTTGATGCAAAGCCGCCTCAAATCGGTCAACCGCATCATCCCAGGTGTAAGCAGTGGCCCGTTGATAGGCCCGCTCTGACAGCGATCGCCAGTTCTGCTCAGACATTTGACACACCTCAACAATGGCAGCGGCCATTGCATCGACATCTTCAAACGGCACCAATACCCCAGCAGCAGCACTCAACAGTTCGGGGGCAGCCCCGGCAGGCGTACCAATTACCGGAGTGCGACAAGCCATCGCCTCTAAAATTGGCAAGCCAAAACCCTCCAAAATGCTACCAAACAACCACGCATCACAGGCTCCATAGATTTGACTCAAAGTACTTTGAGGTGGATTGTAGTAAAACGTGCAGCGATCGGGCAATGGCAACGTTGGCTCAGGGTGAATAGCACCGAATGTAACCAACTGTAAATTAGGAATCACCTTCGCCGCCTGCGAAAAGGCTTGCAAACTATTTTTACACCCCTTCCAGGGGTGCCTTGAGTAAAGCATTCCCACTGTTGGCACAGCCTGTTTTGGTCGGGGAAAAGCATTAAACATATTGAAATCAACACTATTAGGAATTAGCGTAATCGATGATTTTGCAATGCCATAGTTTTGATGCAGGATGTCAACCAACCAATTTGAAATTGTAATTTTATGTAACGGCAGTCGGTAACAAGCTCGTTGCTGCTCACTTTGAGGCAGCTCTTCAAACACCTCATGATGCTGAATTAAATGGACCTTTGCTCCCTTTGAGGGGGCTAACCGATGAACCCAATGCGCCGTTTCCCACCAGGTTGCAATAACCACATCTGCATCGGGTAGATCTGCGTCAACTACCGGGCGAAACTTACCAATTCGTCGGTGGGGCACATTCACATATTCAAAATGAGACCCCTTCCACTTGGGTGCCCTCCATCCTTTTCCCTTTAAAAATGAGCTTAGCCGCTCCCCGTAGCTAGGTTTATAGAGCGATCGGGAGACAACCAAAACATCATGCCCACGTTGCCACAGCTTTTCGGCATAGGTAGCGACCACCCGATCGCCCCCGCTCATATTAAAGCCACTGCCCATGACAAAGGTAATTTTCATAAAGTTAATTCTTCAATTTTCAGGTTTATGAATCGAACCCAAAAGCCAATCTAAAAAGATACCCCTTAGACTCCGTGAAAAAGAGTATCAAATGGCAAACCAAACCCCAATGAATAGCGTGTCAATAAAACAATCACAAGTAGGCAAAAAGCTAAAAGTGTTGTGTAGACATCTTGTAGAAAGCACTCTAAATTTTCGCGCCAAAGCCCGTATAAAACAGCTGCATAGAATGGCAGATCGTTAAACGCGATCGCAAAAATAGCACCCGGCAAACCAAAGAAGTAAAAGCTAGCAGGTAAAACCGCTAGCATATACATAAATTTAGAAAAGCTTCCAAAAGCAACGTAACGTGACTTACCAATTGCAAACAACGATTGGTCAATTGTTTGCGTTAACACCCGTGGCCAAAAACCCAGTGCTAAGACCGGTAACATCCAAGCCGCCTGACGATAACGGTCATCATACAGCAGAAAAATGATGCGATCGCCAAACGTAGCCAGACCAATCAATGCCAACGTCCCCAATAACAGAAACGGTCTGCGGCTGCGACGAATTTTGTCACGAAAAATCGGTCGAGGCTGGTCAGAAACCTTCGAAAAAACAGGGAATAGAACTTTACTACTTAAAGCGTTTAACAAATGACGCGGAATGTCACCCATAATGTAGGCAACGTTATACACCCCAAGCACTGTAAAAGCTGTTGCCGCTCCCAGCTTTGCCGAAATCAACCAACCCAACAAAAGCTTATCTGACTGTTCAGCCAAGAAAGTGAGTGCGGTTGAAACAAAAATCCATTTTCCAAACGAGAAAATATTATCTGCAGCTTTACGATCCCATCGAAAAGCATTAGAAAAAATCCGTCTCTTTTGATTCCGTATGAGCTGATGGCTCCAAAACAAACGAATCACCGAAGACGCCAGCATCCCTACCACGATCGCCCAAACCGTTGGGTTAAAGTAGGCCCAAACAATTATTAGTGACAAAGTAATGACTTGAGAGCCTAACTCAAAAGCAACCAATCGACCCAACGCAATTTCACGATTTAGGGTGAACAAAGCAGTAGAATTAAACCCACTAATAACAGTAGTCAAACCAACAATAGGTAATAACCAAACTAGACGAGGCTCTTTGTAAAGCAGTGAAACAGGAAAAGCAATGAGTAAACAACCAACCCACAAGCAAAACCCACGAATCACCTGAATCGTCCAGGCTGTATTTAGAAACTGAGGGTCATCTCCTCGCTTATTTTGAATAATGCTAGGGCCAATCCCCACATCAGAAAAGAGAGACAAACCTGTAATAAAAATATTGACAGTAGAGATCAGACCAAATAGTTCTGGAAAGAGCAAGCGAGAGAGAACAATATTGCCTGCCAAACGCAGAACATTGCTCAACCCGTAGCTAAATACAGTCCAAAGCGTCCCTCGAATTGCTAATTTCTTTAGTGACGATGCCATCTCAAAGCGGTTCTCTAAAAGCTATTTACTAACTTCATTTTTTTACAGACAACTAATACGGGATAGCAGGAGATGCCGCCATAGTGATCTGACTAAGTAATTAAAGCCCTCCCAACAAAAAAATATCCTTAAAATCAATAAAATTCTTAATTTTTGAGTTTTAAGCAGGTCGTATTAAAAGTTATGCGAGCAATGATAGGTTCAAAAACCAAGTACGGGCAAGGTCTTCGTCATATCTTTATCAACTTCTCACTTCCTGACCTTACCTATTTGTTGACCTGTCACTTTAGCCCAGCCATATTTTTACAGAGCCAAATCCAAGAAGTAGCCTTTCCTTGTGGATCAGTTTGAGCTATCAGTTTAATTAAACTAAACACACGAGTAAAAATTGATACTTTTTGAGTAAATCCTTCAGTTATCTCATGTCCGGTTCCACTCTTTGAACTTATAAAGCAGAAAGAATCGATTGCCCTTAACAGTACGCAGTTTCTTTAAGCCACATTTATTACATCGAAACAATCAATACGTATTCAAGTATTGGGCCATTTCAAACAATCTTTCCCTACAAAAGTTAAGTCCCAAAACGCTGATACCGCGAATCGATCTGGAGCTTGAAAAGATTTCCTTTAGAAACGCTTTCAAAACATCCTCTCGCTTCACAAATCATTGAGCGCTACATCTCATAGTTCAACGATGATTGCCGCCCTAAAGACACTTAACATTTCCTACATAAAGAAACTTTTCGAGTCAAGCCAGAGTGTTACACCCGACCCAAAACTCTTGACAATTTTGTAATAGTATTTTTGGCTTTCATTTTGGGCATCCTTGTTAAGCTGGTGCGGGGAAAGTTTAAAGAAGAATTAGCTTTTTCCGAAAAATCCTAGTCTTTGGGTGAGGCTAGATCTATCTGACAAGCACAACAAATTGGAAAAGTGTTCATGCAAATTCGTTCATCGTTTTCTAAGCTCGCTCTCGGTCTGAGCTTTGGTGTACTCCTGGTTGGTTGCGGTCCAACAAAAGTTCAACAGTGCAACGATCTTTCCAAAACCTTTCAAAAAGGGGCACAACTGGGTAACAAGTTTCAGCAAGAAGGGCAAGCCTTTCAGCAGAAAATGCAGACCGTTAGCCAAAAAGATGGCTTAAAAGGCTTCAAGAGCGCCATTACTGGTAGCAGCAAAAACTTTAGAGGCTTAATCGGCGAATGGGATCAACTCACCAAAGAAGTCGGCGATGTGCCACTCAAAGATGAAAAGCTAGTCGGCTTACAAAAACGCTACGTGACTGCGTTTGCAGACAGCAGCACCAACCTCAAAACAATGGTCGGTTCACTTGAGAAGATGGCCACCTTTGACGGCACACCCAAAGGGGTAGACAAACTGAAGGGCAATCTCAACGAAATGCAAGGTGCCTATGCCAACTTGAACAAGCTCAGCACTGATATTAAAGGTGTTGACGAAGAATTTAAGAGCTACTGCACTGGCAATTAAGCAGAAGTCGGAGTCCGTCACTTCTTTAGGGGATTGTTGAAAATCGCGGCTGAGAGCTGTTTCACAGGGATTGTAAATTAAAGTGTGTCAAAGGTCAGAAATTGAGATCTAATGAACTACTAAACCTAAGACACTCATACTATGACTTTTCGACCTGAGCTCCTTGATGAATTGCTGAAAGGCTATGAGAATCCCGAAGACCTGT
>DVDV01000178.1 GCA_015296075.1 Leptolyngbyaceae cyanobacterium M33_DOE_097 | reverse complement strand
ACAGGTCTTCGGGATTCTCATAGCCTTTCAGCAATTCATCAAGGAGCTCAGGTCGAAAAGTCATAGTATGAGTGTCTTAGGTTTAGTAGTTCATTAGATCTCAATTTCTGACCTTTGACACACTTTAATTTACAATCCCTTAGAAAAGACTATTCCTCCTCCTAAATTTATACTCTAAGAATGCATCTAAACTTGATGCATTTATATAGCGACCCTTCACGGAACTTAAAACAGGATCGAACTGGCAAACCAAGCACCGAGGAAATCCCTTTTTACTGATTAGATAAGGCTGCTATAGCAGTCCTAAATCAGTTGTGAATGAGTTGTGAGAGATGACGTGGGCGGATCCCACGTCATCTCTCACAACTCATTTGGGATTGCTATATATGAGGGATCAGTAATCTTAAAGATCTTTCGAATAGACTCTTGTTACGCAATTTTGAGTGTCTCTATTCTTTATCTTTTTCTTCTTCCTTTGCCACTTCCTTCGCTACTAGATATACTGCACCAGCTGCAACCACAAACGGCAAAGCTGGAGAGGTTACTATAGCTGTTGCAGTTGTACCTAGCACTGTTCCAACTGCAGCTAGGGCTGCTCCTACTCCTCCACTTGAGGAAATTGCTGCTGCTGTAGCTGTACCTGCTGCTGCCGCTGCTTTTAGTACTTGGTCAGGCCTGCCAGTAAACCCTAAATTAGACATACAGCATTCCCCCTATAAGATTCTGTAACTATATTTTAGAATGAGTATTTATGCTGAGATTCAATCCAGTAACTATTTTTATTAGAATTTCCGTCCCTGTACATGTAACGTAATCTTTCCGTCACTGCGCTCGAGATGCCTCTGACACTCTTTGAGATCCCGCAACCGAACAAGTTCTAGGTCATGAGTTAGGTGATGCTATAAGCCACAGCCGAGTATACTCCCCGCATCGTCTTTGATCTTTAACTCTGGTGTAATCGGAACTGAGTGGCGGCTCTGCAATTCATGTTTGTGTTGGGCATGGCGTTCCCCTTCGTCCTTCCCCTGCCGATCTTTGAGTTGCTCACATTCTGTTGAGCTAATCACAAGAGTAAGGACGATCGCTTGCGCCTCACTTAAGCGGCTCGCTTCCTGAATCCCTTAGTGTGTCTTGAACAACCAGTTCTGCGACAATCTCATCATACTGCCAATCAAAGGTATGAACCCCGGGGCTTGCCCCGGCTGCTATTCCGCCCCAAGGGGCGAGGAATGAACCTAAAGAGATTCAAATCCATCCAGCAGCACACCCAGCCATACTTCAATTGGTGGCATTTTTAGAATTTGACATAGCTGATTGAACTGCACTTGATCTGTGGTTGCCGTCTGTAGCCACCTGTTGATCGCTTTAATCCAGACAGATACGTTTTCGTCGTGGGCGATCGCCAACACCTCCTCCATCTGATCCACCATCGCCAGCACCATCGACTTCTCCATCTCCGCAACGATCGACCCTTCCTGCCTATACTCCTTCTTAGATCGCTGTTTCCGAGGCGGCGCTGGCTCCATAAACTCACTCAAATCCACCGTCATCGTCTGCCGCACCAGGTCATCAAAAAATCCCCGCTCCACCAGCAGGTCCCGTGATGCCTGTTCCCACTCCTCAATCCAGATTTCAGACCGCGCTGCGTACACCTCAGCCATCTGCAGAAACGCCTCTCCCGCCAGTCGCAGCTGCTCCGACTCTGGTACATGGGAAATTGCCTCCGCCACCTCCGCCAACAACCCCTCAAAATCCACCTGCTCCGGCATCATCTGGTCAGATCGCAGCGTCTCCCACAGCGGCAGCTCCAACTGTTCCGTCATCCCTGAGTCCCCACTCGTAGGTGATCTGCATGGTAAGAACAAGGATGTACCGGGCACTGCGACACCGAATGCTGCTCCTCGCGGGCGAACCGCTCAAACCCACTGCGCCGCCCGTTGCCGTACCGCTGATACAGCGCCTCCAGTAATTGACGAGCGTACTCTTTCACCGTTCGCGGCGGTAGCCCGAAGGTATGTTGGGGCTGCGTCATCGCGAACGGCTGACTACCCATCCACAATTCTGCACACATCGCATGGATCACCACCACATCGTTCGCCTGTCGGAGCTTATCCACATAGGTGTGCAGCACCACGAAAGGAATCTCTAGAATTGGCACCACAATCTCTTTCACCTGGGGCGATCGCCTTGCCCTATTACCGCGCCCCTTCCGGTAATAGGGCAAGGCGACTGTGGCACACCCCCTCCTGCCAGCAGCCATCGCCCCGAAGTGCCTCATCATGAAGTTTACGAGCCTCAGCAACCGTCAGCAAACTGCACGCCCAGCACTTTTCATTGAGCGATCGCCCCATACGCCATTGCTCCTGAAAGCACCCCTATTATGCCTAAACCGCTTGTATTTCTAGATCCCAGCGAAAATAATCTTAGAATAATCTGATAGAGATAAGTGCAATTATCTGCATCTAAAATCCACCTAACTTTGGCTGTGTGTGACTTAAACCATAAGTTGAGCAATTTTTTCACTTTATGCTTTCGGAATAAGGGGTGGGCGGTCGAAACCCTTACAGTCTCTGCTCTCCTCGATACAACAAATAAAACAGCACTGGAGCCGATTTTGAGAGGTTTTTCTCAATAAGCTTGGCTTATTCCTAATTGGGAGACTGTCCACACAGGCGATCTCTTACAACCGCATTTAAATCTGGAGGGTCATAGTTACGAGGGCACTAGATGTGCCACCGTTAAATCGTTTCCACGCACGGTAAGCCGTCTCCAAACTTTTGCTCACTTTATGGTTTAAAGCCTGCCCAGAAGAAAAGCAGCGAGTAACGGAACAATGGGCTTTTCAGGTTCTGAGTTGCTCAGTTTATGCTTTCAACTTTGCTCAACTTAGGTTCTAGTCACAATTAAGATCGTGACTAGAACCTAAGTTGAGGAATTTTTACCTAATGCATTTAAGGCAAAGCATGGGGGAATTATTAAGGGCGACCACCCTAGCAAACACCCGTACTCCTTTGATTAAGTATTGGTCCGAGAAGGCACACGCTTCTCGGCTCAGATTCTCAAATTGAAAAGTGAGTATTATTTGAGCAGATGCAAACAGAGACTTTCATTAGGAGGTAGGCTGATGACATGTCCTATGGGATTTGATTGCCAGACAATGACTGGAATGGCTCAACCCTGTCCTAACTTGCTTGTGTGTCAGGGTTATACCTCTTCACCTACTAACCCTGCCCAAAATAGTGATGAAAGGTTAGACCACTTTAGGATTGATCATATTGATCACATCGACCTTGATATCTACCTTGCAGATGGAAGGCGGCCCCGTCTCTCTATCATGGTTGACCCCTACACACGTTTAATCACAGGATTTACTATGACATGACGGTTTCTAGTAGAATTTTTCGTTTCATCAAAAAATACCTATAGATAATTGGCTTCTCTTCAATGGCAGCGGATCAACAGCCTCTTCCAATCATTCGCTTGATATCTTGCCAACCAAGTGCTCAATAGGTGTAGGAGGATGTCTATCAGAGCAAAGTGATTTGAGATTGGAGCGGATCAAGGAATTTTCACAGGCTAGTAATTTAGCACAGAACACTCAAAAGTCTTATCGGCTTGAGTTGGAACGCTTCGTGGTATGGAGTGATAAGGCTTGGGATTAGGGCATGTCTCAATTGAGGTAGTTGGAATAAATAGAGACATTGATAAAGCTATGTTAAGTTTTGTAAAGTTTGTTCGCTTTATTGTTTGACTTTTTTATTCAATTTTGGTGGTAGGCAAGGGTTCTCAGATTTTTTAACTAATCAAAATTGTTTATGATTTTTACAAAACTTTGCAGAATAAAGCGTGAAACTAAGGCTTCTAGCCGCTGAAATTGTTTTACTTTTTTACCAGTTAACAAGCGTTGCTGCTCAGGTGGATGAATTCCGTAAGGGCGTTTTGCAAAACGCCCCTAGCGTAGGGATACCTATCCAAAAATCATATCTATACTCAGCAACGCCGGGTTTAGAGGGGAGGGATTCCGTTGTTATAGCCGTACTAAAAAAAGTTAGGGCGGGGTGCAGGGGTAGAACCTCTGGCTGGGGGCGTAGCTCCAACACTTTCTTGTACCAGGCTTGATGCGTAGCGCTACATATAAAAGTCGGCTTTTGGACTTGTTAGATTGTCCGCAATTCTAGGAAGATAAATTTTTCTGATCAGCAGACCTCTGCGATCGCCCAACTAAAAAGCCCTTCCGTTAAAACGAAAGAGCTTGCAATAGTGGGTTCCCCGCAACGCCGTCTTGCCTCAGCTTTTGACCTGGTAAGAAACCAGGTGGGTATCGAGGTGCCGATTTAAAGTTTCCGAGTACGTGCCCGGTCTACTGCCATCGGTCGAGACGATTCCCTTGTTGTAAAGGCATAGATCAAAAAAACGTTATTGGCAGTCACCAACGCCGCAGTAGAACTTCATTCATTCTAGCGGGTTTCTTCGCGATCGCACGTGACAAACCTCACAGACAAAGTGCGGATAAACGAATAGCCACACTGCTTGACCGCCAGCGCAAGCCCCCAATTTCGCAATATGAGATCTCATTGCGATCGTTCTTCTAACTCTGTTTCGAGTTTGGCTAAATCGGCTCGCAAAAAGACGCTGATTCTGCCAGAGTCAGCAAATCCGTTTGGGTTGGGGAACAGCTCAACCCGATAAGCAAAAAAGTCACCTTCACGCAACTCGTTATTGGCATCTGTGCGAACGACCTTCGCCTGCCGATAATCTTGATGAATATTCGCTCCATAAATAGCCCGTAGCGATTCACTCAGGCGATCGCGATCAACCCCATTCACCAAATCCACCAGCAAAATTTCTTCACTGCGAATCACGCCCGTTGTCGCTCCGGCAGTCAACCGTCCCACAGGCAACAAAAACGCTTGAAAGGTAAAGCGCTTAGCAGGCGTGTCATACTTGCGCACCATGAGGCGTTCACCGGGTGCGGGCCGCAAAGTTGGGTTCGCCCGAATCCAGGCGATCGCTTCCTGAACCGACTGTCCGGGAATCGCCATCACTGGACGACCGAAAAAGACACATGGAATTGCCAAAACAGGCGCAATTACTCCCACCCATCGCCCTAGCTTCATTTTTCTTCCCATAGACCTTACTCCCTTACCGCCTACCCCTCAGAATTCCCAATGCAGCCATCTTGCCATCAGTTCGCAAATTTGGCTGATTATCTGTAGGATTTTCCAAGAACACCTGTTCTGTCCCCCACTCCCCACTCCCCCACTCCCCCACTCCCCACTCCCCCACTCCCCCACTCCCACCTCTACCCATGCCCGACTACTTCCACCGCCTCGCCCCCTTCATTCAGGAATATATCTACAACGAAGGCTGGACTGAGCTACGCCCGATTCAGCGAGAGGCCTGTCACGTTTTATTTGAGACGGACGCCCACCTGCTCGTCGCGGCTGGCACCGCCTCAGGCAAAACCGAAGCGGCATTCCTACCCATCCTCACTCTTCTACACGAAAACCCTTCTAAAACGGTCGGGGCAATCTACGTCGGCCCAATTAAAGCGTTGATTAATGACCAGTGCGATCGCCTGACAGACTTGCTGCGTCACCAGCCTGATCTACCCGTTTGGGCCTGGCATGGAGATATTGGGCAGGGCGTTAAAAAACGCTTAGTCAAAGACCCCAAAGGCATTTTGCAAATCACACCAGAGTCGCTTGAGAGTCTGCTGATCAACAAACACGCCGAACTGTCTCGCCTGTTTGGGGATTTACGCTTTGTCGTGATTGACGAAATTCACGCATTTATTGGCAGCGATCGCGGCGCTCAAATTTTGTGTCAGTTAGCCCGACTAGCCAAGATCACAGGCAATCAACCACGACGCATCGGGCTTTCGGCCACGTTAGGTGATTATGGGCTGGCTGAAGACTGGTTGCGATCGGGCACAAAACAATCGGTGATTACACCCCAGGTTGCCAGCAACAAGCGGACAATTCATCTCGCACTTGAGCATTTTTACGACTCTGGCATTCGCATTCGTGCTAAGGGAGAAAGCCGCGACGAAGCCTTTAACCCTTGCTACTTGCATTTATTTAAGCAAAGCCTGAACCGTAAATGTCTGATTTTCGCGAACGGACGCATGGAGACTGAAGCCGTCATTACTGAGTTACGTCAGATCGCCCAGGCAAAATCTGCGCCTGATATCTATCACGTCCACCACGGCAGCATCTCCGCCGAGTTACGTGAAGCGGCGGAAACGGCGATGCGAGATACGGCGAGTCCGACCGTAACGGCTGCGACCGTCACCTTCGAGATGGGAATTGACCTGGGTAAGTTAGATCGGGTGATTCAGCTTGAGGCTCCGGCTTCGGTTTCAAGCTTTTTGCAGCGGTTAGGGCGATCCGGGCGGCGCGGCAGTCCTGCTGATATGCGATTTGTCTGCGTTGAAGACAAGCCCGATGGCTCTGAAACGTTGCCGCAACTGTTGCCCTGGCAATTACTCCAATGTATTGCCATTATTCAGCTCTATTTAGAGGAAAAATGGATCGAACCGATCGCCCCGCAACAATATCCATTTAGCTTGCTCTATCACCAAACCATGAGTACGCTGGCTGCCAGAGGAGAACTGTCAGCCCCGCAGCTCGCGCAGCAGATTTTAACTCTGCCGCCTTTCCAATCGATTTCGCAGGATGACTTTCGGGAGCTGTTGCGGCATTTGATTAGCATTGACCACATTCAGCAGACCAAAGAAAATGGGTTAATTTTAGGTCTAGAAGGGGAAAAACTCGCCCGCAATTTCAAGTTCTACGCGATCTTTCCAGATAATGAAGAGTTTGCGGTTTGGGCGGATGGGGTAGAAGTTGGCACGATTGTGGTGCCTCCCCAAGTTGGTGATAAACTCTCGCTGGCAGGTCGCACCTGGGAAGTTTTGGAAGTCGATCAGCGGCGTAAAACAATTCAAGCACGGATCTCGATGGGTGCGGCAACGGTTTCCTGGCGCGGCAGCGGTGGCAACATCCACACCCGCCTGCTGCAACGGATGCGACAGGTCTTACTCGAAGACAAAGAATATGCCTACCTGCAACCGGGGGCAAAAGCACGGCTGGCTGAAGCCCGTCAGCTCGCCCAAAAAGAAGGGATTGACAGTCGCCAGATCTTCTCGCTGGAGGAAGGTTATGCTTGCATCTTGCCGTGGCTTGGCTCGACTGAGTATCGGACGCTCGAACGCTTTTTGCGGATGCCCTGCCGGGAAGCTCTGGGTACCAAAGGCGTATCGGGGCGATCGCCCTACTATTTTGTGGTCAACCTGGGCAAGGCTAAACTTGAGCAACTGTATTGGGAGATCAAATCGCTGGGCGATCGCCGCCTCGACCCAGAGGAGCTACTGACCGAAGATGAAGCCCCTAAACTGCAAAAGTATGACGAATTTGTGCCACCGCAATTGCTGCGTAAGGCATTTTTGACCGACTACTTAAACCTGCCTCAACTCGCTCAAAATATTTCTCACTGGTGATTGCAAAGCGCAAGTTATTGGCGCCAAGCGAGTTAGGAATGGCAATTGAATAAGTTCGATGTTTGGTAGAGGCGGGTTTTGCCGTTCAATCCAGCGTAGGGTTACAGATGGGCCTGCTAAACCCACCCGTACAGTTTGCGGATTGATTAGATGCGCGATCCTTAGTCCTCCGTTAGGTTCATTTGCCCGCGATAGCCAGTGATCAGACGGCTACCGTCTTTCAGAATGTGAATTTCCATCTGGTCGCTGGCCCAGGTCAGGCGATCGCAAAACTGCGGATTAAATACATGCACTCGTTGATTGCGAGATGCCACCAGTGAATCGGGTGAATGAATCGCTTGCGACTCGACATAGGGGCCATCGATCAAAATATCCAGCTCATCCAGTAAAGCTTGGGCACCAGCGGGTGCGTACTCACTGCGTAGCTGCTCTAGAGTAAACCCTGTAAAAGACATCACATTCAATCCGTGAGTTTTTGCTTGTTTCGCTAGCTCAGCTAAAGCAGGAGCCTGCCAAAAAGGTTCACCACCAGAGAACGTCACCCCCTCATTTCGAGGATTACTCAAAATCTTCTCTAGCAAAGCTTCGATCGTGATCAACTGGTTAATTTCAAATGACCAGGAACCAGGGTTAAAGCAACCTGGACACTCGCGCAAACAACCCTGAACCCAAACAACCGCTCGACAACCAGGCCCATTGACTTCTGATTCATCAACATACCCCATGATATTGAGATAACCGGGGGGGATTTCCATCAAAGTCAAGGACGGATTTGACTTGAGTTTAACCATTGTTTTTGCTCCTTGTAGCGTGAGCTGAAGTGACAAGTAAGTCGCAACACAAAGGGAATGGGATCAGGCAAAGCAGATGATAACCGTTACGAAGTGAAAGAGGGCAGCAAACTCAGGTGAAGTGAAACGTCAAGTTCCATCGCAATACCATGTAAGTCAGTTTTGCCATAACTTTGGCTATAACAGGAAGCAAAGGTTGTAAGAATTAACGATTTGCAGTGCGGCGCGATCGCCCCAGTTCAGCTTAAATCAACGCACTCGACACCAATACACAGGGTGGAACGTCTGCCTGGATGGACTGAGTAGTCAACATTTTGTTACTTCTTCGATATCAAACAAGATGAATCAATTCATCATCTTGCATCCATTTCAGGATGATGAGCAGTGATTAAAGTGGCTCCGTGATGAGTTCAAACTCAGGCAAAATATTTTATCGCAGTTGCAATGAGTGCAAAGATTGGAAAAGTTTAGCCAGATAGAAGTGATCGGTTCTTTTAGAAAAATCTGAAGTTTTCAAATGGATAAAGTTCAGATCTCTTTTTGTATATTACTTGGGGTAAAAATTTTGCATAGTTTAACCGCTCATTCCAATTCATATCAAATCCGGTTGATCAATCAATTCGTTCAGGTTGTGTAGGAGCGGGTTTTGCTTCTACACTTCTCTGTTAGCTGGGTTCTGTCAGCTAAACCCGCCCGTACAAATATCAGCATCCAAACAGATTCGATACCGCTTGATTCTCAAGGGTGAATCACTAAGCTCAAAAAGTTTTTTTGCCGCTTTATTTTTCCTTCGTCAAGGTTACTAACTGACCTTTGCCGTAATAGCATATAGTTATGCAATTAAAGTGATATGTGCAGGCTGCAATCGTTCTATGCCACCTAAAAAGCAAACTCAACCTGATCTCAATACCCTGGCAGCCGTCGCCGACTATTTTAAGGTATTGTCTGAAACCAGTCGTCTGCAAATCTTACACCATCTTCGGTCTAGCCCCATGAATGTAATGGAGCTTTGTGAAGCGACCGGCTTAGGACAGGCCAATATCTCTAAGCATCTTAAAGTGCTAACCCAAGCAGGTATCTTATCGCGTCAGCCAAAAGGTACCAGCGCCTATTACGAAATTATTGACCCGGCTATTTTTGAGTTTTGTGATTTAGCCTGCGATCGCATCCATGATCGCATTTTGAAGCAGACCAAAGCACTGAAACAGCTCAAGCAACTGCAAAGATAATATTCAAACAACACCCAAACGCAAGAAAGCGCCTCTTGCAGGAAGAGACGCGACTCCACTTGTTCAAAACTCAATGACTAACCAAGACTCACTAGCTGGCGATCGCCGGAGCTGATAAGGCAACGGGCTGGCTTTCGCCTGAAGCGAGATCGAGCGGGAAGTTGTGAGCATTGCGTTCGTGCATCACCTCAATCCCCAAATTGGCCCGATTCAAAACATCTGCCCAGGTTGAGATGGTGCGGCCTTCACTGTCTAAGACAGAGCTGTTGAAGTTAAACCCATTCAGGTTAAACGACATGGTGCTGATGCCCAGCGATGCAAACCAGATTCCAATAACAGGCCACGCGGCAAGGAAAAAGTGCAGCGATCGCGAGTTGTTGAAGCTGGCATACTGGAAGATCAACCGACCAAAGTAACCGTGAGCGGCAACAATGTTGTAGGTTTCTTCTTCTTGCCCAAACTTGTAGCCGTAGTTTTGAGACTCTACTTCTGACGTTTCTCGCACCAGCGATGAGGTCACTAGAGAACCGTGCATCGCACTAAACAACGCACCGCCAAACACGCCCGCCACACCTAACATATGGAACGGATGCATCAGGATATTGTGTTCGGCTGTAAACACAATCATGAAGTTAAAGGTGCCAGAAACCCCCAGCATTAAACCATCTGAGAAGCTGCCTTGACCGATGGGATAAATTAACAACACCGAGGTTGCGGCGGCTACCGGAGCGGAATAGGCCACACAAATCCAGGGGCGCATCCCGAGGCGATAGCTCAATTCCCACTGGCGTCCCATGTAGGCGTAGATTGCGATTAAAAAGTGAAACACAATCAATTGCCAGGGGCCGCCATTGTAAAGCCATTCATCGAGCGATGCCGCTTCCCAGATGGGGTAAAAGTGCAGACCAACCGCGTTAGAGGTTGGCACGACCGCAGCGGTCATCAGGTTGTTGCCATACAGCAAAGAACCTGAAACTGGCTCACGAATGCCATCAATATCAACTGGAGGTGCAGCAACCATTGCGATGATGAAAACAATGGCAGCCACCAACCCCGTGGGGATTAGCAGCGTACCAAACCAGCCCACATAGAGCCGATTTTCGGTACTTGTAATCCAACTACACAAACGCTCCCAAGCGTTTAGCGTAGATTTTTGGTTCAATAAAGTTGTCATGATTCCATTTCTCAATGAATGAGGTGGTATGAGATAGATTGAATCAAGCGCCTGCTTGATGTATAACTTTATAACTGTTTGGTTATACAGATGTCAATCAGTTTTTCCTAAATCTTGTCAGTTTCCAATTAGACCTAAGCTTGGATAAGCGTGTCATGAGTCACAACCCTTTTGTCGATGAACTCTTAAACCGATATAGCGCTGGCGATCGCGCCTTTAGTGGGGTCGATCTACGCGAACAAGATCTGATCAACGTTCAACTGCCAGAGGTTGACTTTCATCAGGCTGATCTGCGCCAAAGCCGCTTAGGTAAAACGAATTTTAGTCAGGGAAATTTTGTCGAAGCCGACTTAAGCGAAGCAATTTTGTGGGGCACAAATTTTACACAAGCCAATTTGTCTCGCGCGATTTTGCGAGAGGCCGACCTGAGCGGTGCCATTCTTACCCAAGCGCAATTGACTGCGTCAAACCTGATTAAAGCCAGCTTGTCAGGTGCAAATTTATCACATGCAAACCTGGACAGTGCCCTGCTAATTGATGCCGATTTACGCTCTGGGTCTGATCAGCAAACCAATTTGAGCCACACCAACTGTAAGGGGGCAAACCTGTCTTACGCTAACCTCAGCGGTGCCTTGTTATGTCGCGCCAATTTAGAGCAAGCCAAACTGTGCCGAGCCGTATTGATGCAGCGATCGCTCGGTGCTTTATCGGCGGCTGACCTAACGGAAGCTAACCTGCAAGGGGCTGACCTCAGTTATGCCGACTTGAGTGGGGTAATTCTACACCGGGCTAATTTGCGTGATGCTGACCTCACCGGAGCCATTCTGACGCAAGCTGACCTGACGGGGGCGATTTTGCCAGATGGCTCGGTGCATGATTAGAAGGGTATTGCTGATCGGAGGTATGAATTTCGTAGGGGCGTTTCGCGTTCGCGCAGCGTCTCCATCGGAGACAACGCCCCTACAGGGATAGGAAATATTCAGGAATCATACCTGCATTCAACAACGCCATTAAAAGGACCTAGCGAACTGTTTCCCATGCCGCTGCAGCATTCACCGGGCGGAGGAAATAGAGCCACACCAAGTGACCTGCAATGCCCAGTTGCAAGGGCAATTTCCGCAAGGTTTTCAGAACTTTTGGCTGTGAACTCCGGTTAATTTCACCGATCTTCTGGTTCAAGCCAGAACATTTCTGCAACCGTGGGTAAAAGTCAGGATGCTCTGTATCCAACACCACCGAAAAGGCACGAGCAGCCGTCTCGTTGGTATTTCGAATCACTGCTCGATCAAACTCAGTCGGGTCAAGACCTAACGCGTGGTAGAAGCCCGATCGCTCATGCACCGTTAGGGCATGTGTTGCAAACACCATGAGGAGGAAAAATCGCATCCATAACTTCGCTTTCCAGGTATTCAACAACTGGGGTTGCGAGTGGATCAGAGCTTTGAAAATGTCGCCATGCCGATTTTCGTCCTGACACCAGCTCTCAAAGTAGTCGAACAACGGATAAAACGAATTTTCTGGATGTTTTTCTAAATGACGAAAGATGATGATGTACCGCCAGTAGCCAATCTTTTCAGATAAGTAGACTGTGTAAAGAATCCACTCAATCGGAAAGAAGGTGTAAGTGCGCGCCTTGGTGAGATAACCTAAGTCCATGGAATAGCCAAAATCAGCCATTGCTTTGTTCAAAAAGCCAGCATGTCGAGCTTCATCGCGAGCCATCAGGTTAAAGATTTCGGCCAGTAGTGGGCTGCGTTGCTTGAGTTTGCGAGACAACTCTTTGAAGAGTAGAAAACCAGAAAACTCAGACACACAAGAACGTTCTAAGTAATCAACAAATGCCTTACGTGTGGGTTCGTCGAGGTTGTCCCAGGTTTTGTTGAATGACTCATTGCGAACGAAATGATGCCGATTATAGTCGGCTCGCATCTCTGCCAGCATGGCTTCTAGCTCGTTTTGCTGGGGCGAGAGATCGAGGCTGGCAGCAACATCAAAATTCGTGGTGTAAAAGCGAGGAGTCAGCAAATTTTCTTGGATTGTTTTGCCGCTTTTAGTTGCTGTATCAGCCGGACTCGGTGGCGAAGAAACCATAAACTTCCCTTTAACTTGATTCCTTTATAGTTATCAAGCTACAGCATAAATCGTTTTCATCAAGTCTTTTACCTAGATTGAAATAAAGCGAAATCTTTTAGAGCTTGACCTTTAAGAATTATTGCTTTATGACTTGATAGCGATAAAGTCATGAATTTATGCAATAATCAGGCTCATGCTGAAATGTGAAGGGCGAACTTAGAGCTTGCAATCGGTCTGGGCAATCGCGCCTCGAAAATCTCTATCATGTTGCGAAAATCTTCAGCCAAATCGATCAGTTCTACTCGCGATCGCGCCTCAGCTCACCCAGTATTTAGACCACTTTAAAAAGGAGCAATCAGGATGACCAGCCTATCACTTGCCCTGCGCGAAGGAACAGCTCACGCTCACACGCTTTCAGAAAACACAGCTTTTATGAAATGTTTTTTGAAGGGAATTGTTGAATGGGAGCCATTCCGTAAATTGCTGGCAAACCTCTACTACGTTTACACCACGCTTGAATCCGAAATTCAAAATCGGTGTGATGACCCGATTCTGGCGGCGATTAATTTCCCAGAAATTAACCGGGTAGACAGTTTAGAAAAAGATTTGGAGTTTTACTACGGTGAAAACTGGCGTGAACAAATCACCCCGTCTCCCGCTGGGATCATCTACGTCAACCGGATTCGCGAAGTTGCGAATACTGACCCAGCCCTGCTGATCGCGCATTCCTATACGCGTTATATGGGTGATCTCTCAGGCGGGCAGGCGCTTAAGAACATTATTCGTTCGGCACTGAACTTACCCCCCAACCAAGGCACAGCGCTACACGAGTTTGAACAGCTCCCAACATTAGACGACAAACGCAACTTTAAAGAACGCTATCGCCAAACTCTAGATGGACTCGCACTCGATGACGCAACTATCCGCCGGATTGTTGAAGAAGCGAATCACGCTTTTGCCCTCAACCGAGACGTGATGCACGAACTAGAACCCGATGTCAAAGCCGCGATCGGTGATCATACCTTTGATTTATTGACACGCCAAGATAAGCCCGGTAGCACCGAACATGCGATGCGCCATGCCCATGCCCATGCTTCATCTGAGCGGCCTACGGCTGACTACGCTATCTAAAGCAATTGAACTCTAAAAGGCTTGTACTCACTACTACCCGGATTCTGAGAGGAGAACCCAATTTCCATGATCTTTGCGCCATCGACAGTTCAGTTTGATGCAACGCTGTTGCAAAAGTACGATCGCCCCCTGCCTCGATACACCAGTTACCCAACAGCAGCCGAGCTGACTCCTGAATTTGACGAACATTGCTTTAGAGATGCGATCGCTGCTTCCAATCAACGCAAAACGCCGCTGTCCCTTTATGCCCACATTCCATTCTGTCAATCAGCATGTTACTTCTGTGGCTGCAATGTGATTGTGACAAAAAGCCAGACAGCAGCTCAATCCTATTTAGACTATTTGGTGCGCGAAATTCAGCAGACGGCAGCACTGGTTGATCGCGATCGCCCTGTTATGCAGATGCACTGGGGCGGTGGCACACCCAACTATCTGACCTTAGAGCAAGTTGAGTTACTGTGGAATGCTCTACACCGTCACTTTCAATTTGCGCCTGAAGCAGAAATCTCGATTGAGGTTAATCCGCGCT
Organism: Leptolyngbyaceae cyanobacterium M33_DOE_097; assembly: GCA_015296075.1. Lineage (GTDB taxonomy): Bacteria > Cyanobacteriota > Cyanobacteriia > Leptolyngbyales > Leptolyngbyaceae > DSRU01. The sequence goes on along the minus strand of DVDV01000178.1, from coordinate 6,769 downwards.
ACATTAATCGCGATTACATCTTAGGACTCAGGGAAATTGGGTTTAACCGCATCAGTTTTGGTATCCAAGACTTTAACCCCCAGGTACAAGCCGCTGTCAATCGAGTGCAACCCGAAGCATTACTGTTTGATGTGATGAGTTGGGTCAGAGCTGCCAAGTTTGATAGTGTCAACGTCGATCTTATCTATGGTTTGCCTTATCAATCACTTCAATCATTTACCGAGACGATTCAGAAAACAATCGCGCTCGACCCGGATCGCATTGCCGTCTTTAGCTTTGCCTACATTCCCTGGATTAAAGCTGTTCAAAAAAATATCGCAGAGCAGACGTTACCGAGCGCTTCAGAAAAACTAGATATTTTACAGATGGCGATTGAAACGCTGACGCGTAGTGAGTACCAGTACATTGGGATGGATCACTTTGCTAAGCCCGATGATGAACTGGCAGTGGCCCAACGCCAGGGGACGCTCAAGCGAAACTTTCAGGGCTACACGGTGTTACCGGATGCTGAGTTGCTTGGCTTTGGCTTAACCTCGATCAGCATGTTGCACGATGCCTATGCTCAACATCACAAGCAGTTGCAAACTTACTACCGAGCTGTTGAACGCGGTGAGTTACCAATTGAACGAGGTGTTAAACTAAACCCCGATGATATTGTGCGAAGGCAGATTATTATGGAGTTGATGTGTCAGTTCCAGGTATCAAAACCTGACATTGAGGCTCGTTATAATCTCAACTTTGATCAATACTTTGCAAGAGAGCTTCAAGACCTGACCAGTTTAGAAGCCGATGGTCTTGTCAGTGTCGATCGCGATTCGGTTCAAATTACACCTGTCGGTCGTTTGCTGATTCGCAATATTGCTTCTGTGTTTGATGCCTATCTGCACAACAAGACGATTTCTAATTTCTCAAAATCGATTTGAGTCCTTTAGATTCATGCAGAAGTAATCTCCCTTTTCTTCTACAGGAGATCTTGAAACTTTTCTAAAAAGTAAGGGGGGGTATACCAATTCTTCAAAACTGGGCTACAGATGATTATCTGTAAGGGCGGTATTTCCTTCGGAAACGCTACGCGAACGCGAACCGCCCCTACGAGGATCTGTAAATGGGATTTAGAGAATTGGTATTAGAAGCTCAATCCTTAAGCCCAACAGCTTTAAGTCAAGCATTTGTATTCATTACGTGAGGAGTTTTCATGACAGTTGGTTCTACCCCAGCACTACCGGATCGTTCAAAAATTAGTTGGCCCTTTGTCCTCTTTTTTGTGCTTGTTCATCTTCTCGCGATCGCTGCTTTTTGGTTCTTTTCTTGGTCTGCACTTGCTGTTACCTTGCTGTTGCACTGGTTCTTTGGCAGCATCGGTATCTGTCTGGGTTATCATCGCCTCTTGAGCCACCGCAGTTTTCAGGTGCCGCGTTGGTTAGAGTATGCGATCGCGATCGTGGGTGCTTTGGCTATGCAGGGTGGCCCGATCTTTTGGGTGGCCGGACATCGTTTGCACCATGCTTACACTGAAGATGAAATCAAAGACCCCTACTCGGCCCGGCTTGGCTTTTGGTGGAGTCACATGCTTTGGTTGGTCTACCCGCAACCTGAATTTTTTAGCTATGAACTTTATCAGCGTTATGCCTCTGATCTGGTCAAGCAGCCCTTCTACCGCTGGTTAAATCGCTACTTTCTACTGCTTCAAATTCCACTAGGGCTGCTGCTCTTCAGCTTAGGGGGTTGGTCTTTCTTGTTGTGGGGAATTTTTGTGAGAGCGGTTTTGCTCTGGCATAGTACCTGGTTTATCAATTCGGTAACTCACATGTGGGGCTACCGGACTTTTGAAACCAGTGATAACTCTCGCAATCTCTGGTGGGCGGCCTTACTGACTTATGGTGAAGGTTGGCACAATAATCACCATGCCTATCCCCATGTGGCAAAAGCGGGTTGGCGCTGGTGGGAAATTGACGTTACCTGGTGGGTAATTTGGGGGCTGCAAAAATTGGGGCTGGCCCGTAAGGTGAATATGCCTCCTAAATTTTAGCGATCGCACAATTCTGCCGTATCTCACGTTTGCCACATCTCTGAGAGGTGTGGCTTTTTTGGGGAAATAAGCAGCTGATCGATACTACACGCCTCTACTACTGCGTGGTAATATAACGATAAGAACAACACTATCCTTTTCGTCTCATGACTTTCACGCCTGTTAAAAAGCGCCAAAAGACTGCTGCCAGCCAAACGGGGGAAAGTGAGTATAACATCTCTCAACTCCCGCCCGAAGCCCTTGGTTTAATGGCAAATTTTTTCAAGGTCTTGTCAGAGGTGAGTCGGCTTCAAATTGTGTGTTCGCTTAAAACAGGTGCCAAAAATGTCACAGAAATCATTGAAGCAACCGGATTAGGTCAAGCTAACGTTTCCAAACACCTGAAAATGCTGACCCAGGCAGGCGTTGTTGCCCGTGAGCAACGAGGTGTTTGTGTCTACTATCAAATTGCCAATCCTTTTTTGTTCAACTTATGTGATCTGGTTTGCGAAGCCTTATTCGCTCAAGTCGAACAACAAAGTCAACAACTTCAACAGTTATCAGCACTAAGACAAAACCTTTAGCCCGATTGACTCATCCAGAAACTCGATTAAATTGACTGTGGCATAATTGCATTCGCGATCGCGGCGGCTGTCAAAGGCATTTGCCGTGCGACACCCAGCAATCCAATTGAGAGGGTAGAAAACTCCACCCTCAAATTTGCTGCTTATGAATGAACCAGTTGATTGATTGGCTTCAACATATCGGCCTCAAATCCTGCACCTTTTAACATGCGGTTCCAGTAGAGCCAGGGCAAGACATGCACCTTAGCGAGGTACATTGAGTAGCGCTCTTGCGTTGGGTCGAGTGGAAATGAGGGAGCTAGTTTGCCACCATAGAGAAACTCCGCCATGATCAGGGAGTTGTAGCCCGTAATCAACGGACAGCAAGTATAGCCGTCATACCGAGCTGTTAAAGGCTGTGATTGCATCAATGACAGCAAGTTTTGCACCGCAACGGGAGCCTCTTTTCGCACCGCTGCTGCCGTCTTAGACGTTGGTAGCGAAGAGGCATCACCTAAAGAGAACACATTGGGGTAACGGGCGTGTTGCAATGTTTCTTTATCGACATCAACCCAACCGCCTGCACCCGCGATCGCCAATGGACTTTGTTTAATAAAATCAGGCGCACTCATGGGTGGCGTTACATGGATCATGTCGTAATGAAGGCTGACTTCTTCAACACCATTGTCAGTGGTGACATCAAAAACGGCTTCCTGAGTATCTGCTTTAATTTCTTTTAAGTTGTGTTGGAACTTAGTAATAATGTTGCGTCGTTTGACTACTTGATTGAGTGCAGCTGAGTACTCTGGCACTGGAAACATTGAGGGGGCAGCGGTACAGAACGCTACTTTAGTATTGATTCCCACACTGCTTTTGCCCTTAAACGTGTCATCTGCCATGTACATGATCTTTTGAGGTGCCCCGCCGCACTTAATCGGCGTTGCGGGTTGGGTGAAAATGGCAGTTCCACCTTTGAAGTTTTTAATCGCTTCCCATGTGTAAGACACCGACTCTTTTGAGTAGTTGCTCGTCACGCCATGCTTACCGAGAGCGTCTTCTAAACCCTTGATCAAATGCCAGTCGATTTGAATGCCGGGACAGACCACTAAATAGTCATAGGCGATCGCGCGTCCATCTTCAGTGATCACCCGATTTTGGTCAGGATCAAGCTGTGCAACCCGAGCTTGAATCCATGTAACACCTTCAGGCAGCACTGCTTGCTCATCGCGTGTGTAAGTCGATAGGGGTGCAACGCCACCTCCTACAAGTGTCCAACCGGGTTGGTAGTGATGCTTGTCAGAAGGTTCGATAATCGCCACATCAAGCGAACGACTATGCTTTAGCAGTTGTGCAGCAACAGTAATGCCTGCTGCCCCTCCACCAACAATTACGATTTGATGCTGCTTGTTTGAATCAGCACTTGCCTCATTAGGCGTATTATTTTGACCCGCAGGTTGGGTGTGATGAGCAATTTGGGATAGTTGACCAGGAAGCGACACGGTGATTCCTCAAATGAAACGAAGAGTATGGAACCAGAGAGACAAAAAGAAGCACATATGATGAATACCTTATTATTAGGTAGCCAATGGATTTCTTCACAGAATCTCTCGATTGCGAAGTTGAGAATGAACCATAATAGAGTATATCGCTATGTAGTAATAAAGGTGAAATAAACGATAGCTAGCAGGCTACAATCTCTAAAACGCCTTCAGACTCTTGATTAGACACGCGACTTTTCTCTTTAATTTTTGTTACTCACGCTAACTTGATGCCCGTCATTTGGTGAACGAGAGTGGATGCGTCAGGCAACCCAGTCGCATCAATATCGGTATAGAACTGTGAATGCTCTGCAATCGATTGAACAACCGCAACCAAATCAGCGTTTCCCTTTCTGGCTCCCAAACCATTAATGGTGCATTCAATTTGACGCACACCTACGTTAAGTGCAGCAATTGAGTTAGCGATCGCCAGCCCGCGATCGTTGTGACAATGAACGGAGATTGTTGCCTGGTCGATGTTAGGTACTCGTTGAATCAGGCGATCGAGCTGCTTAACAAAAGTTTCTGGGGATGCTTCACCAAAGGTATCAGGGATATTAATTGTGGTTGCGCCACTTTTAATAGCTGTTTCCACGACTCTGCATAAATTATCTGCTTCTAAGTTCAACGCATCAAATGCACTCCACTCAATATCATCTCGATAGGTGCGTGCTAATTTAATACTTTCTTGAATCACTTCTAAATCGGTTGCAAGAGCGCCGCTTTCTTTTTGATGCTTAAAGGGTGTGTAAATGTGAATGCGTCCCCGGAGAGCTGGTTTGATCGCCAGTGCAACGTCCACAATTTCATCTGGTTTTGAGCTAGCTAAACCACAAATAATCGTCTCCTTGATTTGCTTTGAAATCATGTACAAAGCATCATAATCTTTCCGAAAGAAGCCAGGATAACCGGCCTCTATCACATCAACTCCTAATGCTGCAAGCATTTGAGCCAGTTGCATCTTTTGCTGTGTGTCAAATTTGACACCTGCCATCAACTCACTATCTCGCAAAGTGGTGTCAAAAATAATCACTTTTGACTTTAAAGAAGTTGCCTGCATAATCCGCTTTGTTTCTTACAAATCAACAGGAGTAAGGAAATCAAATACTCGATAGGATTGGACTAACAGCAGTGATTGGGGTTCAGCGCTTATTCTCACCTGAAGTTTCCCCAACCACTGATTTAGCGATCGCCTAGAGAATGGCTTGGCTTAAGTTATCAACAACTGCAGGCGTTTCAAAGTAGGTGATCGACGGAACGGAACCAAACTTCTCTGCGATCGCCTCAGCAAAACTGGGATTATAAAATGCTTCTGCTTGCTGGCGAGACTCCCACAAGTAAACACCGCCGCCTGTTTTACAATCTTCAGAAAGCAAAAAATACTTGCGAATCAAACCAGGGATAGGCTGAAACATGGGTGCAATATGGACAAAATCGGCTTTGATGCTCTCGCTGTTCGCGGTTTCAGGTAATTGAAATTGGACAACAGCCGTAATCATGAGTTCTTTCTCCTTAAGTGTTAGGTTCTTGTGATGATGGGACACCCGATCGCGCCATTAAACAAACATCCTTAAAATCAGTGGTAAATCCCCATTTTTCATAAAAGGGAACCACATCTTCGCGACAAACCAGTAGCCATGCTTCAACTGACTGCAAATCAGGATGATGAAATACGGAATTAAGAATGAGTCGTCCTAAGCCACGATCGCGATAGGTTTCATGCACGATGACATCGAGTAATAAGGCGCGATAGGTATAGTCGGTTAAGACACGAGCAAAGCCAATTAAACCAGAAGTTTGGCGATCGCAGATTCCCACAATGACATCTGAGTGATTGACCATACGTTGTACTACTTCAAACGGACGGCCTTTTGCCCACCAGGTTGTTTCGTAGAGTTCACAAAGTTGTTGAATCTGCTCATCTGTTAAATGGTTAACCACTTGATAATTGGTTTCCACTCTTTGTCTATCTTCTATCGTGGCCATCTAACTTCTCCTACTCATCTTTGCGAATGAACTTTTTTCGGGTATTTGAGCTACTCTCTGTGACAGTTTTACTCAACTGCTGAGAGGTGAGTGACAATGCAAACTGGCTTGTATCTAACCCATAAGTTGGCGGTTGATTCTGCGATCGCACTCGTGATGCTAAGCGACAAATTGTACACATCTTCGCCTCTATTTCATTGCAACATAATAATTGTTGAAAAAGTCGTGTTCCAAAGTTTTTACTTCCACGTCCTGAAAACCAGCTTCTGCCAGCATTTCCAGGGCTTTTTCTTGCCCCCAGACCGTACCTAAACCCATGCCACCTGCGGCAAGTGAAACCGTCATACAGTGCATGCAAGAAATTGCGTAGAGGTAGGGGGCAGTCGGGTGATCTAAGTTATTACCTAACTCACTAGAAGCCCGAATATCCTGCATTAAATAGATACCATCAGGGCGGAGTGCATTGTAGATACCCTGAAGCACTAAATCTGGGCGAGCTTGATCGTGAACGGCGTCAAAAGTTGTGATCAAATCATATTCATCCACTTCTGCCAGAACCGTCACATCTTTAACTGAGATCTTGCACCAGTTTCAACAAGGGGTTGCCAAAGAAGGAAAAATCTGAAAGAAAGGGCGTAATCAAAATTTAACTGAACGGTTATGGAAACCATTGT
>DVDV01000225.1 GCA_015296075.1 Leptolyngbyaceae cyanobacterium M33_DOE_097 | reverse complement strand
TCAATGGTCTCGAAGTGCTGCTTCAGACTAGACAACGGCGATTGCTGGCTCATTGGAGTTCTCATCACCACGACCGCTAAATTCTACTGACCTCTTTTTCTCTTTTCACCTTTTGTTAAGAATCATGTGCGTTTACCCTAGACTGCGAGCCTTTGTCGATGCGAATGTGATTGGTATTCTATACGGTGACATTTATGGGAGTATTTATGAAGCGAATAACGAGCTGTTGAGAATCATTGGTTACACTCGCGAAGACTTGCAGACTGGACAACTCCGCTGGGATGATATTACGCCGCCTGAGTATTTGCCGTTAGATGAACAAGGGGTCTTAGAAGCACAAGCAAATGGAGCTTGCACTCCTTACGAAAAGGAGTACATTCGCAAGGATGGAAGCCGAGTCCCGGTTTTGATTGGTTATAGTTTGGTCGGTGATACAAGAGAAGATACGGTCGTCTTTGTGCTTGACTTGAGCGATCGCAAACAAGCCGAAGCCGCTTTGCGCTTGTCTGAGGAACGTTATCGAACCCTGTTTGAGTCGATGGATGAAGGTTTCTGTGTGATCGAAATCCTGTTTGATCAAGATCAATATCCGATTGATTATCGCTTTGTTGAAACAAACCCAGCCTTTGAACGGCAAACTGGCTTTATTAATGTGCAGGGTAAACGAATGCGTGAGTTAGTGCCCAATCATGAAGACTATTGGTTTGAAAATTACGCCAACGTTTTGCAATCAGGCATCTCTAAACGTTTTGAAAGTCGAGCTGAGGCAATGCATCGCTGGTATGATGTGTTTGCCTTTCGGGTTGGGGCGCCTGGTTCTTATAAAGTTGCTGTGCTGTTCAACGACATTAGCGATCGCAAACAGGCGGATCAAGAACGAGAGCGACTGCTAGTTGAAGAAAAACTGGCGAGAGCCGAAGCTGAGCGGGCAAACCGCATTAAGGATGAGTTTCTTGCTGTGCTTTCGCATGAATTGCGATCGCCCCTCAATCCGATATTAGGCTGGTCAAGGTTATTACAGACACGCAAGCTAACGGAAGCTAAAACAGCCTCTGCTCTCGCGACGATTGAACGGAGTGCTAAGGTGCAGGCTCAACTGATCGACGACTTGTTGGATATCGCCAAAATTCTGCGGGGTAAGCTGAGCCTTAATCAAACGTCTGTTAACTTGTCTGCTGTAGTTGAAGCCGCGATTGAAACAGTGAAAACCACAGCAGATGTGAAAGCGATTTCACTCAACCCGGACTTACCTGACGTGGGGCAAGTGCTGGGAGACGCCGCTCGTCTGCAACAGGTTGTCTGGAACTTGTTATCAAATGCCATCAAATTTACGCCAGATGGTGGCCAGGTTAGCATTCAACTTGAACAGGCGGGTAATCAAGCAAAAATTATCGTTAGCGATACTGGCAGAGGGATCAACCCAGACTTTTTGCCCCATATTTTTGAGTCTTTTCGGCAAGAAGATGCCTCAATTACCCGTAATTATGGGGGGCTAGGGTTAGGGTTAGCGATTGTGCGCCAGTTGGTAGAAGCCCATAGTGGCATGATTAGCGCTGATAGTGCTGGTGAAGGTTTGGGTGCTACATTCACAGTTCAATTACCGTTGTTAGACACCTTTCCAATGCTTCAACGCCCTGACCATTTGTTGCCGCAAGAGTTTGATCTAACAGGGATACGAGTGCTTGCTGTGGATGATGACCCAGATGCGCGTGAGTTATTGATAGTGATGCTAGCTCAGTATGGTGCAGAAGTGCTGGCGGTTAACTCAGCAGCAGAGGTGCTGGAAAGTTTAGGGTCTTTTCAACCTGATGTATTAGTGAGTGATGTGGGGATGCCGGAAGTAGACGGTTATACGCTGATTCAAATGGTGCGGATGTTATCACCAATGCAAGGTGGGCGAATCCCCGCGATCGCACTGACAGCCTATGCCAGGGAAAGTGACTATGAGCAAGCGATCGCAGCTGGGTTTCAACAGCATCTTTCCAAACCAATTGATCTTCAAAAACTCATTCAAACAATCCATGACTTGCGTTCCTCAAATCGTAGTTGAAAACGTCTTTAAAGATTATCTGACTTAGATCTACTGTTTTGTTTTTAATATCAACAATATATAGCGCTACGCATAGAAGTTGGTACAAGAGGATGTGGGAGCTGCGCTCCCAGCCAGGGGTTTCACCCCTGCACCCCGTCCTAACATTTTCCAGTATTGCTATATTGACGCTGTAATGAGTTTTAGCTTCCCTACCTGAGAAGTTGTTCAGTCTACTGAGTTTCCATCCACATCACACATTTCTGCATATGTTCAGCCATTGTTTGGCGATCGCTGTGATAGCGGCGACCATGCCCAGGTAATACCCACTCAAATGAGTAATTTGCCAGTCGCTTCATCGATTGAGTCAATTCTGTCCAAGAATACCAACAGGCACGTCGAAATGCATACAGGTGATTGAGTTCAGCAGACCAGGCAAGATGATCCCCTGTAAACAAAACAGTGTTGTTGTACAGCAAAACGGTGTGGCCTTTTGTGTGACCAGGAACAGGGATAATCAATAAATCAGAGTCTAACTGAACTGGCTCGATCCCTGAGAGTTGAATTTCAACATCTTGCGTAGAGCGGTTGATTTCGTCTTGGTGGAGAATGCGATCGCAACCAAAATGTTGATGAAATTTTTGGTGGTCAGCCACATCATCTCGATGGGTCAGATACAGATAACGAATGCCGCCCAACTTTTCAAGTTGTTTAACGAGCGGTGGCGCAAAGCGGGGTGAATCAACCAACACATTGCCACCGGGTCGTTGAATAAAGTAGCTAGCCGCCCCATAAGAAGATTCGGCATGATAACCGCAGTGATATACCGATTCTGTGATGGGGATGGGAAAACTGTGGTGAGCCTGTTGAATATCGTGGGGTTTTTCGACGGTGCCAATCGAGGCCGTGGGGCACGCCAACAGCGCCTGCATAGCCCGGAGCCGCTCTGTCTCATTGCTAGGTTGATGATGAACCGCTGATTGGTCACCTGCGGTGTAAAAAGTTTCAGGAGCCATCCAACGGCAGGTATCACAGTCAATGCAAGTGGAGTCAACGTAAAAGTCACCACTCACATTTTCAGGACGACGTTGAGTCAGGTGTGCCATAGGACAAACTGGAGTGAGAGTTACCTTCAGGCTACACATTTATTGTCAGCTTGTGGTGAGCTGCTTGGTATAGCGATAAACATAAAGTTTGGTTACAAGAGAGGGTGGCGGTTGTCCGCTCAGACCGGGACTTCACCCTTGCACCTCATCCTATCTTTTTCTAGGACTGCTATGGACAGACGAGCAATGCACGACAATTGGGAACTGCAAAACTTTGTGCCTCTAGTGTTGCAAACCATAAATTTTGCAACATGGGGGAGTGGGGGCTTCGCCCCCAGAAGGGGTTTCACCCCCTCCACCCCCTTCCAAAACTTTCGTTTTGGTGTACTAGTTGCTGGAATGGGTGTTTCTGCTTTTCAGTTCTACCAGATGAAATTAACCTGATGTGTTAATTTACGTTTAGGTTTTGGCATGATTCACTAGCAGAGATGAATGCTGATTTGAGGACCATCAATCGTCATTTCCAAGATATTTAGTAAAGTCTGCCTCTATCTTAAGACTGACTTATTTTTATGTTGCCGTCAAATAATAGACTTGACTAATTCAATATTAGGATAGTTATCACATTGGTATTGTCAGAGACAATGATGAAATTTCTTTGTCTCAAGCTGATAGACATTTTTTCTACAACATGGCTTATAGCGTTACCTGCAGGAAATAAATGGTAGAAGAGAAATCTACATTGGTTAAGGCTTTCAGCAGGTTTACTAAGCGGTTTTCCCTGATCAGCGAATATCGCTCTTCAAAATTTTTAGGTCGCCAGCCGCTTTCACTGAGATGGTACCTTGTTTTACTGGTAGCAGGAACCCTCTTGCCAGTTGTATTATTTGCAATTGCGATCGCCTACCGATTATCAGTTCGAGAGCAAGCTGCATCAGAGCGACGTATTCTTCTAGCTGCCCGCAATCTATCACAAATTATCGAGCGTGAGCTGTCAAGCACAACTCGCACTTTGCAGCAATTCTCGATATGAGAATGATTCTCATAAAAACGTCCGGTTTTAACGTTTATGAATGGCTGAAACCCGCATTCTGCCGTTTATAACATTGAGTGCACAAGTCTTTAGACACTCTGGCTACAGTACAAATGTT
>DVDV01000195.1 GCA_015296075.1 Leptolyngbyaceae cyanobacterium M33_DOE_097 | reverse complement strand
TCAATGGTCTCGAAGTGCTGCTTCAGACTAGACAACGGCGATTGCTGGCTCATTGGAGTTCTCATCACCACGACCGCTAAATTCTACTGACCTCTTTTTCTCTTTTCACCTTTTGTTAAGAATCATGTGCGTTTACCCTAGGGTGTTTAGGTAGTCTGTTCACAATTTGGATAGGCTTATTAAAGCTGTTGAATCCAACGGCTGATGGTCGGTAATTCAGCGTTACTGAGCGTAGATATGATTTTTGGATTAGCATCCCCACGCTAGTAGTTCACCAAAAGAACTTTGCAGGTTCATATAGTGACTGAGCCATTGGTTATTGGTCATTCGCTTTCTATACCTGGCAAAGTTGGCTTGGCAGATCACTGGGGGCGTTGTCTCTAATAGAAACGCTGCGCGATCGCGCAGCGTCCTGATGAAATTCACATATTTGGTCAGCAACCCCGTCGGTAATTCAGCCAACCGTGTCCCCTTAGTTCAACTGCTATGTTTACAAACTGCAATACTTCTATGAAATTAGAGTCGCACATGAAATTATTTTCTATGAGAGTATATAAGGATGCTTGTTTGCATAACGAACGCATAAACTGAGAGTCGTCTGCGAAATTACAACTTTAAAGGATGGTCGATTTAGAGAACAAACGTTAAGGTGTTAATTTAACTACGAATTCATCTGTTAATAGGGACTTTAGACGTAATCAATTCTTAGGCTATAAAAACTTTTAATTGGTTGGTGAGAGAAAACTTTACTCGCTCAAACTGGAGATATTTCTTCACATTCATCTGTGTGAGGATTACCTTATATGGAGTTGCTATCATCTGTGCGTTTGCTTCGAACAATAAAACGTAATCAATCGCTCCACGAGCAAACTTATCAAGCGATTCGTTCTGCTATTTTGTCGGGGGATTTAGTCGCAGGAAGTCGGTTAGTCGAGACTCAACTAGCAGAGCAGTTACAAGTTAGCCGTACGCCTGTGCGAGAGGCGATTCGCCAGTTACAGCGTGAGAATTTAATTACGGCAGATATGAGTGGGGCTTTGCGGGTCGCCATGCTCTCGGTTGATGATGCGGTGCAGCTGTACGACTGTCGCCTTGCACTCGAACAGTTTTCTGTGATGGAAGCCTGCAGCAATGCCTCGATCGCCCAAATTGAGCAGCTTGAGCGCATGGTGTTTAAGGCCGAGAAGGTGATGGCGCAGTCAGAACGAAACTTGATTCGGTTTCAGCTATTGCACCTCGATCGCCAGTTTCATTGTTTGATTGCAGAGATGGCCAATAATCCCTGGCTGGTTACTCTACTTGACCAGGTTTTCGACAAGATGACGTTGTTGCGATTGCGTACCATTCAGCATAACCCAACGGTGTTAGAGGTCTATGACGAACACCGCAAGATCTTTCAAGCGATTTGCGATCGCACCCCTCAAGTGGCTATAGCAGCGACCCAAGAGCATCTTCAAGCCAGCAAGGTGCGTGTTGTTCATGAGATTCAGCAACTTGAGCAGCAACTGGAAGAAACTAAGCCACTGTAAGTATTGCTCGAAAATTCATACCTCCGGTCTATTCAAATTTAATACCTTTGCTGGTAGACATAGACACCTGCAGAGTGTATGCCCCAATACAGAATTATCTCAGTACCTCTTTGTTTAATGCCTACAAGAGAGTAGCTTTTGTATACAGGATGCAGATGCCTGAAAGTTTCTTGTGCGGAGACTTCTAGGCTCTGTTGCTGTAGCTGCTTCAGGTTGTTTTTTGGTTTTGGTGTGAGGCTATGCTGAAGCTAGGTGTATGGGGAATTGGCCTGGGAGTTTTGGCGGCGATCGCTGCCCTCCCGTTGGATGTGCGGCCTGTTGAAGCTGAAGAGATAGATGGTTCTCTCAGCAACCAGATTGAGGAAGTTGAACAATTTGCAACCGAGCTTGATCCTGCAATGGAGCAAGTGAGCAACATTGCAGAGTTGACCAGTGACCAGTCCGCAAGTTCTGGAATGGATCAGGTGACATCTGTTTCTCAGCTAACAGATGTAAGACCTACTGATTGGGCATTTCAGGCTTTGCAGTCATTAGTTGAGCGGTATGGCTGTATTGTGGGTTACCCGGATCGTACGTTTCGAGGCAATCAGGCATTGACCCGCTACGAGTTTGCGGCAGGTGTCAATGCTTGCTTAGACCGCATTAGCGAACTCATAGCAGCCAATACCGCTGACTTTGTAAAGCAAGAAGACTTAGATGCGCTCAAAAAGCTGCAAGAAGAGTTTGCGGCTGAGCTAGCCACCCTCAGAGGCCGTATAGACGCACTTGAGGCCAGAACAACCACGCTTGAAAAGCAGCAGTTTTCAACGACAACCAAACTGAGCGGTCAGATTTGGTTTAATATGACGGGTGCTTTTCCAACTGATGATGTTACCGCTGAGCGTAATCCCTTTGTGAATGGCGGGGGGAGCGCGTTTGCACCTCCGGGTCGAGATCCGGTGACAAATCAACCACGCCGAGTTCAGCGAGACCAACCCCAAATTACGCTGAGTTACTACGCATTCTTAAACCTCAATACGTCCTTTACTGGAAAGGATACTCTGACAACCCAGTTGGTCGTGGGAAATGGTAACTCTCCAGCCAACCAGCTCGTTTCATCCGGTTTCTTCAATTCTTGGGGTACCCCCTTCCTCGACCAATCAGGTACCCCTACACCGAATGATGTTGTTCTCCGCGAATTGTCGTACACCTTCCCCGTTGGCGATAGCCTGCAGTTTGTTGTCGGTCCGCGGATTAACGTCTACCGTTATTTTGATGCCAACCGTTTCACCTTCTTCTTAACGGGTGCAACAAGTTACAACTCGAACGGCAGCACATTGTCGAATGCAGTTGACCGTGGTTCTGGTGCAGTTGCCATCTGGAAAATTAGCCCCCAGTTTAGATTGGCAGTTGCCTACCTAGCAGAAAATACAGAGTTTTTGAACCCATCTGTATTCAATACTTCCAGCGATCCCTCAGATGGTTTGTTTAATGCAACAAATAGCATCACCAGTGAATTAACTTATTCTCCAAGCCCTAAGTTTAATGTGCGTGTGACTTATATTCGATCGCATATCAAAGCTTACAACGGCTTTATCGGTGGTGCTGTCGGCGAACCGTTGCCCTACGGTTATGCGGATGATGGTTTTGGTGGTAGGGTTGAAGATGCCTACGCTGATATGTTTGGAATTAACTTTGATTGGTTGATTACAAATGGCTTTGGTATTTTTGGGCGTTATAGCTATGGTCGCACTGGCATCGACCCAATCAACCCCAATGTTGAAGGTGGAAACGTCAGAGTACAGAGCTTCCAGGTGGGCTTGGGCTTCCCTGATTTGGGTAAGAAAGGCGCTTTAGGTGTGATCTCGTTCGTGATGCCCCATGACTACACCAGTGGCAGTCGATTCTTACAATCTGGTGCTGGCGATGGCGGTACTCAATACGATTTAGAAGTTTCTTATCACTATCCATTGACTAGAAACATCTCGATCACCCCTGCTTTCTACACTATTTTCAATGCCAACAACTTTGACAGTAACCCAACTGTATTTGTCGGCAACATCCGCACGCAGTTTAGTTTCTAATCAGGTACACATCTACCAGGTCTGCCGCTTACTGGTTAGATGCTAATTGAACGCTAGCAAGTCGAGCGATCGCCCTTGTTTCGTTCTCAATTTCTTCACGCTGAGTGGCAGCAAGAACCATTCCAAATGATGCTAGGCAGGACTGTTGAGGAAGGCGAGCCTCACGTCCTGCTTTTTGTTGTAGCGAGATTTTGGGTGAGAAAGTGCGCCTAAGCGGAGAATGGTGAAATTTAGTAGAGCGCTACTCAGACCGAGTAGAAGCTTCAAACTACGGATTCAATTTCTCTATTCAGTTAAATATGCCTGTATCGCGGAGGTTAAGAAGCTGTTACTTAACTCCGCTTTCAATTTTTGTCGGTAGACTGAGAAAAATTACTCTGGTGCGATCTGCTACCGCATCCTCGTTAAAGTTTTTTCTCTAACTTTCTGGATTTTATCTGCGCTTTGTTGTTTTAGCTTTTAAGCATTTGCTCCCCAAAACACATAATTGTAACTGGAGTCCCCCATGAAATTCGTTGCCCCTACCGCGATCGCAACACTGCTTGCCGCCACATCCGCGATCGTCTTACAACCCACTGCTGCTGCTTTTACTGTCACCCAAACGTCAGATACAAACACCCTGAAAAACGCTTTACTAGGGGAAACACCAAACCTAAGTGATTTTTCTTTTTCTTTTACGGGCGATCCCCTGGCCTTTGGCACTTTTGCAGATGACCCGTTTGGAGTGGGCAATGGCATTGTCTTAAGTACCGGACAGGTCAGCCAAATTCCTGGTGTCAATACCATTTCCACCACGCCATCAGGCGAACCTGGTGATCCTAGCTTTAATGATCTCAGTACTGCGTTGTCTAACAACTCTGAAGATTTAGCACAGATTGACATCACCTTTTTTGCCAATGATCTGGCTGAAAAAGTCTTCTTTAGCTATGTGTTTGCCTCTGAAGAATTTCCTGAGTTTGGCGGTTCTACATTCAATGATGCGATGGAGTTGCAGTTAAATGGCGTGAATTTGGCTCTGCTCAATGACGGACAAATTGTTAGCATTAACAGCCTGACACCTTCGTTTACTGGTCCTTTTAACCCTGACTATATCGATAACCCGGTGGGTACAGGCCCAGCCGCAAGTGTAACTCGGTTAGATGGCTATTCGAAGGTTTTGAATTTTGAAGGGGCACTGAATAAGAATGCGACAAATACGCTTAGTATTTTCATCAAAGATGTGGAAGATAAGCGTTATGATTCAGCTCTGTTTCTGAAAGGTGGTTCGATTTCGACTGTGCCACCCAATCCAGTACCCGAACCGACCACGATCGCAGGTGTCCTTCTTGGGGGCAGCTTGCTGACAGCTGGGAAGAAGTTGCGACAGCGTGCAAAGTAGGCTGTGGTGCGAAAAAATTAGAGATATGCGCCAGAAAACAGGAGTCACAGGGTTAGAACACTTTTGGATTGGCTCCTGGTTTTTTGAATGCGAGTAGCACTCATTTAAATTCCGGCGACGTTAGGAAAAACTGTTTATGATCAGTTAGCAATTTTGTTTTCTGATTAGCGCTTGTGCCTCGGTTAACTCAACAACTTCGTCAAAGCCAGCGACCCCTGCAAATCGGGTGGCTGGTACTTTTCTTGCTGGCAATTCCCCTCTTTTTTGTGAACTTGGGGAGCGTTGCCCTGCGAGATTGGGATGAGGGCATTGTGGCGCAAATTAGCCGAGAAATGGCGCGATCGCCGATTGGTTCTAGTGTTTGGCTTTACCCAGTTACACCCGATGGCACACCTTATCTAAATAAGCCGCCTTTGATTCACTGGCTGGTGGCTCTCGCGTTTCGGTGGGGGGGAGTGAATGAGTGGATGGCACGCTTACCAGGGGCGACGCTGACAGCGCTATCTGTGCCATTGGTTTATATTCTGGGGCGAGAATTATTTCCTCGCCGGACTGCCGCGATCTTTGCAATGCTGGTTTACCTGACGCTGTTGCCAGTGGTGCGACATGGGCGATTAGCCATGCTAGATGGGGGGCTGGTTTGCTTTTTTCTGTTGATGGTGATTTGTTTGTTGCGATCGCGGCGAGATCTGCGGTGGAGTCTGGGGGTTGGTCTATCTCTGGGGGCGATCGCAATGACCAAAGGGGCGGCGGCTCTCTTGCTGGGGGCGATCGGGTTGGGGTTTCTAGTTTGGGATACGCCACGCCTGTTGACCAGCACCTTTTTTTGGAGTGGCACCTTACTGGGGGTTGTACCAGCTCTGGGTTGGTATCTGGCACAGGTACTCCACTATGGTCAAACCTTTATCATCGAAAATGTGATGAACCAATCGTTGAGCCGCGTTTGGCGCACGGTTGAGGCAAATCGGGGGCCATTTTGGTACTACTTGCTGGAGCTAGTTAAATACACGGCTCCCTGGCTTCTATTTTTGCCACAAGGGTTACGACAGGCATGGGAAAATCGAAACCTCAGCTGGGCAAAGCTTTTGTTGGTTTGGCTGGGGGGCTATCTGCTTGTGATTTCAATTATGAGTACCAAGTTACCCTGGTATCTTTTTCCAATTTATCCGGCGTTTGCTTTAGTGGTAGGTAACAAACTGGCTGAGTTTTGGCGAGTTGAGGATTGGTTAGGTGGGCTGAAATCATCCCAGCAGCCGTATCCGCGGGCGTGGGCAATTGGTTGTGCAGTCTTGGCGATCGCTACAACAGGCTACGGCATTTATCTAAGCGTTATCAGCGCAAGTCCTCAATATGATCTACTCATTGTCTTACTGGCGATCTCTTTAACCTTAATTGGTACGGCTGGATTGATCATTCGTCAAAATGCTCAATTTATTCTGGTGCTGGTTTGGGGATGTTATGTGTCGCTGTTTTTGTTGATGATGTCACCCCACTGGCTCTGGGAGTTAAACGAACGGTATCCAGTCAAGCCTGTTGCCAGCATGGTGCAGCAGTACGTTCCAAAAGGACAAACGGTTTGGACTTCCTACCAATGGCACCGTCCCTCGCTCAATTTCTACAGCGATCGCACCGTTCTTCCGGCGAATGCTGAAATTATCCTGGAGCGCTGGCAGCAGGACAAATCGGTTTACCTGTTAGTAGACGATACGGCGGTGCGATCGCTGAACCTGTCTAATTATCGTCGGTTGGCTGTAGCAGAGGGTTGGTTTTTGATTGAGCGACAAGGCGCACCTCAGCAACTAGAGAAGCTGCCTAGCACTGTCACCAGTGTGGCTCCAACACCGTTGTTAACTGAACCACAGGGCTAGTGCGATCGCCGCCAGTCAGTTGCTTGCGCCTGAATCTCTGCCAGTTCTCCGTCTTTCATTTTGTCAAGGTTGTTGAGAATGAAGCTCATACGTCCCTGACCTTTTAGTTTTTCGCGGTGACGAGCCAGGAAGTCCCAGTAGAAGAAGTTGAAGGGACACGCTTTTTCGCCGGTGCGATCGCTGGCAGAGTAGTGACAACTTTTGCAATAGTCGCTCATGCGGTTGATGTAGTTAGCAGAAGCCGCGTAGGGTTTGGAAGCAAGTACGCCGCCATCGGCAAACATTCCCATGCCAATCACATTGGTTTGCATTACCCAGTCATAGGCATCAATAAAAGCAGCATGAAACCACTGCTCGGTCTCTTGGGGTGACAAACCCGCGATCAAAGCAAAATTAGCCAGCACCATTAATCGCTGAATGTGGTGTGCATAGCCGATTTCACGGGTTTGGCTGATAATCTGGTGCAGGCAGTTCATTTTGGTTTCACCCGTCCAAAAGAACTCTGGCAACGGTTGTGTGTGGTTAAACCAATTCTTTTCGGGGTAGTCATTGCTGACGAGCGCATAAACCCCGTGCATGTACTCACGCCAACCCATCACTTGCCGAACAAAACCTTCGACACTGCTCAACTCCCACTCAGCTTGATTCTCGTAGTAGGCTTGCTCAGCAGCTTGCACGACTTCGAGGGGATGCAGCAAACCCAAATTGAGATAGGGAGAAAGCAGGGCATGCCACATCGTATGTTCGCCGGTCAGCATGGCATCCTGATAAGGGCCAAACCCCGACAATTGGGCTTGAATGAAGTTGTCGAGCACCTGTTTGGCCTGGTGATGGGTAACGCCCCAATGAAAGGGTTCGAGCTTCCAATACTGACGGTGTTGCTCAAATTGAGGAGCGGTTTTGAGCCAATCGATGATTTCTTGCGTGATCGCGTCTGGCTCAAAATGAATTGGTTTTGGCGTCTCAATCTTGCCTTTGGGCGGTTTACGGTTCTCTTTGTCAAAATTCCATTTACCGCCGACGGGGTGTTCACCTTCCATCAAAATGTTGAAGCGACGCCGACCTTCACGGTAAAAGTCCTCCATTAACAGGCGTTTGCGGGGTTTTGCCCAGCGTTGAAATTCGCCCTCTTCCCAGAGAAAGCGATTATTCGGCACAATTTCGATCGGGCAAGGCAATTGCATCGATTGCAGCGATCTCGCAAAGGGGCGATCGGTCGGGCGCATCACCCGCAACTCATCAATCTGCTGCTGTTGAATCCATTCTTGCAGCGGTTGCTCAAAGTTGTCGGCCAATTGGTAGTAAGTGACCTGCCACCCGTTTTGGCGTAACTCTTCGGCAAAATGGCGCATGGCTGACCAGACAAGCACCAACTTTTGCAAATGATAGGGAAGCTCCAGGCAGTGTTGCAGCGACTCCACCATTAAGACAGAGACCTTTTCTTTTTGGTCAGCACAGGTCTGGAGTGCGGCTTGACCTTCCCAAAGCTGATCGCCTAAAACCCAAACACCAATGGTCATAGAACAGCCCATTCTCAAAAACTAGACAACAAACTCAGCAAGGGCTGTGGATGACGCTTCTGTTTCATCCTCTGATGAAAACCCTGTAAACAAATATAAAGCTTCTGGTAGGTGGGTGAATCCGCTATTGGTCGCAGGTCATGCGGCTGGCTGGGCTAAGAGGGGGTCAAGTTGACCCTGGCGATCGCGGGCGTAGAGGTCGTCACAGCCCCCAACATGCTCATTGTTGATAAAAATTTGAGGCACGCTACGGCGTCCGTTGGCTCGTTCTGCCATTTGAGCCCGCGCTGCTTCATCACCATCAATTTTGTACTCGGTGTAATTGACACCTTTCCAGCGTAACAACAGCTTCGCTCGAATGCAGAAGGGGCAGGTTTGCCAGGTGTAGATCTCAACCTTGGCTTTGACTTGATCAGATGGTTTTCCCAACAGGAAATTAAAGAAGTTTTGCATATTTTCCAGGAATACAGCGTTTGGGTGAACTCTTTTACCTTAATCCTTGTTTTGATTGCAGCATAGTCTTGATTACCTGTTATTCCTCTTGCATACACGCAGTCCTTAAACAAGGGGCTGCTTTTTTGTCTTACTGCGGTTTGACTTGTGCGCCAATCCATTGCAGGTAATCAGTTGAGCCGTGGCTAATCGGCAGAGCAATAATTTCGGGCACTTCGTAAGAATGGAGCGATCGCACAGCGGCTTCCAACTCGGCAAAGCGTGTCAGGTCGGTTTTGATCAGCAGTTGCCATTCCTGTGCTTGCTCAACCTTCCCTTGCCAGGTGTAAATAGACTGAATTGGGAACAGACTCACACAGGCGGCCAGGTGAGACTCCACAAGAGATTGGGCGATCGCGTTTGCCTCTGCTTCTGAACTGGCTGTCACCAGCACCACACCATATTCCATTGCTTTCTACGCTCTATGATTCCTCTTTAGTTTGGCGGAGTTGCCTTAACCGCCCACCAGAAAAATTGTAAACTTTAGTAACTACAGACAGAGTTTCATCGCGTTTAGCCGATCGCCCCATGCCTAAAAATCTTGCAATTTGGCTTCTCTGGTTAGGTTTCACTGGGTATGCATTTCTGCTTGCTCCACCCGATCAACCAGACACCTTTGATTTGATCAAGAATCTTTCTACCGGACAAATCGCAGGGATCAATCCGTTGATTGTGGCTCTGTTTAACATCATGGGGGTCATTCCCTTGATCTACAGTGCGGTGCTTTATGCCGATGGTCGGGGGCAGAAGGTGCGGGCGTTTCCCTTCGCGTTTCTCTCCTTCTTTGTGGGGGCGTTTGGGTTAATGCCTTACTTAGCACTACGACAGCCTAATCCCGCTTTTACGGGAAAGAAAAACTGGGTGATTAAGGTGTTTGATTCCCGCATTTTTGGCCTCTTGGCGTTTGTAGCAGCGGCTGGCTTACTTGCCTATGGTTTGACTCAGGGCAATTGGGCAGACTTTGTGCAGCAGTGGCAAACGAACCGCTTCATCCACGTGATGAGTCTCGATTTTTGTATGTTGTGTGCCCTTTTCCCGATTTTGTTGGGCGACGATATGGCTCGCCGGGGGCTAAAAAATCGCGGCGTTTTTTGGCTGGTGGCGTTGGTGCCTTTACTGGGTGCCGCTGCCTACATCGCCCTCCGTCCACCGATTCAAGAGCAGGTTGCCACTGAAGCGACCAACCAAGCTGTGTCAGTCGGATGAAAGTTTGACGTTGCTGAGTGTAGATATCTTTTTTGGATAAGTACCCCTACGCTAGGGGCGTTTTGCAAAATGTGCTCACTACACCTGATCAGCAACGCCGAAAATTTTTGGAGGGTGGTTGAGATAATCTGTAAGGGCGGTATTTCCTTCGGAAACGCTACACGAACGCGAACCGCCCCTACGAGGATCTGTGAATGAGCTTGAGAGAATTGGTATTAGCCCCCAAAAAATAAAACTGGCCATTCATTCCTGATGAGATTGTTGCCCAGTTTTAAGCCCAGTAAAAAAACAGGGGCGATCGCCCCTGTTTTCTATGACTAAGCCATTTACTCGGCTTTGCAGGTTTAGGAATTTGCAAACACTTTCGCAGCGGCTGCAACACCCGCACCAGGAACGGCGCCTTCATAACCCAGTTCTTGCAACGTTCCTTCTAACGCACCGATCGCTGAGAGGATATCGCGATCGCAGACAAAGCCAAGGTGCCCAATTCGGAAAATCTTGCCCTTGAGGTGATCTTGTCCGCCTGCGAGTAGCACGTCGTAGCGCTTCTTCATCACCGAGCGAACTTGCTCAGCATCAACGCGATCGGGAATCACCGCCGTAATCGCTGGGCTGGCTGCATCATCAGGCGCAAATAGAGGCAAGCCCATTGCTTTCACTGCCGCGCGGGTTGCTTGGGTCAAACGCTGATGACGCGCAAAGATATTTTCTAGGCCTTCGGCTTTCATCATATTCAACGCGGCTTGCAGTGCGTAGAACAAGTTCACCGGAGGCGTGAAGGGGTTGCTGTTCTTGGCTGCATCTTTTTTGTACTTACCTAGATCCAAATAAAACTTGGGTAAGGTTGCAGTCTCGTAAGCTTTCCAGGCTTTGGGGCTAACTGCTACAAAACCAAGCCCAGGGGGGATCATGTAGCCCTTTTGAGAACCTGACGCCACAACGTCTAAGCCCCACTCATCAACTGGCACATTAGAAGCGCCCAAACTCGTCACCGTGTCAACGATGATTAACGCTTCACCGTGCGCTTTAACGTATTTATTGATAGTTTCCAGGTCATTCAACACCCCGGTTGAGGTTTCGCTGTGAGTAATGATGACCGCTTTAATGGCCTTCTCAGTATCTGCCTCTAACTTCGCCCGAAACTCTTCGGGATCAAGGGGTTTGCCCCACTCAGCCGAAATGACATCCACTTGTAACCCATACGCTTTAGCGACCAAGGCCCAACGCTCACCAAACTTGCCGTTGTCGCCAACCAGCACGCGATCGCCCGCACTCAAAAAGTTGATAATGCCTGCTTCCATCGCACCCGTACCGCTCGCTGTCAAAATCAGTACGTCGTTTTGAGTCTGATGCAACCATTTGAGGTTATTTGTCACCTCTTCCATGATTTTGGAAAAATCGCCGCTGCGGTGACCAATTGGGTGCTTTGCCATTGCCAGTAGAACCTGCTCTGGCACAGGAGTTGGTCCCGGAATCATCAGCATCATCTTGTTATCCATTGCCATGCCCCACGCAAGAAAGAAAGTTGGCTTGTCTGCCACAAAAAGAATTTCAGACTATCGTTGATGTTGCTCTGCAATAGCGTTCAAGCTGAAGGTTTTGTGAAAGAACCTGCCCAGCAACATTTAGCCTGAAGGAAAAGCATAACCCAGAATAGCGAACTTTAGAAAAGTCGAGTGATCCCCTAATAGTTTTTTTGAATCTCTATGAAGAGGAAGATTCGCATCGCTCTCAAGTCTGATTCTCCACACACGTGATCGAGCGTAGCGAAAATTTGGACGAAATGCCTGACCATCTTTTACTCTGTGAGCGTTAAATGTCTGGAATTTCGGCCAGCTAGAGCTTGCGACTCCAGCATTTGCAATGAGTTACTCTTGGCTGGCATCTGCGCTATTGGGGGTTGTAAGGGTCGCACCCAATAAGCGTGATAACCACACTTCAAAGGCAAAGGTGCGCGATCGCTTGACCACATCCTCAAAGACCATTGGCTCAACTAAAATTGTGAACATGCCTAAGCGGTTGCCCGCTAACACATCAGTGAATAGGCGATCGCCCACCATTGCCACCTGCTCGACCGGGAGTTGCATCGCTTCAACGGCGCGTCTCAATTTTCGGCGTGACGGTTTGCCAGCACCCAACAGATAGGGAACTTCTAGGGCTTTTGCAATGCGCCCAATGCGCCCTTCGCTAATGTTGTTGCTGACGAGCCAGATATTTGCAACCTGACGAATCTCCTGAACCCAGGGCAACAACTCTTCAGATGCTTGGCTCGCCCGCATTGGCACCAAAGTTTCATCCACATCGAGTACTAACCCTTTGAGTTGATGCTGCTGCAACGTTTCGGGTGTGATTTGCAAGACAGGGCCGTGCAGAACCAGATCAGGTTGTAAGAGTTTACCCCAGGACATAGGATTTTGAGGAACTTAAAGAACGAAGGTTCGAGAAATCATAACAATCAGGCCAGGGAGAATCGTCCCTCTAATTGTTAAACTTCAGACTTTAAGTTTACAGACTTTAGATGTACTCCCAGCATTCGATTTCAATTTGCTACTGATTCCGGCTTTTTCTCGGCTTCTCGCTTATCGTGAATGGCATCTTGAGCTGCAAGATGTTCCTCCATGGTGCGGCTAAAGACGTGAGTACCATCGTACTTGGCAACAAAGTAGAGATAGTCTGTTTTTTGCGGATTCAGTGTTGCCTTCAGACTCTCAACCCCAGGGCTAGCAATAGGTGTGGGTGGTAAACCCGCGTTTACATAGGTGTTGTATGGGTGTGGTGTTTGCACCTGCTGAAACGTTAACGGGCGATCGGGGGTCTGGGTAATGCCAAAGGCGTACTCAACAGTTGGATCGGAGGCTAAAGGAATTGACTGCTTCAACCGATTGGTAAAAACCCCAGCAATTAAGTTGCGTTCTGAGGCGACGACGGCTTCTCGCTCAACAATGCTGCCTAGCGTGACCCATTCTGCCAGACTCAAGTTAGTTTTGCCCTTTTCTTTTTGATAGACAGGCAGGGCTACTTGCTCAAACTGGGTCAACATTTGACGAATCACATCTTCGGGTTTGAGCGTCCCAGCGGCAACCTGATAAGTGTCGGGATAGAGGTAACCCTCTAAGCGCGGATAACCTTTTGTGATTTTTGGCAACCAGGGAAAATCCTTTGTATCGAAGCGTTCTGCCGCTGCCAAAAATTCTTTCGCTGTAAAGAAACCCTGGTCTTCAAAGTAGGCTGCCATCTGCCGTATGTTCCACCCTTCAGGGATGGTAAAAGATAGTTGAGCGACTTCGCCTTCCCAAATCTTGCGGGCGTTTTTTTCTAGTGAATCGGCTGTCGATAACTCGTACGTGCCAGCCTGATAGCTGCCATCGGGTTCTTGCATAGCGATCCAGCGTGACCACAGATCCCAGGCTTGACTTGAGCGAATCACCCCCAAAGATTCTAGCTCTCGCCCAATCTGCTGAGCAGTGCTGCCTTCTTTGATTTGGTACTTAATGACTTTGGCGGTCGTTTCAGGCGTGACAGGTGCGGCACTAACCTTGCTCCACCAATTCATCAGTTGCCAGGAGCCAATACTAACAGCAGCAATTGGTACCGCTAGAAAAAGAAGAATCCATTTCGTGACAGGAAGTTTCATTGTTCTTTGCGGAAAAACGTTTAGCAACAGACGCGATCTCCCAAAAGCAACCACAGACAGTGTTTACTGGGTCAAAACTGGGAACTCTAATAGTGCAACTTCGACGGCATCTGCCGGGGATCAGCTCCCAAGCGGCAATTTTAGCTCATTACCTTACTGAATGTGTAAATACCTATGAATTTTCTGCTTTGAAGAGGCGGAATCGTTGTCATAGCGGCTGTATTCGTCAACAATCGGTCTATTATTGTTTGCCTGCGTCTTAATTCTATGAAAGTGGATTCACAACGGTTACTTTGGCTTTGTTTAGGGTTAGTTAGCGCGATCGCGGTCGGGCGGCAATCCTTTATACACTCAGTGACGGCAACCCCTGCACCCGCTAAAGATCTGGCACCTGTGTCAACGTCTTCCGCGTTTAACTTGCCTAAAGATCGACAACCATTTGTGCCTGCCGCTTTACGGCAAAACGATAACCCCTTTCCCTATCGGGCGGTGATTCGAGGGGACGATCGCGTACCAATGATGAGCCGCGAATTTCCCTGGGCGGCGATCGGTCGGCTTGACGGCATCAACTTTGACAACGAGGGCTATAGCTGTACGGGTACTTTGATTGCAGAGGCGATCGTGCTAACGAATGCCCACTGTGTGATCAATCCTGAAACGGGCAAACCGAGCCGCAAAATTTCGTTTCAGCCGAATATGGTGGATGGCAGTATCCCTGACACAGCTGATATTGCTCAGGTTGAGACTTACCACGCAGGCACAAACTTTCGGGATGGCAAAGAGAATAGTGATTGGGCACTGCTCAAAATAGATAAACCTCTGGGCAAAAAATATGGCTATCTGGGCTGGAAGAACTTGCCTTCAACCCAACTGATTAAGAAGCCTAAGCAAATGGCGCTGATTGGTTATTCCGCGGATTTCCCCAAGAGTCCAAAGAGTATCCCTGGGTTGGTACTTAAGGCCGGGCCGGGGATGACAGCAGGGGTGCATCGAGGTTGCAGTGTCTTGAAAAAGCAGGAGGGTTTACTGCTGCATGACTGCGATACGACCGGAGGTGCATCGGGTGGCCCAATTCTCAGTAAGTTTGGCGATCAATATTATATTGTTGCCATCCATGCAGGTTGGCGCAGAGTCGCTCCCCAGAAGATCTTGAACTATGCCGTTGAAATTGCTCGCATTGAAGAGTGGATTGAGGCGAATGCTAAGTAGAGATGGAAGTAACGCTTAAAGGCTGAATAGTTGCTCTCAAGTTCTTAAAACTTTTCTATAGCAATAGTCATCTAGATTAAGACGGGGTGCAGGGGTGGAACCCCTGGCTGGGGGCGCAGCCCCCACACCCCCTTTATTTTCAATGTCCTAAACCAACTGGCGACAGCTATAAAAAAGCCTTTTGGGTGAGTTAAGCGGAGATTTGGGGGCGGCGGAGCCGCCAGATCGGGGGACTTCCCCCCGCAAGGTGGTGCGTGTGGGTGTTGAATGGTTAGCTAGCCAAATGTTGAGGGGAAAAGATCAACGCTCTGCTCGTTGATAGAGGGGACGGGTGACGTGAGGCGGAGGTTACAAGCGCGATCGCCCTGACAACAGCAATCTGGACTTTATGAATTGCTTTCTGCCAAGCGTGCAAGATGTGGTTTAAGCCTGCGCAGCAGGGTTCCCACCCCACCCCACCCTAAAACCCCTTTAATCCAACACTGGAATTCGCAACACTTTCCGCCGGGGAGGCGAGGGGAGGCGGTTCGGCCTCTCGCGGGGGGTTGGGGGCATGCCCCCAAGGGTTGCTGGCTCAAAATAGATTGCTCGAAGAGTAAGCCTTTTTTATTAGAGTAAAGCGGAGATTTGGGGGCGGCGGAGCCGCAAGATCGGGGGAGCGGGGGGATGTTGAATGATTAACAGAGTGAAGCTAATCATTGGAAAGTGATGCCTCCTCGCCTGCTACCTCAAAAGAAAGAAATTTTCGTCAAATCTACTTTTTGAGCAACTTATCAGCCGCGATCGCGTCAAGATCGAGGTGAAGTCAGGAGGTTGCTATGAAAATTCAAGAGATACAGCGATCGCTCGTCGCTTTAATTCTAAGCCTACCGATTCTTTTTCCGGCACCCGCAAAAGCCGCTGAACAAGTCGTTTTGCGCTATGGCCCCATTGAAGGGCGAATTTCAGTAGCAGATCTCGAAGCCCTCGGTGCAACAGGAGAAGCGCCTCCAGGGCTAGCGACCTATCTCCGTCAGGCAAACCAAGAGCCTGCTTCAGTTCAACGAGTCCTGACCCGCGAAGTTGAAGTTAACCACGTCACGCTTGACCAAGTTCTCAATAACCCAATTGGTGAGATTGCTCTTGATCAAATTGGGGATGTAATTCAAACTCCGGCTGGAGGTGCTAACCGTCAGGCTTTGCGAGCGGCTCTGGTACTAGCTGCTAGTGACGATGGCAAACTCTCTTTGCTGGAAACCATCCGAAAATACCCCACTTCAGAAGTCTATGTAGATGGGCCGAAGCTTTTGTCTGCTTATCAAGCGATTAGCCGAGTTGGAAAGCAAGCCCGAAAAATTACAGATGTACTCGAAATTTTGTTTTAGGAGAGTCAGCTAAAGCTTCTGGATTTTTCCGAACAGACGCCAGGATTTAGAGCGCGTGGGCTGGAAAGATTTTGCTGCCGATTTGGAAAAAAATCGCGCCTAACCCATATAATTTCACCTTCTAAGGGCAGCGTTTCTAGCAATTGATCTGGAGTGTGGACTAATTCAAAAAATACACCACGTTAGGAGCGGCGAACGGCTGTTTGCCCTGATATATGGTGGGCAATTGCGTTTGGTTTAGAGTCCAAAATTGATAGCAGTACTGGAAAAAGTGAGGATGGGTCGCGGGTGTGGAATCACCTGTCTGGGAGCGTAGTTCCTACCTCCGCTGGCACCAAACATGATGCGTAGCGCTTGCTCTCTGATATTTCGCCCGCAGAGAAACGCTATACAAAACGAGATGAAGCAAAAAACATACCTGAAACAATTTACTTATTGCTTCAGGCGTTTTGTATAAAAAATTCCTTTAGGCTGGCTTGATTGAGTTAAGCAAACTCAAACCAACAACTAGAGAAATTAATAAGCAAGAGTTTCAAGGGTTTCACGAAGATAACGGCGAACTCGCAACTCTAAAGTCAGGTGATCGATCGCATTCTCATTCGAACGCTCTAGTTGCCAACGCTGAAAACCAGAGCTATTCGCGATCGCCGACTTCAAATTTTCCCAAATTGTAACGTCGTCTGCAAACGGGCTAGACTCGCCTTGCTGTGACTTAGCACCGCCACCCGCGTTTGATTCGGAAGAAAAACCATTCATAAGCATGAGTATGAGAGTACCAGCGAACTTTATACCTTATACACGAAATCAGGTTGCTTTTCTGAAAGCGTTGTATCACAACCATAGCTTAATCTTCAATTTAGAATGTGTTGTGAATGACACTTCAACCAATCGAGTTACTTATCTATTTCATCGCTTTCACTAGATACCGTGTTAGTTTCCACGCCTAAATCATCCGCAGGGGGGATGTCATCGGCAACTTGGGAAAAAGTATCACTTATCAAAATATCTTCGGTTTTTATTTCTGTTTCTGTTTCAACAACATCCCAAATGTCCTCCATTTCCTCTGAGAGAACAGTGGGCGCTGCCGATGTTTCAGCCTCAGCCTCAGAAACAGGTGCATCTGCTGCTGCCTCCGCAAGTGCCTCTTCTAGCTCATTAGGATCTTCAGCAGCCATGGCTTCGGGAAGGTCTGCCGGGGCTGTGAGTGAGGTCTGACGTGCTGATGTTGGTTGTACTTTAGTGGGAACTGGCTCTGGTGGGGCGATCGCTGGGAGAATTTGACGCACCCGCAAGCCCAATAGACTAAATGTTTGACGCACCTGCTCAACCGGATAAGCAGGAACTTGAGCAAACTCGCTTTCACTGTGAAGCAAAACATTGATCACGCTCAGCGGCACCTGGGTAAACAGGTTAATTGCTAAGAAACTAATTGCAGCTAGCCCTAGCCCCAACAAGTGATTTTGATAATCAGGTGAAATCACCTCAGCCGCGATCGTCGAGGCACGGTACAACCATTGCAAGCCGAAGAAAAGAAGAACAGCAAGCACCACCGACAAAATTTGGTTGCGCTGCGATTTGAACAACGTCAGCATTTGGCGTTGGCTGTCAGTTAGGATTTCGGGCTTGAGCGCGAACCCCGGCACACTAAAAATATAGAAAGGGCGTTGCCACTGCATCCAAATAATGGGAGCTATCCCCACGACGGCAACCAGCAAGACCTCTAACCAACCCGGAAAAATGGGGTAACCCATCGCGAACCCGGTTAAACAAAGATCTACAAAAAGGGGCACGGTTGCTAGCCCTGCCAGATGAAGCCAAAGATAGGGGTCAGACCAAAAAGAACGCATAGCAGCAGTTTCAGCGATCGCCAGATACGAATCAGCGTCCTCATTGTAGCTGCCTAGACCAGCCCACCAAAAGATTTTGTAGAAAATTCCAGAAAAAAGTTGTTCTTTTTCACGTTTCTTCGTTATATTAGATAAGCGCGCCGCGGGGTAGAGCAGTCTGGTAGCTCGTCGGGCTCATAACCCGAAGGTCCATGGTTCAAATCCATGCCCCGCCACCAAATACATCAAATTACGGAAACCCTGTCAGTGATGGCAGGGTTTTTACCTTTGTTGCAGCCCTTCTATGACTCACCTCGGCTCGATAGAATAGGGATGCCTCTGAGAAAAAATGAAAAATGACCCCTAAGTTGCCGCAATCGCTGTTGATCGGTGGAGCCGGTCTTTCAATCGGTATCTTGCTGTTAGATGTTGTTCATCATGCTACGGGAGATGGGCTGTTCTACGCATTGATTGCCGGGTCGGTTGGTGCGCTCGGTTGGTGGTTGCAAAAACCTGCTCCCCCGGCTGAATCACTGGAGCGACTGCCAATTGACACAAGTGTGGTGCAAAAGGCTTTAAGCGAGGCAGAGCAAGTCATTACGCAGCTGAGAACGGAAGCTACTGAGCCAGAAACCAAAGATGGAGAGGCTGTTTTGCCGGAAGTTTCTGATTTGCATGCTCAAATTGCTCAGATTATGGCTGGCATGCAACGAGAGCAGATTCGTCTGGCGGTTGTGGGGGGGAAGGGCAGCGGCAAAACATCCCTGATTCAAAAATTACAGACGGGCTGGAACACGCCTCGCATGGTGCTTATTACAGAGACACCAAGTTTTGCTGGGACGAGCGAAGTGGGTTTAGCTGCCGAAGCTCAGGCTTTAGAGCGGGCGAACACGGCTGATCTAGTCTTGTTTTTGGTGACTGGCGATATTACCGACTCAGAATTGGCTTTACTGAAGCAACTGGCAAAACGTAAGCGCGCGCTGTTGCTGTTTAATAAGCAAGACCAAGTGCTGCCCGATGAACGGCAGATTCTACTAAATTCGTTGCGATCGCGGGTGTCTGAGTTTTTAGCCCCCGCAGATGTGGTGGCGATCGCGGCAGTCCCCAATCCTATTAAAGTGCGGCAACTCCAGAGAGATGGCTCTGCTAAAGAATGGTTGGAAGACCAGCCTGCCCAGATCGCACCCCTGATCGAGCGGTTGGATGAAATTTTGGAGCAAGAGAGCGATCGCCTGGTACTAACCAGCTCTTTTGGAGATGCCCGTAATCTCAAGAGCAAGGCCCAGCAGACCTTGAATGGTATTCGGCGTAATCGGGCAACGCCCATTCTTGAGAAATATCAGTGGATTGCAGCAGCATCGGCCTTTGCCAGTCCTTTACCAACCTTAGATATGGTGGCAACGGCGGCAATTAACGCGCAAATGGTGGTCGAGCTGGGCAAAGTTTACAAGCAGCAGTTTTCGCTGCAACAAGCCCAAAAGGTTGCGGTAGAAATTGGTAGCCTGATGCTGAAGTTTGGCGTGGTTGAGCTTTCGACTCAGGCGATCGCGACTCTCTTCAAGACCAATGCGGTGACCTACGTGGCTGGTGGTGCCGTACAAGGTGTCAGCGCAGCTTATCTCACCCGCCTGGCTGGGCTGAGCTTGATTGAGTATTTCAACACGCAAGAACCCACGCTGGCGATGACTGATGCTAGCCCTTTAGCGATCGACCGAGTGAGCCAGATTTTGCGATCGGTGTTTCAAAATAATCAGCGCCAAAATATGCTGAAGGAGTTTGTGCGGCAGGCGATCGGTCAGATTTTGACTAAACCAGCCCAAGCCCCACCAACTGAGCCATCGTTGCAACCATTAGAGCCGATTCCGGTTGAGAATCAGCTACCTGTCTCAACGGCTGAGCCGCTCCAGATTCCTTTGCCAGAGGCAAAACTCGTCGAAAAAGAAGAAATCCGAATTCCGCTTGCATCCCCCGAGCTTGAGTCTTCTCGACTCACCATCAACTGAGGAGTACGATCCGTTGGCTACTACGTCTCAAGAAACACAACTTACCCGTGCCCGGGCCAGCCTGCGCCAGACGATTGGCAGGTACAACACCTACTTGCGATCGGCGCGGACGCGACCGACTGGCACGATTCAAGAAGCGTTGCGGCAAGATATGCAACGGCTCAACGTGACGCTCAACAAAATTGAGAATACGGTTGTGCGCGTTGCGGTGTTTGGTTTGGTGAGTCGCGGCAAATCGGCAGTGCTGAATGCGCTGTTAGGTCGCAAGGTGCTGCCAACGGGACCGCTCAATGGTGTGACGCTCACGCCGCAATCTGTTTTTTGGACTCCTGAATCACCTTCTGAGGATCTTCCTGACCAACTTCAAATCGAGTTGATCGATACCCCCGGACTGGATGAAATCGATGGTCAAACCCGCGCCCGGATGGCAAAAGAAGTTGCGCAACAGGCAGATTTAATTCTTTTTGTGGTAGCGGGCGATATTACGCGCACTGAGTATGAGGCACTTTGTGAGCTGCGTCAGGCTCAAAAGCCGCTCTTGCTGGTGTTCAATAAAATTGATCTCTATCCTGACCACACCCGCCAAGAGATCTATCAGAATTTGCAACGGCTCTCAAACAGCTCAGCGCCCGATGATCTGCAAAGCTTATTATCGACTAATGAAATTGTCCTCGTTGCGGCTGACCCAGCCCCGTTACAGGTGCGAGTAGAAAATCCAGATGGTTCGGTTCACTATCAATGGGAGACACCCGTTGTTGAAATTGAGCCACTTAAACAAAAAATCCTTGAGGTGATTAGTCGCGAAGGTTCGACGTTACTGGCGTTGAATGCGTTATTTCAAGCGCGGGATGCCGAAGTAAGTCTTGCCAGTAAGGTGCTGGAACTGCGGAATGCTGAAGCGGATGCCCTGATCTGGAAGTTTGTGCGGTATAAGGCGATCGCCATTGCTCTGAATCCCGTTGCGGTGTTGGATGTAGTAGGTGGAGCCGTTTCTGACCTGGCCATGATCCGCGCGTTGTCTGAACTGTATGGCTTGCCTGTTACCCGTCACGAAGCGCAAAAACTCTGGCGCACTATTTTGATGAGTTCGGGTGGTCTACTCGCGACGGAGTTTGGCAGTGGCTTAATTTTAGGCATCGGTAAAAGTGGTGCGGCGGCTGTCTCAGGGGTAACGTCAGTGGCTTTGCCAGCTTACTTTGCAACGGCAGGTCTGCAAGGGGCGATCGCGGGGTTTGGCACCTACTCTGTGGGACGCGCCATCCAGACTTATCTTGAAAATGGCTGCACCTGGGGACCGCAAGGAGCCAGCACCGTAATTCAAGACATTCTCAACCAACTCGACTCGCAAACTATCATTTACCGCCTCCGACAAGAACTCAGTCAGGAATTGGGGAACTCTGGGCTTTAGTAGCAGCTGAAAGTGATTAAGGAATGTATGCATCAATGCACTAACGCTAAAAAAGAACTACTTTCGAGTTAATTTCCTAGCTTTCTAGAGTAACAATGACGCCTGCCCTATGAAACTTGGGAAGGATTTAGTACTGACGGAATTACTGATCTCAATTTGTTTGTGATCAGCATTTACTACTCTGTATTGCTACGTAATTAACAGTACTAAACCTGCTAACTTGTTTACTAAAAACAGCTTCAGCAAGTATTTTCTAGCTTTACTAAAAGCTATTTATCTTCTCGTTATTATTACTGCTATGTGTAATTTACTTAGTCATCTGGTTTATTCAAATAGTGGAGTTCACTTACTCAACTAAATTTAAGTTGAAGGTAAATCAGTAAGTTATTTACTTTGTCTCTAGGTTGAAGTAAGAGCTTATTCTATTTTTATGTTAAACAGGCTTATCTCTTGGGCATTCTACGAATAGCGTAGTTTATGTTTCTAGAAATCAAATTCATGCTGAAGCAGATTAGGAGAATTTTCTCTGCATTTCTCATGGTTCTCGTAGTTTCGGTATTTCTAAGTTTCACTTTATCACCACCAGCTTTTGCGTCTGTTCATTTTGATTTTGCACTACCAAGTCAACTTCATAAAATTCTGTCTAACAAACGGCTTGTAGCTGAGGCAAGAAAAATTTTAGACGCTACACCAGAAGCAGTTTGTACAGCTTATTTTAATCACTTAGACGGTATTGATGGCTCAGAGTGGAAAGCCCTTGAAAAGGGTGCAACCTCAGCTTTTACAATTACTCAAGCAATTACCTCTGCGTCTAGTGCGGGAGCGGGTTCACTAGCTGGTTACGCTGGAATTTCCTCGGCTGTTTCTCAAATGGGTTTAGGAGGTTTAACAACAGCACTTGCAGGAATGATGGGTAGTAGTGCTACAGGTGCCGCAGCAACTGCTGTTGTGACCTCAGCAGTTGGAGGACCAATTGTCATGGGAGCACTTCTTGCTGGTGGAACAGGTGCCGCTGTTTTTGGAACCTATGAAGCGGGAAAATTTGCAACCGAAAAGCTTGGTGACTGGGCCGCAAACGTTTGTTCGAAAGAGCAAAACATACGGGAGTAAAATCAGTTTAATCACTAGATGTCTAGTAAATAGCTTTGTTGATGTGGAATAGCGATTGGTACTTATCTGAAAAATTTGATAAGGCGATTGAATCTAGCTGTTAAATTGCCAAGCTAGGGCTGTTTAGATGCAAAGATTCAAGTAAGCCATACAGAGAAGGCATCCTGCGATTTAGGATGCCTTCTCTGTATGCGTGATAGAGAGGTGTGATCGGGGTTAAGCCAATTACATCAATAAACTGATCTAACTCTTCACATGATTGACGTAGTAGTCGCGGGTGCCTTTGGCACTAATCGCATCACCTAAACGGCTCAAAGCGTGGACGTATCCAGCTGTGCGGAGGTCAATGCTCAAATCTTGGGCGATCGCCCAAATATTGGCAGCTTCTTCCACCATACGCGGCTTTAAGCGGTGGTGAATCTCATCCAGTGACCAATACAAACCACTCCGGTTTTGCACCCACTCAAAGTAGCTGACCGTGACACCACCCGCATTCACCAAAATATCTGGGAAAACGTAAATGCCGCGATCGTTCAGGATAGTATCGGCGGCTGAGGTGATCGGCCCGTTGGCTACTTCAAAAATGTATTTTGCTTTGATGTTGTTAGCATTTGCCTCGGTGATCTGATTTTCCAACGCGGCTGGAATCAAAATATCTACGTCCAATTCCAGTAGTTCTTCGTTGGTTAGAACGGCTTCGGCCGTTGTGTGGCATACGGTGTCATCACAGTACATCGCTTGCAGGCGACGGCTGGCCTTTTTAAACTGGCTGATTGCGGGAATATTCAGGCCATTTTGGGCATAAATGCCCCCTTGTGAATCGCTGACAGCAACGATTTTGTAACCTGCCTGGTAAAGCATCTCAGCCAAAAAGCCGCCTGCATTGCCAAAACCCTGAATTGCTACCCGTGTTTCAGAGGGGGCGCGATCGAACTTCGGCATCATCGCCTCAATCACATAAAATGCGCCCATTGCAGTTGCCGTTTCACGCCCCAGGCTGCCCCCCATCGTCACGGGTTTGCCCGTCACAACCGCAGGTGAAAACTGGCGTTTGATGATGCTGTACTGATCCATCATCCAGCCCATCACCATCGCGTTGGTGTAAACATCTGGCGCGAGAATATCGACATCAGGGCCAATAAAATCGGCGATCGCGTCGATATAGCCCCGACTGAGGCGTTCTAACTCCATGCGAGACAGCTCTTTCGGATTAACGGTAATGCCCCCTTTTGCACCACCGTAGGGTAGATTGAGAGCCGCGCACTTAAATGTCATCCAAAAGGCGAGCGATTGCACCTCGTCCAGCGAAACGTTGGGGTGATAGCGCACGCCGCCTTTACCAGGGCCACGCGTGTCGTCATAACGTACCCGATAGCCTTGAAAGACCCGCAGTGAGCCGTCATCCATTCGCACTGGAATTGACACCGTCAGGCTTGTCTGGGGGTATTTCAGCGACTCGACAGCATCTTCAGAAATGGTGGTGTATTTCAACGCCCATTCGAGGCGCTGACTGGCATCGGCCAGAAGTGAATGGCTCATAATCAATTCCTTTTTCTCAGTAACGAAGCGACGAGAAGAACTCGGTTAACAATCAACAACAAACTCTCAGAAATAGGGCGTTAACCTGTCAGTGAAGTTGGGCAGAGAAGCGTCAGGAGAACCGCTTGCGATCGCACCAGAAGTGTAGATTTTAGGGTGCGAATTTGCTACTTAAAAAGCATTGCGAAGTAAAGCCAAGGGACTTTCTCAGAACTCCTGATAAATTACATCTGCCTCTTTTCTTATTTTGCCCAAATAAAAGATTACTTTGAATCAATGATGTTTGATTCTTGAGAAAAAGTGTTGCAAAGTGCTAAGAATCTTATTGTTTTACACACAATTTGAGTGGGGGTAGAGGGTGTAAATTCCGCCAAGTTGTTTCTGAAATCGATCCCTGAGCAGCAAAGTCCTTGCTAAACTCAAATTCAGCATTATTGACCTTCACGACGCTAGATACTGATATTCCTATGGCAAGTACTCGCCGCATTCTTGATGTGCTCCGACATGGGCAACCCGACGAAACCATCACGGTTAAAGGCTGGGTTCGCACGAAACGTGAGCAAAAAGAGTTTTCTTTTATTGAAGTCAACGATGGCTCCTCAATGGCTGGGTTGCAAGTTGTCGTTAATCAAGATGTGCCGGGCTATGCAGACACCATTAAACGCTTGAGCACAGGCGCATCGGTAGCCATCTCTGGAACATTGGTTGAGTCACCCGCAAAAGGGCAACGGATCGAGCTAAAGGCCGAGAGCCTGGAAGTGTTTGGGGAAGCCGACCCAGAAACCTATCCTTTGCAGAAAAAACGGCACTCCTTCGAGTTTTTGCGCGACATCGCCCACCTGCGCGCCCGCACCAATACGCTGGGTGCCGTGTTTCGCGTTCGCAATGCCGCCTCTACCGCCATTCACCAATTCTTTCAAGAGCGCGGCTTTCTCTGGGTACACACGCCGATTATTGGGGCCAGCGATTGCGAAGGTGCAGGTGAAATGTTCACGGTGACGGGGTTTGACCTCAAGAAAATACCTCTGACGGAGGACAAGCAAGCCGTCGATTTTGGCAAGGATTTTTTTGGTAAGCAAGCTTTTCTGACCGTGAGTGGGCAACTTGAAGCCGAAATTATGGCGATGGCGTTTAGCAACGTCTACACCTTTGGGCCGACATTTCGAGCCGAAAACTCAAACACTTCCCGCCACCTGGCCGAGTTTTGGATGGTGGAGCCAGAGATGGCCTTTTGCGACTTGTTGGGCGATATGGAACTCGCGGAGGCGTTTCTTAAGTACGTGTTTCGGTTTGTGCTGGAGCAGTGCCCCGAAGACATGGAGTTCTTTAACCAGCGCATTGATGACTCAGTGCTGGCAACGGCTGACAACATCATCAACAACGAGTTTGCGCGCGTCACTTACACCGAGGCGATCGCCCTCTTAGAAAAAGCCACCAGAACCTTTGAGTATCCGGTTGAGTGGGGGTTAGATTTGCAGTCAGAACACGAGCGCTATCTGGCGGAGGAATTGTTTAAGAAGCCCACTATCGTGACCGATTACCCCGCCAAGATCAAAGCCTTCTACATGCGACTCAATGACGATGAGAAGACAGTGTCCGCGATGGATATTTTGGCTCCCAAGATTGGCGAGATCATTGGCGGTTCCCAGCGGGAAGAACGGCTCGATGTGCTAGAGCGCCGCATCCAAGAAGTGGGCCTCGATCCTGCGCCTTACTGGTGGTATCTGGATCTGCGTCGTTATGGTACTGTGCCCCACGCGGGCTTTGGTCTGGGGTTTGAGCGATTGGTGCAGTTTATGACCGGGATGGGAAATATCCGTGATGTGATTCCGTTCCCGCGTGCGCCGCAGGAGGTCGAGTTCTAGTATCTGTTGAAGTAGAGGCTTACTCCGTCTCCTGAGATAGAGCGCGATAGGGTAAGCCCACCCAAGCAGGAAGCGATCGCCCCCTTCCCAGAAATGCTCGCCTGTATGCCAAGATGAAAAAAGTGAATTTTGGGATAGTGTCTCATGTCTTCGCCTGATGGCTCGCTACAGCCAACGTTACAACGTCTTAAAGAAGTGCGCGGCACTTTTTTACAGCTCCACAAAGCTTTGCTAGAAGCCGAACGTCAGTCTTACGAATACACGCACGGGCGGATTCAGTCACGGGGAGAGTTCTTTCAGCTCGTGATCGGGCATGAGTGGTTTGATTGGTTGCGCCCCATGTCAAAGTTTATTGCTCACGTTGACGATCGCCTTGCTTCAAAGGATGAGCCAGTCACCCTCGATCAGGCGAAAGAATTGCTAGAGCAAGCCAAGGAACTGGTTTACCTCAAGGGCGAACAAGAGCTAGAAGAAACCCGCTACTACCAGGCCGTGCAGCGTGACCCCGAAGTGGCATTTATGCATATCAAAGTGTCTCGCTTGCTGAGCGACGCTTAAACCTGCGTCAACACACTCAAGGCTAGTTCCGTGGCTTGGAGCTAATCAGCCCTTTTTGCAAAGCTAAAACGGCAGCTTGGGTGCGATCGCGCACGTCTAGCTTTTGTAAAATTGCATGAATGTGGACTCTGACTGTGCCAGGGGCGATATAAAACGTCTCGGCAATTTCTTGCGTGGTTTTGCCAGCCGTAATCAGCCGCAAAATTTCTTGCTCACGCGGCGTTAAAGGACTTTCGTTGCTGCTTTTTGAATGAGCTAAGGCTTGAATTTCTGCTGTGGCTGTTTGATCCCACCAGGATGCACCAGCGGAGACAGAACGGAGCGCTAAAACCAGCGTCTCGGCGGCCACACCCTTGAGGCAATAACCTTGAACACCGATTTCGATAAGTTGGTTAATTAAAGCTCGGTCAGAGCGGGAAGTAAGCACCAAGATCGGCAGCTCAGGGCACTTTTGCTTAATTTGACGGCAGGCTTCTACACCGCCAATTCTAGGCAGCCCCACATCGAGCAACACCACATCTAACTCGTGTTGACTGACCAGGCTAATTGCGGCTTCACCATCTCCCGCTTCTGCGATAATTTCAAGGCCAGGTTCTTGCTGCAACTTCATTTGCAGCCCAAGCCGAAAGAGTTCGTCATCTTCGACGAGCAAAATGCGGAGCGAAGGAGAATTCATAAATAAACAGAGACTATAACGTGAGAGCTGGCAGGCAGAAGCCAAAGACGGCTCCCCGAATCTCTCGATTCTCGGCCCAAATTTTGCCGCCGTGGGCTTCAACAATCTGTCGAGACAAGTATAGTCCTAATCCTGATCCTTTCGCTTGGCGATCGCTATGCCCCTGAAAAAAGCGCTCAAACAGTTGCGGCAGCTCCTCTGAGTGAATACCTGGCCCTTCATCCAGCAATTGAATCACGACTTCAGGGGGGTGAGAATGGGACTGAGATTTTAAAATCACCTCAATCGTTCCGTGCAGAGGCGAGTGATAAATGGCATTAATTAAAAGATTTGACAAAACCCGTTGCAACTGCAGCTCGTCTCCATTTACACAGGCTTGCTGAGTGTTTAGTGCAGTCGTGTTGAGCTGCACAGACACTTGATAACTAGAGACTAAATCATTGAGCGTTTGAATGACTTGCTCGGTCAGCTCGATCAGGTTAATTGGCGATCGCACCAGCTGCATCCCTTCTGAATCGTTGCGGTAAACGTCTAGGATCGTGGCGATCAGCTTCAGGCTTGACTGATGGCTACGCAACATCGTGGCTAGCACCTTTTGCTGAAGTGTCGTTACATCACCAAACTGTCCTTGTTGAAATGCTTTAAGTGTTTCAATCGCACCGAGTAGCGGCGTCTTCAAATCATGTGTCAGAGTCGAAACAAAATCTTCTTGCAAACTTGCCAACTTTTCTTGAAATTGCAATTTAGCTCGTTGTTGGGCAAGTGCCCCTTCATAAAAACGATTGCGGTTGGCAAGAAGAGCCGTGACAAACAACGCGAAAACAGCAATAAAGCGATTGGCGATCGTCGGTGGTGTGATGATGTGGCTACCCGGGATCCACAGATTGAAGAGGGTTAAACCTGATACAAGAAGCGTTAGACGAATGGAGAAGCGTTGATCAAAACGCAGACTGGCAAGTAGAACAGGGCCAATGTAGAGATAGCTAAAAACGTAGTCAGCCGACGTGACAAGCTCCAGCACAATAATTGTTGAAACTAACCCAATAATTACCCAGAGATCACGCGATAGAGAATTGCGATCAAATCGCATGTAGTTTTGGTGCAACAGTGAAAAGACCATAGAAATGTTGAGGAGCTTCTGATGCCCATAGGTATAGGAGTCAGAAGACGGGTTAATTTGTTATTCTAACTCCTACTTTTGGGGCATGTTGTGTGTAACAAATGTCTCCAAAAACCTATTGCACGAGCAACTTTTACTCCGCCCTTAACACAACAACATCTGATTCTGAGGGGGCTAACTCTGATAAACCCTGTTCACCGTAGCCGATTTCATCATGCTCGGCTGGGTCTAACCCTTGAACTTCAATATCTGGTGAGACGCGCAACCCGACCACAGCTTGCAGAATTTTGAGCAATACAAAAGTGCCAACGCCAGCAATCACATAGGCGATCGCCACGGCGGCCAACTGTTTCAATAGCTGGCTGGGATTGCCGAACAGCAGCCCATTTGCACCTGCAGAGTTCACTTCAGTAGTAGCAAAAAGACCCGTTAAAATCGCCCCCACTGTTCCACCAACTCCGTGAACAGGGAAGGTATCGAGTGCGTCATCGATGCCCAGCTTGTTTTTGATCCGAATCGCGTAGTAACAACAAAAGGCTGTAATGCCACCAATCAAGAGAGCACCGATCGGCGTCACGAAACCTGCACCGGGTGTGACACCAACTAAGCCTGCAACCGCACCTGTTGCTAAGCCAACTGCTGTCGGCTTGCCCATCAAGACCCATTCCATCAAAATCCAAACAAGACCAGCACCCGCCGCGCCAGCATTGGTCGCGACAAACGCAACGGTAGCTAACCCACCTGAACCCAGGGCACTGCCAGCATTAAACCCAAACCAACCAAACCAAAGTAAACCAGCCCCCAACATGATGAAGGGGACGTTGTGAGGCGCGGTTAAATGACTGGGATAACTTTTGCGATTGCCCAGCATGATCGCCGCCACCAGAGCCGAAACCCCAGAGCTAATGTGGACGACCGTACCACCTGCAAAGTCGAGTGCCCCAAAACCACCGTAAAGCCCCATCAAACCGCCCTTGGCCCACACCATGTGAGCCAGTGGAGTATAAATAAAGGTAGACCACAGCAAGATGAACCAAAAGTAAGCCTTGAACTTCATCCGCGCCACAATGGCCCCTGAGATTAAAGCCGGGGTGATGACTGCAAACATCCCCTGGTAAACCATGAAAGCCTGGTGGGGAATCGTTGGCGCATAAGAAACAATCGCTTCAGGCAGCGAGCCTTTGAGATAGTCAGTGGTTTCTAGCCCAACCCCGTTGAGAAAGAGCCACTGCAACCCACCAATAAATGAGTTGCCAGGTGCAAAGGCCAGGCTGTATCCCCACAGAATCCAGGTGACGCCGACAACAAGCATGAGAACAAAGCTCATCATCAGCGTATTAAGAACGTTGAGCGATCGCACAAAACCGCCGTAGAAAAACGCCAAACCAGGCGTCATTAATAAGACAAAGGCAGAACAAATCAGCATAAATGCCGTGTCAGCAGATGTCTGCGCGGCAGCGGCAGCCGCCATGGGATCGGGGGTCTGAGCGATCGCTTCTCCAACAAAGAGACCCATTGATAAACCAAAAGCAGCGACCAGCGCTGCAAGAATCCGAATACTCACGTCTTTCCACTCTCCGGAATTAAGACATCTTTCTAAGCTCAGTAAATTGAATGCTCAACTGATGCCTACCAAAATTACACAGAAGAATAAGGCCAGAAATGTAGCAATTCGATCAGTTTATTAATATTTGAACGCCTGATATAGATGGAACTAAACGCTTATTGAATGTACTTATTTGACTAAATCTGGCATGTTGATACAAGGCTGAATTACTCCTGTGTACACCCCGCAGAAAGGACTTCAGTTTGTTTTTGGTGGATGAATATGTTTAGAGACAAATAAAGGATTCAATTTAGAAATTAATTGAATCCTCTTATCTTTTATTAGGCTTATTACAGTTAATTAACTAAGTCGAATTACCTTTATTTCCTACTATTTATGAGTACTTAATTCCACCATTAAATAACTGCATAAAAGCCTTAACGTCCAGCGTGGTTTTGTTGATCTAGACCCTGATCACCGATTGGAATTTGGCATTCCGCGTTTGGTTGCCACTGCCCCTGTGAGGTGTTAGCAGATTGTGCAATTAGGGCGATCGAACCGTCAGCGTTGCGTACCCAGCCCTGAGCTTCGACAATTTGGGTCTCAGCCTGGGGCTTTTGATTACTTTGAGGGCTAGCTGTCTGGTTGGTGCCACCTTGCAGAGGAGCTAAAAGCTCAACTTGGGGTTGTAACCCAGTCAAACCATCTTCAGGGCTGGCTGGCAGACCTCCCCGACCCGTCACAACAAAGCGATTATCAGTCTGCCGCTGGGCCGAACATGCCTGTGATACCTGGTTTGTTGGGTCTGATAGGTCGGTAGCGAGAGGGACTAAGCCACGGGTCGGGTCAATGCCCAATGTGTTCACCTCAACTGAGCCGTCTGCCCCTGTTTGAGAGTTTGCGGTGATGTCGCTTAGGGGTGTGCGGGCGGGACGAAACTCGATGCCAAATAACGCTAATGCATCAACTCGCACCGTGCCCCCACTGCCTGCCTGAGCATCCGCCGTAATATCGCTGTTTTCAAAGGGAAAGGCAATGAGATAACCGTTTGGCACTAGAACACTGATATTGCTACCATTCGCAGTGCCAAACGCTTCGGCTGAAATCAAGCTTTCGGCTCTCAATTGGATAGCTAACCCATCGACATCGAGATTAATGTTGCCGCCACTGCCTTGACCGTTGAGGGCTGTTAATTGTCCTTGATAGAGATAAACCGTCCCGGCTTCGACGTTTAAGTCCCCCGCGATTCCGGTGCGGCTACTGACGCTGACTTGTGAATCTTCAACGCGGAATCGTTGGGTGATAATACCGAGGGTGCCAGCAGTGCCGCCCTCAGTCGCCGCAACTGAAATTGCTGACCCGTTTTCTAACCGAACTTCATTGGCCGCAGCAATAGTGACATTTCCTGCCTTACCACTTTCAGTTGAAGCGGTGATTGTTCCATTATCTAACTGTAGATTCACTAAACCATCGAAGGTAATGTTGCCACCCAAGCCATTTTCGGTAGTTGCTGCTAAGCGACTACCATTTTCTAGGTTGATACTTTGGGCCTTCACATCAATTTCACCTGCTTGCCCATTACCAGTACTGCTAACCGAAGCCCTGGAGTTGTTTAAGTTGAGTTGAGGAGCTTGGATAAATAGATCTCCGGCATTACCGCCTGCTGTCGCTGCAGCCGCGATCGCGCTGTTACCACTCAACGACACAAAGTTTGCCGCAAACACGGAAACGCTACCACCCTGGGTGCCAGTGGCGGTTGAAGCGGAAACCTGACTACCATTTGACAGTTGCAGGGTTTGCAGGGGCTTTTGTGCTGAGCCGAGTGTGATGTCGCCTCCCGTACCAGATATTGTTTGAGCGGTGAGTTTACCGTTGTTAAGCGTAATCGCATTGGCATCTATGGTTAGGTCGCCACCAATGCCTGTGCCTGTATTGCTGACTGAAACTTGCCCCCCTTGTTGCACTGTGAGTTGGCTTGTGTTGATTGCAAGTGAACCCGCTTCGCCAGCGCCCGTTGCTTCGACAAAAATACCGGCAGGTTGACCATTCGGTGCAGTGCCTGAGATAAAGACTGAATTTTTGGCATTAACTTGAAAGTTTCCGGCTTCGCCATCTTGCGTAGAGGCAGTCAGGCGGGTGTTGCGAATAATGAAGGTATCCAAGCTGTTGAGGTTAATTTGACTACTAACCAGGCTGGATTGGTTGTTTGCTGACACACCCGCACCATCTTCAAAGGTGAGTTGACTGGTGGTAATGGTGAGTTCGCCAGCATCACCCGACCCCGTTGCCGCGATCGCAATTCCCCCAGGGCTACCATCACTGAGTAAACCACTCAATGTTACCGAACCTCCTGTCGCTTCAACCACGACCCCACCTGCTTGACCGTTCACCGTTGAAGCTGAAATGAGGCTATTGTTGACATTAAGCGAGTTTAAACCCGTCAAATTAATGCCCTGACCAATACCACCGACTGTTGTAGCGGTGAGCTTCGATTGGTTGTTTAACTCAACCTGCCCTGCTTGAATATCAAGTTTCCCGGCTGCGCGCACCCCGACACTGCTAACGGTGATATCAGAGTTGTCCAATGTCAGGAGAGGCGTGGTAATGGAAATGTCGCCTGCATTACCCGTTCCGGTTGCTTGCGCCCGCAGCCCGGATAGGTTGTCCAGCGTAACTGCTTGGGTAGCCTTAACAGTAATATCTCCTGCGTTTCCAGAACCAGTTGAACTGGTTAAAACACGGGCACCTGAGTCATTGCTTCCAGTTAGGGTCAAGGCATTCACGTTCAAGGTGACATCCCCAGCATTCCCTTGCCCAGAAGTAGTTGCGGAGATGCTTCCCTGATTAACAGTCACAGATTTAGCTTGGATCTGAATACCTCCGCCTTCACCACCTCTTTGGGGAGCAGGCGCACCTAAAATACCCGTTAGGTCAATGGTATAGCTGCCACCTGAAGTGTTGACCGGGCCTTCCCAGCGGCTTAAGGGTTGAGTGCCCCCTCCTGGCCCATTTGGCCCAACTAAATAATCACCCGGTTCAAAGATGGCACCACCTGCACTGGAAGGGTCAACATTCCAGCCAGAGATGGCCAGATAATAAGTTCCAGCAGCCGTTGGGGTGAGCGGGTTACCAGCCGGGAGAGCCGCTTGGTTACCGCCGCCGCCGCTCTGGTCATCTCCATAAACTCCTGTGCCATTGGCATTAAATAGAAAGAGTTGTGAATCAAGCCCTGTGCTGCTGCTCGTGATGGCTGAAAAAGCCTGATTTCCAGTTAAGGCAATCTGATAAACGTCCACATCATTGCCATCGCTGAGATTTCCCGTAATTTGGGTGACAAATTGCCCCGCTCCTAAATTCGTTGTGTTTTGGGCTGTTCCATCGGCCAATTGCCCGGCATCTCCTATCTCAGCCACAGGCACTCCGCTGGGGTCAATCGTATAGTCTTGCGTGGTCGCAAAAAAGCCACTGTTGGTTCCGATGATGCTGATTGCGTTGTCTACAATCACATCAATCGTGCCAGCATTGCCAGATCCTTCTGTCTCTGCTCGAACCTGTCCGCCATCACTGAGTTCTAAGTTTTGGGCAGTGAGTTGAATTAAGTTGCCATTTCCCGCTGCTCCTTTGCCAACAGATCCACTAATTTGAGAATTGCCTTTCACGACTGCAGAGCCAGTTGCATCAATTGTTAAAAACCCTGCATCTCCACTGCCACGCGTATCTGCCGAGATTCTAGAGCCTTGTTGCAAAAGAAAGTTACCCGTTGCGATGAGGAGATCACCTCCCTCGCCAGCATTGGTTGTCTCAACCGAGAGAATTGCCTGACCACTAATCGATACAGCCTCTGGCGCAATGATTTCTAAGTCCCCACCCAGTCCAGCACCAGAAGTGGCGGCTGAAATCTTAGTACCGTTGGCAATATTCAAAATACTGGTATCAATGGAAAGAAAACCACCAATACCTGATGAGCTTGTATCGGCTGAAATGGAACCTGGACCTTGAAGGGTGACTTCGTTTGGAGCTGTGATGAGCA
Organism: Leptolyngbyaceae cyanobacterium M33_DOE_097; assembly: GCA_015296075.1. GTDB lineage: Bacteria > Cyanobacteriota > Cyanobacteriia > Leptolyngbyales > Leptolyngbyaceae > DSRU01. Next base: position 4,728 of record DVDV01000195.1, on the reverse strand, counting down.
GACCGCCTCCTGCCCCCGCACCCGAAGTTGAGGCTGAAATTTCGGTACCACTGCCAAGCGTCACGTTTAAGTTGGTGCTACCGCGTTGTGCCTGTAACGTAAGAAAACCTGCGTCGCCTGTCGAGGAGGTTTGAGCCAGAATTTGGCTGTCGCTGCCCGTAAGATTAACGGTATTGGCCTCAATATTGACGCTACCACCGAGACCACTGCCCGTTGTGTTAGATGAAATTTTTGCGCCATCAGCGATCGCCAATGTATCCGTCCGCAAGTTGATTGTTCCACCGTTACCGCCTGGGATGACCGTATTTCCCTGCGGATCACCAACGCCTGTCAAGTTGATTGTGTAGCTGCCACTGCTACCAAGACCAGAGTTGTTCCACCCAGTTAGGGGAGAAGCGCCACCCGGACCTGTAGGTTCAACAACTAAATCACCGGGGGCAAAAATATTACCTCCAGCACTTTGAGGGTCATTATTCCAGGCTGACACTGCCAGGTAGTAGTTTCCGGGTGCCAGGTTGTTGGCGGGTAGAGCGGCTTGGTTATTAGCACCGCTCTGGTCATCGGCGTAGATTCCTTGTCCTGTCGAATTGAACAAGAAAAGTTGGGTATCTACAATGCCAACGGTGCTGGCCGAAAAAGGTTGGCTCCCATCAAGGGTGATTTGATAAAGATCAACGTCATTAGTGCCATCAGTAACTCCTGAAATGCTCGTGACGACTTGACCCGTGAAGCTTTGAGCATTACCCAGCAATTGCCCCGCATCCCCATTTTCTGCGAGGTTGCCATTCAAAAACGTATCGGTCGTGTCAGCCGAGATGCGAGTATTTGCCCCTGTCAAAATGACGTTCTGAGCGGTGATGTCAATCATGCCCGCATCTCCAGCCCCTCGCGTATTCGCTGTAATTTGAGTGCCCGCTTGAACCCGCAGTTGGGCAGTGCTGATGCTGAGTAGTCCACCGTTTCCTTCACCCGTTGTATCCACCGATAGGTTTCCTTGGCCGCTGAGAGTTACAGAACCACCTTGAGGCGTCGCGATCGCAATATTGCCACCCTGCCCAGTGTTCGATGTTTCAGCAGAAATTCTTGCGCCACTTGCAAAATTGACAGCTAAATTCGGTGTGTTAAAGGGGTTGAAAGTCAAGTTGCCTGCGGTGCCTGCGGCTTGCGTTTCAGCCAAAATGCCACTTTGAGCCCCGATCAGATCAACTCGGTCTGCCTGAATGCTGACATTCCCGCCTGTCGCACTTCCCAAAGTGCTCGATGAAATTCTTGCGCCATTTGCGACTTGCAGGTAAGGTGTTTGAACTAAAATATTGCCCGCCTGGGCCGTTGCTGTTGCGCCTGTCCCTGTCAGGGTAATGGTGTAATTTCCGTTGCTCCCTAAGCCCGAATTATTCCAACTATTGAGTGGGGCACTCGCACCTTCTCCGGTTGCCCCAACTAAAAAATCACCCGCTCCAAAGATTCGACCTGCTACACTTTGAGGGTCATTATCCCAGGCAGAAATTGCCAGGTAGTAGGTTCCGGCTGTAGTGGGAGTTAACGGATTATTGCTGGGCAGGGTCGCCTGATTGGCTCCGCCGCTTTGGTCATCGGCATAGATACCTCTGCCGCTACTGTCAAATAAGAACAATTGAGTATCAAAGGCTGTTCCCCCAACTGTTGTTGCCGAAAACGTCTGGTTACCCGATAACGTAATTTGAAAAACGTCTACATCGTTTGTATTGGAAACATTCCCTGAAATGGTGGTAATCGTCTGCCCTGCTGCATTTTGTGCATCACCCAGCGTTTGTCCGGCTTCACCGATTTCAGTAATCGCGATCGGTGTTGTATTCGCATTTTGCACATTGGCAAAGATGCCAGAGCCAGGCCCAATTAAATTCACCGCATTGGCTGCAAATACTTCAATCGAACCAGGGTTTCCAGTACCGCCACTATCAACCGAGAGCCTCGCGCCCCCTTGTAGCGTCAGAGTGCCAGTCGAGATCGAAATTAGTCCCCCTTGACCGCCTGCAGAGTTACTGGTGATCCCACCCCCGGTAAACGTAATCACGCCAGCAGGATTAAACGATCCTCCAGATAGGAGGCTTCCGGCTGTTTGCAAGAAAATACCGCCACTACCTGTTTGCGTAATGGTGGCATTGTTTGTGTTGGTGATGGAATTGCCTGCACGCAGGATGAAATTATTTGGGCTATTCAGAGCAACATCAGAGGCGATCGTAATTGCGTTCTCGGCTTCTAAGTACAAGAAGTTGGATGTCAGTAAAGTCGAAATTGCAGCGGGTGAGATGACTTGATCCCCTACATCTTCTCCAGCTAACCAGAAACTATCGCCTGCGGCGGGAGGAGGAGCTGCGGGAGCCGCGTTGGTAATTGTAATGTTCGTCGGGTCGAGTAGCAGCGTCCCGGTTTTGCCAAACACAGCAGACGTGTCTACCTGTCCCTGAAACGCGAGGTTTTGCTTACCGCTGACTTCTACTAAGCCACCATCGCCGCCGATGCCACTCCCTTTCGCTGAGGCACTGCCATAAAACCGAGTCGTCTGGTCGGCCCAGACGATGATCGTGCCGCCTTTGCCCTGTTGGGTTGCATCCGCCGCGATCGCCACCCCTGGACTTACAAACGTTTGCTGCGCGTTCGGTACAACCCCTTTACCTTGATAATCGCCCCCAATCAAGACTGTGCCGCCCCCAAATGGACTCGACACATCCACACGAGCGGTATCGAGCAACGCCACGCGATCGCCCAACACTTCCACCCGTCCACCCGGAGCGACCAGCCCACCCTGGTTGAGAACGGTGCTGCCAAACAGGGTCAAATTTGACCCCGCTTTTACTTGCAGATTGCCTTGATTTTGCACATCGCCAACGGGTTTGCCGTATTGCAAGCCAGGGGTAATGTTGACGCTCAGCAGGGGGGGCGCTTGGGGATTGGTCGCGCTAAATTCGCTGCCATCGGAGAACTTAAAGCTATTGGCGGTGCTGGCAAAGAACGAACCCCCCAGTTCTAAACGGGCATTGGGGCCAAACACCACACCGTTAGGATTGAGCAAGAAAAAGTTGGCGGTTCCATTGGCTTTGAGTAACCCATCAATGTTTGAGATCGAGGAACCAGTCACGCGCGTCAAAATATTCTCGATCGCTGCCGGGTTGTTGAAGAAGGCGCTGCCCCCCGTGGGAATCGAGAACTGCTGAAAGCTATGGAACAGGTTATTGCCGCGTAGCGTGCCACCCTCAATGACGCAGTTGGTGCAACCAGGGGCGTTGACCTGGGAATTGGTTGGCAAGGTCTGGTCGGGCACAATTTGCCCACTCACAGGGCTGGTAAACGAGAGAACGGTAACGATTAACGCACCTTCTGATGCAAACCAACGAGAATGGGAAAATTTCATAGCAGAATCACGCTGACAGGAAACGGTGATTCAAACTTACTCGTAAATTTACTTAGATGGAAGCAAAAACAATTCAAATACGCAAACCTTTTATAAATCGTTAGATTTTCTTGGGCCAGATCTTATTTCTCGTGGACTTTGATTGACTCAATGTAATGGTTGTCGTCGTGTTTGCCAGTTTTGTCTATCCTATTGGTTGAGGTAGTTACATGCGAGTTTGATTTGCATTTGAGGTATGGCTGGACATAGTAAATGGGCGAATATTAAGCGCCAAAAAGCGCGAGTGGATGCCAAAAAAGGAGCAATTTTTACTAAAATCTCGCGAGAGATTATTGTGGCTGCTCGAAGTGGTTTGCCGGATCCAGAGAGTAACTTTCAACTCAGAACGGCAGTCGAAAAGGCTAAAGCCGCTGGGATTCCCAACGAGAATATAGAACGCGCGATCGCCAAAGGGGCAGGAACGCTTGGCAACGAAAATAGTCTTGAAGCGATTCGTTATGAGGGGTATGGCCCGGGTGGAGTGGCTGTGTTGATCGAAGCCCTCACCGACAACCGTAACCGTACCGCGGCTGACTTACGCGTGGCATTCAGCAAAAACGGCGGCAACCTGGGTGAAACGGGTTGCGTAGGCTGGATGTTTGATCAAAAGGGGTTTGTTGAGGTGCTGCTAACGATCCCCGATACCGGGCGCAAGCGCAGAACCGAAGCATCGACCACAATTGACGAGGACGAGCTGCTAGAAGCCTTTTTAGAGGGTGGTGCCGATACTTACGAATTAAACGAAACGGAAATGGGGCCTGTTGCAGAAGCGTTTACAGAACCAACTAACCTTGAAACCCTCAGTAACACGTTGAAAGAGCGCGGTTACCCAATTTCTCAAATGGAGCTTCGGTGGATCCCCAACAATACGGTAGAAGTGAGTGATAGCGACCAGGCGCGATCGCTGCTCAAGCTAATGGACGCCCTCGAAGACTTAGATGATGTGCAGACTGTCACTGCTAATTTTGAAATGAGTGATGAACTAATGTCGGCTAGCGTTGCCTAAAAAAAAATAGGGAGTGAATGCCCCCATTCATCTCCCCGATCAGCTTATGCTCTACACATGCTTTAGAATACGTCTGAAGCAGGATGCAGGGCTTCATCCACTCCTCTCACCTGACCAGGTGATTCTTTGGGATTGTAAATTTCGCAAAAAAAAGGGAGTGAATGCCCCCATTCATCTCCCCGATCAGCTTATGCTCTACACATGCTCTAGAGTACGACTGATAAGGGGTACAGGGCTTCATCCACTCCTCTCACCTGACCAGGTGATTTTTTTGTATAGCAAATCACATAAC
>DVDV01000119.1 GCA_015296075.1 Leptolyngbyaceae cyanobacterium M33_DOE_097 | reverse complement strand
TTGTAATGGGGCAGCCAATATTGGTAAGAAAAGTAGCCACGATGGGTTTAACTCGGAGTGGGTAGTGGCTGTTTTGGCTCAGCCTTTAAGAATGAAAATCTCTTAAGAATCCCCATCTTCTTTAAGATGGGGAGTGTCAACTGGTGCTTAGTTACAACACGACCTCTCTACCCTAGCGAAGCTGAATTATTTTGGTTGAAAAGGACTGAACTTTCCCCCTAAGCCCTCTGTAATTGCTTGCGTGTTGGCAATTAACATACTTTCATAGGTTTCTGCGCCTGAACCTGGCTCACCTAGCCCATCCGCAAAGAGCCGCCGCGGAGAAACCTGAACTTTCGCCTCTTTCGCCACCGTTTCAATCAGACGAGGGTTGACTGTTTGCTCTGCAAAAATGGTAGGGACTTTTGCCGCTCTCAGTTCATCAACTAGCTCTCGTAAGCGAGCCGCTGTTGGTTTTTCTTCAGTTGTGACACCTTGCAGCGCACCCTCTACCGGAATTCCATACGCATTAGCGTAGTAGCTCAACGCTTCGTGAGTCGTGACCAGTTTTCGCTGCCCCGCTGGAATTGTCGCAACCTGGGCTTTGATCCAGGCATCCAATTGCTGCAGGCGTTGTTTCACCGTCTGCAAGTTTTGCTCGTAGGTTTCAGCGTTTTCAGGGGCGACTTGCTTTAAGCGTGTGGCGATCGCCTCTGCCATCTTTGCGCCATTGTTAGCGTCATGCCAGACATGCGGGTCAGCTTCTGGGGCTTTGGCTTTACCGCTTTGCTTTTCCTCGGCATGGTCATGGTCATGGTCATCCTCAGCGTGACTGTGAGAGTGCCCCTCGGCGACTAAAGGCTTTGGCACCGCGACTTCATGAACCGCCACTTTAGGCGCATTATTGGAGGTTGACTTGACCAGTTGAATTAGACTTGGCTCAAACTGGTAGCCCCCGTAAAGGATTAAATTAGCCGATTCGATCGCCCGTCGATCCTCTGGTGTTGGTTTGTAAACGTGGGGGTCTTGGCCTGGTGTACCCAAGCATTGCAGGGCAATTGTCTCAGCCGCAATTTGGCGCGTCAGATCACAAATGACACTCGTAGTCGCAACTACTTTTGGGGCATTGGCTGCAACTGTCGCCGCGTTTGTGCCCGTCGCAGAGTTAGCATTGTTAACATTTGAGGCGCTGCAACTAGCGGCAACTCCAGCGAGAAAGGCAATACTCGCGACTTTCCAGAGGGGGAAGGAGCGATCGAGGTGCATGTGAATTATCCTCTTTGGACGTGATCTAGCGTTATTATGATAATCGTTCTTGCCATGAATGATAATCATTCTCAAACCTATTTTTATGTTGGAAGTTCATTCCTTAGCAGTCAACTACCACGGTGTAAAAGGCTTACAAGATGTGAGCTTTGCGGTGAGACCGGGGCAAATGGTGGGGGTTGTCGGGCCAAATGGCGCTGGTAAAAGTACCATGCTCAAAGCCATGCTGGGGTTGATTCCTAAAACAAGTGGGGTGGTGCGTTATTGCACCTGTCCGCTGCATCGGCAGCTCGAAAAAGTTGCCTACGTACCGCAGCGATCGCAAATTGATTGGGATTACCCGATCACCGTCTGGAATGTCGTGTTGATGGGTCGCACGCGCCAGTTAGGTTGGTTGCGATCGCCCAGTCGCAATGCGCGTGAGGTTGCAGCTCAAGCCCTGGCGCGGGTAGGTATGAGCGATTTAAGGCATCGTCGCATCGGTGATTTGTCGGGGGGGCAGCAACAGCGCGTTTTTTTGGCCCGCGCACTAGCCCAAGACGCTGAAGTGTTTTTGCTCGATGAGCCATTTACAGGCGTTGATGCCACAACTGAGTCGGTTTTGTTCGACATCTTTCGCGAGTTGCGATCGCAGGGCAAGATCCTATTAATCAGCAGCCACGAGTGGGGCCAGTCGCTCAATCAGCTTGATCGCCTCCTGCTGCTAAATCAGTGCTTGATTGCCGATGGCTCACCGACACAAGTGATGACACCGCAAAACTTAGAACGCGCCTACGGTACAAGTCTGCACAGTATGACGACGACTGCCGCGATCGAAGATTTCTTCTTCTGCTAACGTACTTACTCCGCTTTGTTCTGTCTCAGGGAACGCGGTAAAATGCCCTGGCTGGGGCTAAAGAACAGGCAAAGCAGAAATAAGCTCGAAGAAACCAGGACGATTGCAGGGCCGGAAGGCAAATTTTGATAGAAACTCAGGTAAATTCCTGCAAGACTGACCAATACCCCAAACACTGCACCTAACATCATCATCTGGTGCAATTCTTTCACCAGGAGATAGGCCGAAAGCGCCGGACCAACTAGCATCGCTATCACCAAAATCACCCCAACCGCTTGCATACTGGCAATAATCGTTAAGGTAATAGCTGCCATAAAGCCGTAGTAGATCGCATTGACAGGCAACCCCATCGCCTGCGCCCCCACCTTATCAAAGGTATAGAACAGCAACTCTTTGTAAAAGAGGCGCACCAGCACTAAAATCAACACCGCAATGATTAACGTGCGTTGAATGTCCTGTCCCGATACGCCCAAAATATCGCCAAACAAAAAGCTATCTAGATCCAACTTGTTTTTGAGCAGCGTAATCAACGTGACGCCCGTTGCAAAAAAGCTGGAGAAAATGAGTGCCATTGCGGCATCTACTTTGATGCGAGACTGCGATCGGATCCAGGCAACCACGAGCGAACCAAAAATGCCAGAGCTAAACGCGCCGATCAAAATATCAATTCCCAAAAAGTAGGAGAGCGATAGACCTGGTAAGACGCAATGGGCAATCACATCGCCTAGCAGTGCCATGCGTTGCACAATCAGATAGCTGCCAACCACCGGGCAAAGGATGCCAACCAGCACGCCAACGGCGATCGCATTTCGCATAAACTCATAGCCCAATGGGTCGGTGAGCCACTCAAACATGACGGTTTCTCATCTGCAACGCAAACTTTTTCTAGGATACGCTGAAGCTGAATGAAAATGATTCTCAAAATCACTTTTGTCTGTTTACTGCGCCAGGATTTGATCAACCACTCGCTCACGCGGGGCGATCGCTCCTCGTTGCCGCTCCACTTGCTCTAAGGCCGCCGCGATCGCCAGCATCCGTCGCCGTTGGTCTCGCCGAATTCCCCGTTCGGTGTTACCCAG
>DVDV01000345.1 GCA_015296075.1 Leptolyngbyaceae cyanobacterium M33_DOE_097 | reverse complement strand
AGTTTTTTTAGTGGAAAACTTAGGAATGCACAACCTTGTAAGTTTGCGAGTTCAAAGTTCTCGTGATGAACAACCTGTAATATTACGAGCGTTGCTACCTCCCCACAACAATTGGCAAAACCAAATTCTTACATTGGCACTGCCGCCTGAACAAGTCCATTGGTTTGATGTAGAGAGTGGTAAAGCCCTGACTCCCAGCGTTCGAGAACGGATTTCATCCCGTTAGTGCAGTCTGGTGCAAGGGTATTGACGTTAATAATGCCCTTGCACTTGATGATTGAAATCGGAAACCTTTCAAACTTGGTTTGGAGGGCGATCGCGATGTGAGAATGTCAAGAAACTTTTCGTATAAAAATTTAGTAATTGCTCAACTGGGTTGACTTGATGAAGTCTAAAGGAGAGGATGGTAAGCTTTTGGCATGACAGAACTGCCCCCTCTAGATGGACTCAGCCACGCGGAGAAGGATGCCCTGATTGTTGGGCTGTGGCAAGAGCTGGAACATCTGAGGGCAGAAGTCGAAAAGCTGAAGCAAAAGCGAGTGAAGAAGACCTCGCGCAATTCGAGTTTGCCACCTTCTAAAGGCTTCAAGCCCAATCAGAGCAGTGCTCAGTCCCCTCCTCCGTCCGATTGTCAGGAAGCAGGGAGCCACCATCACGGTGGGCGAGAATTGAGCCAACAACCGGATCAAGTCGTGGTTGCCCAAGCCAAGCGTTGTCCTCACTGTGGAGTTGAAGTGGACCCATCGACGCAGCGGTTGAGCGGGATTTACGAGCGCATTGAACTACCCCAGGTCACCCCTCACATTACACGAGTCGAACGCTATGGCGGGATGTGTGGATGTTGCCAAAAGACGTATGAGGCTCCTGTTCCAGTCGGTTTGGAGCCAGGGTCTCCCTTTGGCGCGAGTGTCGCGAGTCTAGTCACCTATCTGCGCTACAGTCATGCCATCAGCTATCAACGGTTGAGCCAGTTGATGTGGGAGCTTTACGGTCTAAAGCTATCGGAAGGAGCGATTGCTAATCTCCTGCAACGGGTGCAGGTTCAACTCGAAACCCCTGTGACTCAGATTGTGGAACGCTTACGCCGTGCTCGTCTGGTTGGCAGTGATGAGACCGGGGCACGGGTGAATGGAAAAACCCAGTGGGAATGGGTGTTTCAGAACAACCAGGTCTGTTTGCACCTGATTCGTCCCAGTCGGGGCAAAACGGTCATCGATACGGTGATGGCCGGGCATCAACCGCAAATTTGGGTGTCTGATTTATTTAGCGCTCAGGCAGCCCATCCAGCACACGATTGGCAAGTGTGTCTGGCGCATCAACTGCGCGATTGTCAGTATGCCATTGATGCAGGCGATGCGTTGTTTGCACCTCGGATGAAACGTCTTTTCCTCAAAGCCATTGCTCTGCAGCGACGACGGCACACCCTGGCGACCTCGACCGTTGAGCAGTATTGTGCTCGATTGCGCGGCTCTCTGCGGGAGATTTTGAACTTGAAACCGAAATCGATCGAGGGACAAAGGTTGCTCAAACGCTATCAGAAGATTCGCGCTCATCTGTTGCTGTTTCTGACCGATGAGACAATCCCACCGACCAATAATGCCAGTGAGCAGGCGTTGCGCTGGAGTGTGATCTTTCGCAAGGTGACCAACGGGTTCCGTTCAGACTGGGGGGCGGAGTTATTCGCTCAAGTTCGTTCACTGGTCAACACTGCAAAGCGTCAGGGCATCTCTGCCTTTGATGCCATTTCCCGTGCCCTTACCTCTCAGCAGACCGATTGGCTAATGGGTTGAGCAATTACAACGATTTAGCAGACTCTACGCGAGTCCATTCCTCTTCTCAATCAGATGCCAAAAGTTCTAGTTCAACGCCAGGACTGGACGAAGCTACATGGAGCTACGAAGCAACCGTTGAAGAGATTGAAGCCGCGATCGCGCAGATTGAAGCAGGCAACTTAGATTTAGCTGAAGTATTTGCTCAATTTTCTGCGGCTGTTGAAAAACTCCGCCAGTGCGAAACTTTCTTAGCACAGCGTCAACGGCAGATGGATCTGCTCATAGAAACGTTGAGCGATGAACCGGAGTTTTAGGGGAAGAAGGAGGCAGAAGAGTGATGGGGTGATGAGGTGTGGGGATGGGAGGCTAGGTGGGTAGATGGGTAGGTGGGTTACATGGAATTTCTTACTCATCCACTCACCCACTCGTCTACTTATCCACTTCCGATACCCTACACCCTGTACCCTCGACTTCTATCTTCCCAAGCTCCACCAGGGTTGAGCGGTGCCCAGTAGTTGCTGTACTTTGGCTTTCACTTGAGCGTGGCGATCGCTGCCAGTACTGATATTCAGCAAACTGCCTGACCCATACCCCGCTGCCTCCACCAGTTTAGAGCCAGCTTTGGTGGCATCGTTAACCATCTGGGAGGTGTAGTTTGGTTTCAGCAGTCCATTGCTCAGGTTGCCAATTAGTCCAGAAACCAGAGTTCCGGTGGTGCTGTTGTTAAATTCTCGAACTTTGGGGCTGACCAAACCGCCAATGGCAGGAAGCAGACGAGTAAGGGTGCTGGTGATATTTCCTCGTTGGGCTATTTTGTTGGGGTGAGAGAGAACAGCATGCCCCATTTGGCGTCCAATGAGGGATGCCAGTTCAGCTTCGGAATTGGTATTGGCAATGGAACCAGCACTGACGAAAATCTTGTTATTGGGAAGGGCGATCGCGCCAGAAGCTGCGTCCT
>DVDV01000343.1 GCA_015296075.1 Leptolyngbyaceae cyanobacterium M33_DOE_097 | reverse complement strand
TTCCCTTCGATTATCTGGTTTCAGTTACTCAAACGCATCCAATCTCACGCTGATATTGCGGCTCATTTTGGGTTCGATATTGACCTCAAACCTCGCTTAGAATCGGCTTATTGAGAATGCTGCAAGATCTCAGATAACCAAACGGCAAGAGAAGCAGAAGATCGGCTTGCCCAGCATCAAAGCGCCCAGAGGGCAGAGGAAAGCCTCGAATGATCACCCCTTTGTTGGAGCCATCAACGATTTCATCGCATTGCAGCCCTCGACCCGCAAGGTATTCCCGATCTTTCGCAGGTAGAAAGCTATTGCCCTCGGTGGTGGTTTTCTTACCCGTGAAGAACCGTTCGACTCCTGGCTGTTGCAGGTCAACTAATTCGTTGTCTGCGATCGCCCGATCTTCGGCACCTCGAACTTCGAGCCAGATGCCGTAAGTTGCGGGATCGACACCCGCCAACTTTTTTAACTCCAGCCCGTTGATCAGGGGTCTGCCCCACTCAAATCGCCGACCGTCGATCACTAGGCGGAAGGAGCGATCGCTCTCGAAGGTAATAAATCGCTCCAGCTCTGGCTTACGGAGATCGGTAGTTTCGTCGAGCCGAATTTCTTCTAGTTGACCACCCTGAAGCACTTGAAAAATCAAGTATTCGTCAGCCGGTCTCTTGCCGACTAGATCTAGAAGCTGAAGTCCGGTAATCACCGGATCATTCACGATATAGGGCTTCTCATCAATTTGAATTCGATACCCTCTGGATGTAACCATAGTACAATCTCCTGATTGCTAGATAGATTTTTGATTGCAAGGGTGCAATTGTCCCCATTATATTGCACAAATGATTTAGAATTGCAAGAGAGCAATTGGAGGGTAGATGCCAAAGGGTCAATTCGACGTTGAAGCTTTCTATGCCGCGTTGGATAGCCAGCGGCAGTCGAAGCGGTTGAACTGGAAGCAGGTGGCTGAAGAGTCTGGTGTAAGCGCGTCTACACTGACTCGCATGGCACAAGGGAGGCGACCAGACGTAGATAGTATGGCGGCGTTGCTAGTTTGGTCGGGTTTGGATGCCAATTCTTTTGTGCATCATGACCGTAGTGACCAGCCTTCAGATAACCTAGCCACGATTACGGCTTACCTACGGGCTGATCCACATTTAACGCCTGAAGGATCGGCTGCGATCGAAGCGGTTGTGAAAGCGGCTTACGAAAAACTTCGTAAGGATCAGTAAAATGCCATTACGTCGCGGCTTCAAGAAAGAGACAAATAGCTATGCCAGAGAATTTCGGACAGAACTTGGGTTGAGGGCACATGACCCACTTTGTCCCTGGAGACTTGCAGCCCATCTGGAGGTCCCAGTTGTTCCTCTTTCTCAGTTGCAGGCTGAGATTGCCGTTCACCACATCGATTACCTGATGGAACACGATCGCCAGTGTTTTTCGGCAGTAACGGTATTTCGAGGCTATCGACGGATGATTGTTCACAATGATGCTCATTCAAAGAATCGGCAGGCATCAAACATTTCCCATGAATTGAGCCACGCAATTCTTCAGCATCCGCCGATGGAGCCATTTGGTGATTATGGCTGTCGCAATTTTAATAAGGAGCTTGAAGATGAAGCAAACTGGTTAGGACCAGCTCTTTTAATTTCTGAGGAAGCAGCACTGCACATTGTTGATAATGGTATGACAATACCTCAAGCAGTCGAACACTATGGTGTCACTAAGGAGGTCGTTACAATGCGACTTAATGTAACGGGAGCGCATAAGCGCATTACGGCTCGTCGAAAAACGGGTTGGAGAGGAATTGGGAGATCTGTAACTAGAAATTGACTTTATTTGTGTGTTGACTTTAGTGCTGTGAAGATTAACATAATAGTACAAAAGTTTGTTTTTTGATTAAAAACGCGATGAAGCTCATAGCAATTAAATAGCGAGATGACATGAATGGCGGATCAAACTTTCACTATTAGCATTCCCTGCGATGATGATGGGTTCGTTACCCTTCAATGTCCATTTTGCAATGATCGCTTTAAATTAACTGGAGAAGACTTTCAACGGGAGGATTTGCTTTGTATTTTTTGTGCGTATTGCGGTCTTTATGGTGAGGCAAATACTTTTCTCACTGACGAGATTACTGAACAAGCTCACATCATTGCAGGAAATTATGCAAAATCCATCCTTAATGACTTTATGAAGGATTTGGAAAAGAGCCTTAAACATAGCAAGCATGTTTCGTTCAAGGCGGGTAAGAAAATCGAAGAAGAGGACGAACAAGTATTATTTGAACGAGAGGAGATGGAAACTTTAGAGCCAAGTTGTTGTGCGACACAGGTGAAAGTAAGATCCTCAGCAGCTATTGCAGGTATTTACTGCCCTTTCTGCGGAGTTCAATAGAATGGACTATCAAATTACTAAAAGCGAAATCAAGAAGCTTTCCTTAGAGTTTAGAGGGGTTGTAAATCGTTTATTTCATGTCAAATACGACTCAGGAATAAATGATTTAAAGAGATTTCTAACATTCATCGAAAGAAACCCTATTATTTATGACTTTATAGTCACACATCAGGTAAAGGATTACGATATTCCTTCAATTATTCGATATTCAAGCTCTGTTTGCGATCGCTATGAAATTCCTGAGGATAAGTTAGAAGAGATTTCATTTACCTACCAATTACTAAAGTATGGTGCAGAAAACTTTGAGGCATACATGCTGTTTACTGTTGAATTTGGAGGTGCATACGGAAAGAGTTTTCAGCAACAGATAGATACTTTTAATAAAGTAGTTGTATTTCCCTTCTATCGACATATAGAGACTCATTTAAGCATCCTATTAATCGATTTTGGGGATGAAGAACAAAAGACAATTAATGTTCATGTTTATGGAGATTATATGGAAGATCGGTCAGTAAATATTCAATCCGGAGACATTAATAATCAAGGATTGCTCAACTTAGGAACAATCAATGGTGCTGTAACCCAAACAATCAACCAGTTGAAAGAAACTTCTGTTCCTGAATCTGCTCAACTTGTAGACCTGCTGACTCAGTTACAAGCAGTGATTGAAACTGAACCTGCCTTGCCTCTAGATGAGAAAGAGTCAGCTTTAGAACAGGTAAAACTGTTAGCGGAAGCTGGTCAAAGTCCAAAAGAAGGGGCAATGCAGAAGGTCGCTAAGGGCGCAGTTAGGATGTTGAAAGGGATTCGGGAAGAGTTGCCTACGGCTACAAAGTTTTTAGAAGAAACTAACAAGCTATTGCCTTTGATTACAAAGTTATTTGGTTTCTAAAGTCTTATGCAAAGCCTAAAACAGTTCTCCCTGCTTAATCTTGTCTACGGTTTTTGACTCCTTTGTTTTACTGGTTTTACTCTTCTTCTTTTTGCCTTTATCATGCAAGCCCTGGGCGACTTCTTCGGCGTAGCGCTGATGGTTTAACTCCAACAGCCGATCGAGCACTTCCCGTCTTGCGGTTTCGCTGATGGTGTAACGGCTGCCCTGTTTAGTCTTATGAAAACCGTGCCCTAAGTCGAGGTCTTGCCAACCGTAGGCAGCCGCTACTGCCTGATCCATCTCAATATGTAATGATCGCAACTTCTGAATATCACTCGCTTTCTCATTGGCATCATGGAAGCGGTTGTAGGTTTTGGTGAGTCCTTCCTGCCGATCGCGCATGACTGCCTGACGATGAGTATAGTAGGTTTCGCCGATCGTGTTGAGGGTTGGGAATTGGGTGCTGAGGTCTAAGGGATCGGGTGTGGGGAAGGGAAAGGTTTCAAAAGCTTCTTCTGAGAAGTATGTATTACGTGTCTCATGAGTAGTCATCCCAGGTCTATGTGCCCATATGTCATGCAAAGAAGATGAGAGAGTGGAAAAAGATGCAAAATCTCCAAGAGAAATGATCACAAGGCGATCTGAGAAAACCTGATTGTTGGGTATGTCAAATAGATTGTGTCAAAGGTAAAAATTCAAGTTGGAAAGCGATCGCCAAACTCAATGGCGAAACGGTTGAGGGCAGGTTTCCAATTGGAAATCGGCATCGTCCACTTTTGGGCAATATTTTGAATCGCCA
>DVDV01000382.1 GCA_015296075.1 Leptolyngbyaceae cyanobacterium M33_DOE_097 | reverse complement strand
TTGTTTCAGTGCCACCGATCGCAGTGGTACTGGCAAAATTCTCAATTTGTTATGGCTGTTGCTTGAGTTCTAAAAGTCTCAGGGTTTAGCTGTTGGTCTTCCCAAAACTTGTAAAATACTTTTTCAGCAAGCCCTAATTAAGTTTTGAGTCAGCACCTCCGAAGTTGGCGTAGGTGTCAGTGCTGGATGCTGAACCTCAGTTGTGACCCGTAAAGTGACAACCCCTCGTTCAGTGAATTTGATAGCATTACCTAGGAGATTAATCAGCACTTGACGCAGTTTGATCGAGTCAGCGCAAATGTATTGAGGTATATCTAGAGCGCGATCGCACACAAGTTGTAACTTCTTTTCTTGTGCCCGAATCCGAAACATCTTTTCTAGATCATTCAAAAATTGATAGAGATCAAAACTCGTCTCATTCAGACTGATGTGGCCTGCTTCAATTTTAGAGAGATCAAGGACGTTATTAATCAAGGTCAGCAAATGTTCACCGCTACGAATAATAATGTCAACATTATCTCGCTGGTCAGCACTGAGTGTTTGGTCTCGTTGTAGAAGTTGAGAAAAACCAAGGATGACATTTAAGGGTGACCTTAGCTCATGACTCATATTCGCTAAAAATTCGCTCTTTGCTCGACTGGCTGCATCTGCGGCTTCTTTTGCCTGTCGTAGCTCCTCTTCAATGAGTTTTCGTTGGGTTACATCTCGTGCAATGCCGACACAGTAAAGAACATTGCCACTATCATCTTGCACAGCAGAAATATTTGAAATCAACCATCGCCAACCATCGCTTTTGTGTTTGGTCAGGTATTCTAACCCCCAGATCGTTTGTTTCGTTTCAACCAATTGTTGAAAAGCCTGAGTACACATTGGCAGATAGTCAGGATGGATAATTGGTGCAAAATGAGTATCGATAATAGAGTCTGGTTCGTATGCCAATGTGCTAGTTAGACTGGGCGAGATATACGCAAATGTTCCATCTGGTTTAAGGATATAGATAATATCATTTGCATTCTCAATGATGCTGCGAAACTTAATTTCACTCTCGCGTAGGGCTTCTTCAACTTGCTTTCGATCTGTAATATCCAGCCCAATCGATAAGACTTCAACTAATTGTCCTTGTTTGTCTAAAACGGCTTTGTTACTCCACTTAACCCAGACCTTTTTGCCATCACTCCGGATGTTTTCATTTTCATTATTCTGATAGGCATCCGGGTTCCGACAAATATCAGCCATCAGCGACTGCAGATCTCGCCCAGTGATGTCTCGCTCTGAGACAATAGTGCCAATCACATGACGGCCTAAAATCTCATGTTCCTGATAGCCAAAAAAGTCTTGCCCATATTGGTTTAAAAAGGTGATGCGGCCAGTGGTATCCCACCGCAAAATAATGCTGTTAGCGGTTTGAATTAAGTCTCGATACTGCTTCTCACTGGCTCTTAGAGCCTCTTCTACCATTTTGAGATCGGTGATGTCGAGTACAATGCCAGACCAGGCAATTTCTCCTGTGCTGAGACGATGAGGGGTCGAGCGGCAATGAATCCATTTAACCTGGCCACTGGGGGTACGCTGTCGAAATTGCAAGTTAAACGTCGATAAGTCTCGCATTGAGGCATTTGTTGCAGCGATCGCCCCAGGTAGATCGGCTTCTAGAATTTGGTTTTGAAGCAACGTTGCATCTGCTAGAATGTCGGTGCGTTTAAGTTCACAGATTTGCTCAATGCCTGCGCTGATGTAGGTATAGCGATCGCGCCCATCAGCTCCACGAACCTGCTGGTATACTGCCCCATTGTGCAAGTTGTCACCAATCGACCGTAGCATCGCTTCTCGCTCTTGTAGGGCGACTTGGCTTTGTTCATGAATTTGAGCGATGGTAATTAGCTCGCCAACAACTTGCATGAGGCGGAAATGTTCTGGGTTCCAGGGATGCCTGGAAAAAATCTGATTCAGACCAATCAACCCATAAACTTGATTGTTGTAAATAATAGGACTCAATAAAAACGCCTGAATGCCTAATTGGGCTAATACCGCTCGTTCGGAGGCAGCCTCTAGTGGAAGGTCATCAATAGATGCAACCTGAACAATTTGTTGATTGAGAACCTGATGCCATGCCCAGGAGAATTGTTGGATGGGAACTCGCTGAAATGATGGTTTGAGTGAATTGATACCGTCAGCGTGCCATTCGTGAGTCGTACTCCATTCTGACAACTCATGGTTGTACTTGTGAATATAACAATGATCGCTGCGGGATAATTCTGCTAGCTTCTGTAAGGTATAGGCGATCGCGGTTTCCACATCCTCATTCACAAATTTACGCGAAATTCGACTTAACAACTGATCTTGTTCAGCACGAGCACAAA
Organism: Leptolyngbyaceae cyanobacterium M33_DOE_097; assembly: GCA_015296075.1. Classification (GTDB taxonomy): domain Bacteria; phylum Cyanobacteriota; class Cyanobacteriia; order Leptolyngbyales; family Leptolyngbyaceae; genus DSRU01. Next base: position 8,922 of record DVDV01000382.1, on the reverse strand, counting down.
TGGCGGCTTCAGTATGTTTTCGCTCCAGTTCTGCACCTGCTCGTGCCGCAAAGATTTTGAGAATGAGTTCCCGGTCTGGATCGGTACTCATCGGCTTCACGTCGAGTACGGCTAAGTGACCTAATACTTGACCACTAGCGTTAGCCAGAGGAATGCCCAGGTAACTCACAATGCCCATCTCAATTAACTCGCGATCGCCCGCAAAATGCGTTTGAACATTATTGGGGTAGTAGCAGGTCTGCCCAGTCAGCACGCTTTCGCAAGGGGTATCGGCAATGGAGTACTCGATCGGCTCGCCCCAATCTGCCCCAACCCAATATGCGATGGAGCGAACCCGTGTCTTGTCTGAATTCGCAAACTCTGACAGGATTGCGTATTGAACTTGCAAAACTTTTGCCAGGTAATACACACACACTCGAAAAAACTCGTCTCCTGTCTGAGCGGCGGTACCTTCCACAATCAGGTTGAGTGCTTTTTTCCCGGCTTGCAAGGCCGCTTTGGCTTGCTGATATTCGTGAACTTTGTGTTCCAGAGCGTGCGTGCGTTCAATTACCTGTGCTTCGAGCGATCGCGCATATTCTTGCAACTGTTGTTGGGCTGCATACACCTGCTGACTCATCCATTGAAAGCCATCGATTAAGCTCTTGACTTCTTGAATGGAGGAATCCCGAATTGGTAATTCTGGCTTGCCTGTAGGGAGTTGTCGGCTGGCTGCACTGATTCTGATGATAGGTCGCGTGATCCAAGCCGCAGTCGCGATTCCTGCCCCGATCGCTAACCCCAACCCGGCTAGACACAGCCCCAACGTGGTCGCGGTATTTTTGTAGATGGGTGCCATAAAGTCTGACTCTGGCACGACCACAACCACGAGCCAATTAAGTCCCATTTCGCTGGTAAAGGGGACAGCCTGTAGAAAGTAAGAATTTTTTTGTTGTGTAAACTTGAGTCGCTGAGCTTGGGTGATGGCGGGTAAACTTCCGGAGTGAGATTGTAGTGCCTGCGTTGCTTGCTGAATCAGAGGATGACGAAACTGAGTCGCTGGGATGCGCGACTGTTGTTGGTCAACCGGGGGTTGCTCAGTTGAGGTCGCAATCAAGTTGCCCGATCGCTCGACAATAAAAATGACACCTGCTTGCCCAACTTCAGTCTGCCTCAGTAAGACCCCTAGTTTTGAGAATAGGCAATCAACACCCACAACGCCTTGTAACTGTCCAGTGGCATCATAAATCGGCTGGCTCAGAGCGATTTTAAGGTCTTGTTGACTTACATCGGGGTAGACCTGGCTCCAGGTTGTTTTCTTCTGTTGCAAAGCTGCTTGATACCAGGGGCGCGATCGCGGGTCAAACCGATTGTTCTGCTCAAGTAGTTGTGATGGACGACCTTGAGCATCAACTGCATAACTGTAATATCTGCCGTTGGTGCTTTCTCCGGCGCGCCCGATGCGCCAGGTACGGCTGGGTCGATGCCAACCGAGTCCGGTAAATTCGCCCTGGGGATTGCCAAAGTAAATCGCTGAACCGCACACATTGTCAAATAAGAAGCGTTGTTCCCAAAAATGTTGGGTCAAGTCATTTGGGTTCTGAATTGGCAATTGCCCCGATTGAATGGCGTTGACGTTGAGTTGATTGATGATTTTTGCGTTTGTCAGGTAGTGGCGCACTTCTTGCTGAATGCGATCGCTCACTTCGCCCATGAGTTGCTGCGCCAAGTCTTCAATAGCCTGCTGGCTGTTTCTAGACGAGAGATAACCCGTCAATGCCCCCGTCCCCACGATTGGCATGACAAAAGCCGCAATCATCACGGCTTTGAGCGGCAAACGGGGTAACTTTCTAAACCCTGCCCTTAAGTGCTGGAGACGTTGGTTTGACCACATACGCATCCTTCCCTATTTCACACCATCTGGCTCAAATCTGGGATCTGAATAGTAAACATCGTCCACCCAGGCTCGCTATTCACTTGAATTGTGCCTTGTAGGCGCTCAATCTGCTTCTTTACAAGGGCTAACCCTAAGCCTGTGCCCCCCTGCTTGCGCTGATCTAATTTTGTGATCCGATAGAACTTGTCAAAGATGCGGCTTTGCTCAGTTGCCGGAATTTCGACCCCAAAGTTCTTAACGCTGATTTGAAAGCTCGTGCCGTTCATTTGAACCCCTAACTGAATGGTTTTGCCGATCGGGGTGTATTTGCAGGCATTATGCAGCAGTTCACTCAGTGCCCGTTCTAAGTAGGATGGATCGGTTGTTAAATCAGCCAGGTCGGTTGATGTTTCTACAATAAGGTGCTGTTGCTGGTTGCGAGTGCGCTCAACAAAAGGTTCGGTAATAATGGAGAGCCAAAGTGCCAGGTTAATCGTTGTAATGTTTAACGGAGCGGCACCTGCTTCAAGTCGGGCCATGTCTAACAGATCATTGATTAAGCAGGTTTCACGATGGGCTTCTTGCTTGAGAATCTGGAGATACCGCAGGGCTGTCTGCAACTCTGAGCTAGAGATTTGTGGAGATTGCAGAACAATATCGAGCATTTGAATCGCCGTTTGAATCGTCGCCATTGGCGATCGCAATTCGTGAGAGATGCTGCTAAGAAACTCATCTTTGACCAGGCTCAGGCGCTCTAGCTCTTGCACTTGCTTAAGCGAAAGCTGATAGAGCCGCGATTGACGCAAGGTAATCACACACTGATCGGCAAGTTGCTCAATTGTTTGAATCTCTAAATCATCAAATACTTGTGAACAAGGCTTAAATAGCCAAATGTCTCCCAACGTCTTTTGTTCATCTCGCAAAGGGCAAATAAAGACAGTTAATTCGCGATCTAATTCGGTGTAGAGGTCAGATGACAACGGCAGAATGCAACAGTGGAGCGACTTTCCCTGCAATATCTGTGAGTATAGATTGCTGTTTGGATCAATTTGAATGACTGTCCTGCGGGCTAATGGCAACTGCGTTCGAATGCATTCGTAACCTACCTCGGCGGTTTGGCGTTCTAAGTTATAAAGCGTTAAGACGCAGTAATTTAGCTCTAACTCCGTCGCCAACTCTTGCACAACCGTTTGCAAAATTTGGCTTTCATCTAGGCTTTCTCGCATCTTATTGGTGATGCGTCGGTGCATGGCTTCAAACTCAAGAATTCGCCCAAGTTTCGCGGTGCGTTCTTCAACTTGTTGCTCTAGCTCAACGTTAAACTCTTGAACCTGTCGGTAGAGCTGCCTGAGCTGCTTAGCTTGCAGATCCAACTTGCGGTCTTGCAAGAAACTTTGGACAGCTTCAAGGACGCTTGAGCGTAGATCGTCCGGCTGCCAGGGTTTAGGAATATAGCGAAATAGCCTCGCCGCTCGAATTGCATTACTCACACCGTCGAGATCAGCCTGCCCACTAATCATGATGCTGAGTGTGTGGGGCGATCGCGCGTGGATCTGACGTAACAGTTCATCGCCCTTGATATCGGGCATGATGTAATCTGCCAAAACCAGGGCAACCTCATATTCTTCTTCTTGCAACTCACCGATCAGCTCAAGAGCGGCTTCGCCACCCTCAGCCGTTTCAATCAGGCACGAACCGTTCAATATACGCTTGAGTTCGATTTTGAGGCTTTCTAAAACTGTTGGCTCATCATCTACACATATTATGACAGGCTTACTCATAGCTATACTGCGTCGGCTTAGACTCCTGAAAAGATTGATCTAATTCAATCCTTTGACATACACGATTTTATGAAGAAACTACCTATAGATAGAGGGGCTGGTTAAGTATCTTCGCACTTTAGACCTGTGAAATGCTACATCTAATGAAAACTTACCTGGTGCCCCTCCAAACTTGTGCGGACAAGATCATAGAACGGAAAATTTTCTGAGCAGCCTAAAAACAGTTTTTCTTTTCCGAGTGAGGGTAATGTCATCACTTCCACAAAAGTTCAGAACAATTCTCTAATCAAGAAAAATTCATGCTTTTGAACGAACTCTTGCCTGCTACCTCCAAGCAAGAGGATAGTGGGTTAACTAGCTCCTGCTAGGTTTAGAAGCTTTGCAAGGAGGAAAATGTGATGCCTCACGGCGGTGCTGCCAAAAGTTGGCGCAGGGGGATGTCAGCCGGGGTTTTGTACCCATTTCAATGAGAAATTCCAAAGGGAAAACGGAGCGCGTTAAATTTGCTTCTTCTCTAAGAACTTGGAATGCTGACAATGTTGCAGTTAAACAGTGCAAGGTTGCTTTAAACAATTGCTACTACAACTTACGCAAGCTTGGCCTAAAAGAATGTGTTACGGTTGAGGGAGTGAGGGTAATGACTAATACATAGTTCTTATCTTTACATGGTTCTACTCCTCAGTCTTTTGGCAGTCGCAATCTCTTGCCGCCAAGCCGTTCAAGGCTGATTAATAAACTTAATCTGTTTATTGTTTGTAGAAACAGTCAGTTATTTCAAATAACTGCTAGCATAGTGGTAGAGAATAAATATCGGTTGCAGCATTTGTTTCTAGTATTAACGAGTTTTTCACGTTTTTCCATTGACAGACTCCTCTCCGAAATTCACTCTCCACATCCTTTTAATTTTGGAGACAAGGCATGTCAATTTACATAGGTAATCTCTCTTATGAGGTTACAGAAGCTGATCTCACTTCCGTATTTACAGAGTACGGTTCAGTTAGACGAGTTCAGCTTCCTACTGATCGCGAAACAGGTCGTATGCGCGGCTTTGGTTTTGTCGAAATGAGTGCAGACGCGGAAGAAGATGCCGCGATCGAAGCGCTCGATGGCTCAGAATGGATGGGCCGTGATTTGAAGGTTAATAAAGCCAGACCTCGTGAAGACCGTGGCGGTTCGTTCGGTGGTGGACGTAGAAATAACAGCTTTTCTCGCGGTTACTAAACATTGAGATTAGTAGTTTCTAGTTCTCAGATGTCAGAGTGCGATAAGACAAGTTACTTGCTTATTAGCCGTTTTGTCTTAAGCCATCTAATCTAAATTTTGAGGCTCAGGTATTCTTGCCTGAGCCTTTTTTTGGATGGTAAGAGACGGTTAAAGACATCGTTTCTACTCTAAACATTCAAGTAAGACCAATCTATCAAAGGAACAATATGCAAAGATTAGATAGACAAACAGGGACACTTCACGGTTATAAAAATAACTACTACCTGGAAGTCGAAGGTTTGAAATATCGAATCTTTGAATTTGACTACCACAAGGTGAAAGAAAGCGATAAAAGGGGCTCAGCCCAACTGTTTCAGTATCAGAATAGTGTTGATGGTTTTGATGGATATGTCCACATGGGTAGTCTCAGGATTGAGACTGAGGCACTCAATATCTCTGATTAAACCACGAGGTATTCTCGCACCTTGGCTCGATCTCGCTCAATGCAGACTGCTTAATCACCCAGTCTGCGCAGGGCTGACCCCGAGCTATTTGGTAGTAGATGCGATCGCACACCTCTGATAGAGTCGCCAGCCTACATAGGAGCAGTATCAAAAAATACTGAAAATTGCGAGCAGTGTATCAGTGATGCACTGTTCCATCTGGCATTTTTGCGCCCTTTAAGTTGGCAGACCTTAAATCGGCTCCCTCTAAATTTGCCCAGCTCAAGTCAGCTCCTCTCAAATCTGCCCAGCGCAAGTTAACTTGCTGAAGGTCTGCCCAACGCAAGTTGGCGTGGCGGAGGTTTGCTCTTAAAAAGCTTGCACCACTCAAATTCACATAGCTAAGGCTAGCTGAGCTAAGGTCAACATTATGAAAATCTCGCTGTCCTGCTGCGTACAGCATTTGGAGTTCAGTTGCATCCATAGCACTAACTGTAACGTATTTCTCCCACTATTGTTAGACCTGTGTTAGTGTCTTTAGTAAGGCTTATTTTCGGCTGTGTAATCCGTTTTACAAGCGTTTCTCCGAATCTAACTCTCTACACTTCTGATTTTGGAGAATCCTTATGTCAGTTTACGTTGGCAACTTATCTTATGAAGTCACGCAGAATGACCTGACCGATACATTTGCAGAGTACGGCACAGTTAAACGGGTTCAATTGCCGACAGACCGAGAAACAGGACGTTTTCGTGGCTTTGCTTTTGTCGAAATGGAAACAGATGCAGAAGAAGATGCCGCGATCGCGGCACTAGACGGGGCTGAATGGATGGGTCGTGACCTGAAGGTCAATAAAGCAAGACCTCGTGAAGAAAAAGGTCCTAGAGGCAATTGGGGCAGTAGTGGTGGGTCATCTCGGCGCTACTAAGCTCAGAAATAAGCAACGCCAAAGAAACAGGAATTGGACTTTACAACTTGTTTTGATTTTTTGGTGATCGGCGCACCTCTCAAATTTCAAAGCAGATTACTTGACTGCTTTGTTGTTGAATCTTTTCATGTGAACCTCGCTTCAATCAATCTAAAGGAGATTAAATGACCCAAGTTATCCCCGGTGAAAACGAAGGAATTGAGTCAGCGTTACGTCGATTTAAGCGAGAAGTTTCTAAAGCCGGAATTTTTCCTGATATGAGAAAACATCGTCACTTTGAAACCCCGATCGAAAAACGAAAGCGTAAAGCACTCGCGATGCATAAACAGCGTAAGAGAAAGTTTCGTTATTGATTGCAGGTTTCTGTGAATGAAATCGGACACATTTGCTAAAGGTATTGCAACAGAAGAATAGAATCGGAGCGAATTCTTTGATCTAATCGGTCAATGCTATCCAAACCTGATTCAAACTCTACAATACCGGAAGGATCTAAGACTGATTGAAGCTCGTTTCGTCTCAACTGGATACGTTTTTCTCACTTACCATTTCGACTCTGGAGGTTGACTCATATGCTAAGTAATCCTTTAATCTCTAGTTCCATGAACACGAGAGAACTTGTGAGCCGATATACTGCAGGACAGAGAGATTTTAGAAATTTAAACCTGATTGCAGTGAATCTAAGAAACTTGAATTTGACTGGGATCAATTTGAGTGGTGCTAACTTAACGAAAGCGAACCTAACGAGAACCAATCTGAGCCACGCAAATTTGACGGGTGCAATCTTGGTTGGAGCCAATTTGAGCGAAACCAATTTGACAAAAGCGAATCTAGCAAATGTCAACTTGAGTGATACCAATTTTCGTGAGGCAAATCTCAGCCAAACTTACATGCGCGGAGCCACAATGACGGATGGAATAAACCCCAGCGTACTCTAATGAGCGCAAATAATTGATAGTTTTTTGTGGCTTTCAATCGGGTGGAAGCTACATCAAGCATGGGCGATCGCTTGCATTACAACCATCGGCAGCCTCCAAACGCCAGCCTCTTTGATTTAGAAAAGGGGCCTAAGACATCTCGATGCCATTACTTGGGAAAAAATCTGCCAGATTGCTGGTTTACCTGGATGGAAGGAGATTGGCTCAGGGGTCGCCGGAAGAGGAAGGTTCTTGTCAAAGCGTGTTCACTCATCTACAGGCGTAATGCTACAAACTTATATCAATACCATTTGATTGCACTATATTAATCAAGTAAGTTATTTTTTGAACTGCTGTCTCTAACTGCTCTTTCAACAGATATTCACGTGCAAGAGATGCTTTTAGTTGGGTATCAATTTGGTGGTTTGCTAACAATCGCTGAACTCTTTGCCGCAAAATTGTCCATTGAGTTGGTTTAGTAATAAAGTCTGAAGCGCCAGCAGCGAAGGCACTGTCTATTGATTCCTTATCATAAAGAGTTGTGATCATCAGAATCGGAGGGCAGAGTTCACCAAACGTTATTTTTAGTTGATTGCAGCAGGAAAAGCCACCCATACCAGGCATGACTGCGTCTAGCAAGATCATATCTGGAAGGAGTTTCTGACAAAGAGACAGACAATGCTCTCCACTATCTGCATCTATTGTCTGATAGCCCTCTCTTTCCATGGCACGACGAAGCACTAAGCGTGTTGCTTTTTCGTCGTCAACGATCATTATCAAAGCAGTTTGTTGGTCTGATCGTGTTTCATCCAAAGAATTTGAATTGATGTGAGTAGCTAACATATCAACTTTTACCATTGAGTAAGTATTTCGTAGTACTTATAGAGTACCCATTAGATTCTTCAAAGCATATTCAACTCTAGAAAATCCTTGGTTGATTTGAAATATCAATAAAAGGTTACTCTGAAGATCTTGTTTGTCAGCCCGTGATTCAATTGCTTCACAGAGTTTACCCAGTTGAGTCGCACCAACTGTAACACTGGTAGACCTCAGTGCATGAGCAGCTTGCTTTAGAGTTCTTACATCATTCAAATTGGCCGCTCCTTCAATTGTTTTTAATCGCACGGGAGCGTCTTCTAGATATACCTGAATTAATTCCTGTATCATCTCCTTCGCATCATCTCCACCAATCTCACGCAAGCCTGCTATGATCTCACGATCAATTACATCGAACTTAGGTTCAGAACTATTCTCCACGAAAATAGCTTGATCGGCTCCGCTTTCTTTGTTGTCTTGTGAAGTTCCACTATAGGATGGGGCTTCATTGGTCTGGTTAATTAAATAGCACTCACATAATGCCTGTCTTAAGGCTGTCATATCAATTGGCTTACTGATATAGCTGTTCATGCCAGCTTGAAAACATTCCTCGCGATCGCTCGCTCTAGCGTGGGCTGTCATTGCAATAATCCAAGGCTGTGTTTGGGATAGCCACTCCCGACGAATTAAGCGTGTCGCTTCTAGCCCATCCATCTCCGGCATTTGGATATCCATCAGCAACACATCATAGGGCTGACGACGAAGCGCCGCGATCGCCTCCAAACCGTTACAGGCAACGTCTGCTCGATAACCTAAGACTTCCAGCATACGAAGGGCAACTTTTTGGTTAACTGAGATCTTGCAGCATTCTCAATAAGCCGATTCTAAGCGAGGTTTGAGGTCAATATCGAACCCAAAATGAGCCGCAATATCAGCGTGAGATTGGATGCGTTTGAGTAACTGAAACCAGATAATCGAAGGGAA
>DVDV01000241.1 GCA_015296075.1 Leptolyngbyaceae cyanobacterium M33_DOE_097 | reverse complement strand
TTCCCTTCGATTATCTGGTTTCAGTTACTCAAACGCATCCAATCTCACGCTGATATTGCGGCTCATTTTGGGTTCGATATTGACCTCAAACCTCGCTTAGAATCGGCTTATTGAGAATGCTGCAAGATCTCAGTTAACCAAGCTCAAAGTGAGCCTACCTTTTGATAAGTCAGCCATCAAGAAAGGCTCTTAGCTTTGTTCTAAAAGCCAGAAAGTCAAGCAGCCTTTTCAAAATCGTGATTGAGAAAAATCTAACTTGAAATTATTAAGATTGACCAGATGGATCAGCCGCGTGAATCAAGTCAGTTTTCTTTTGAAGCGGAGGCCGATTAATTGTCTGCTCAGCCTCTGGACGCCGATCGCGTTCAGGTACGTTAACTTGGACAAACGCTCCAGTTTCAATTGAATGATAAAGGGCACGAATAATTTTAATATCAATCAACCCCTCATGGCCTGATGGTTCAGGGTTTTTATTCTGTAAAATACAGTCTGAGAAATAGACAAACTCAGCTGCAATCTGATCATGGGGTTCAAAAGTTTGTTCCTGCTTTTCACCATCAATCGTCAGCACGTGTCTGATTTCGCCTTGAGTGCTGTATGCTGGATCAACTCGCAAATCACCTTTAGTACCGACAATTTGGTAATTCGAAACTTTCGCTGCACCAAAGCTGCAAGTGAAACTCGCCAAGCGATCGCCAGGAAAACGCAGAATCACACTTGTCATTTCTGCAACCTCTTGAAAGCGATCCTCATCCTTACTGGCACTGGTTGCAAATACCTCGACAGGTTCATCTTGAAATAGATAGCGAGCAGCATTAATGCAATAAATCCCAATATCATCAAGAGTACCGCCCCCCACTTCTTTATTAACCCGAATATTGTTTGCTTCGACTTGCTGAGAGAATAACGAGTTAAAAATGCGCGGTTCGCCAATCTGGCCCGAATTGACAATCTCTACCGCCTGCAAATTTGCTTCCTCTAAATGCAGTCGGTAAGCAATCATCAGCTTAATATTATTTTTTTGAGCTGCTTCAATCATCGCTTCGCACTCTTCCACCGTGACCGCCATTGGCTTCTCACATAACACGTGAATACCCGCTTCAGCAGCCCGTACAGTGTAATCGCAATGCAAATGGTTCGGTAGTGCAATATAAACAGCATCAATCAAGCCACTGCTAAGCAAATCATTGTATTCTTCATAGGAAAAGATCCGCTGCACCCCTTCATATTGGTCAACAATCTCGCCTAATTTAGTCGGATCATCTGACACCAATGCAACTAACTCAGAATTTTCAGCATGTGCAAAAGCAGGTATAGCAGCAGATTGAGCGAACCATCCCAAACCGATTACAGCATAACGAATTTTTTTGCTATCTGTTTGTGAACGCGATGTTTGATTTGATTGTGTCGCTGTCATAGTGTTAATTTCTCATTAGTGATTATCTATTTGTTCTCAGACTTTTATGTGTTGCTTGTTGTCTAAAGTAAGCTCTCCAGAGCAACCTATCTCAGGCAGTGACAACCAGAATATTAGAACTACGCAATCAAAGAATATGAGCTAGAGAAGTAGAATGTCTGCGCCTTGTTTTCTAGCCGCCAGTAAATATTTAATGGTTTAGACTGACACCCAACCTCGCCATATATTAGAGAGAAAAAAGTTTTCTTTCCTCTCACTATTGAAGGAAATGGGCACGATCGCCAGCGCTTTTGAGGCTTTTCAAATGTTTTAGAGTTAAATCAACAGTCAAGTTGATCAAGTATCTGCAGAGTGAATTTATTAGCTAAAGAATAGTAGCCATAGAACGACGATCCATCATTGGAAAGACGCGATCGCAGAGCTATCTCCTTAGTATTGGAGAAGTTGAAACACGGCTCCCATCAACACTGCAGTGTACAGCTTCAATAGTGTGTTGGGTGAGTGTAGGAGCATTGTACAGGATTGAAACAATATGACCAATACCCAAACTCGCCCATTGGCAGTTGTGACGGGTGCCTCTAGTGGCATTGGTTACGAACTTGCTAAACAGTTTGCTCACAATGGCTTTGACCTCTTAGTGACTGCAACAGGCTCTAATATTGATCAATTGGCTAAAGACTTCAGTAAACTCGGAGCCAGCGTTGAAACTGTACAAGCAGACCTCGCTGACTACGAAGGCGTTGAAACGCTCTACAGCAAAATTCAAGCAATGGATCGACCAGTTGATGCGAACGCTATCAATGCTGGAGTTGGTTTAGGCGGTGATTTTGCACGAGAGACTGACCTAAAAGATGAACTCAATCTGATTAACTTAAACGTGATTTCACCCGTTCATCTAGCTAAGCGCGTCGTCAAAGACATGGTCAAGCGCGGTGAAGGTCGTATTCTCTTTACCTCATCCATTGCGGCTCTGATGCCTGGCCCCTTTGAAGCTGTTTATGCTGCTTCTAAAGCTTTCTTACGCTCTTTTTCAGAAGCAATTCGAAATGAACTAAAGGATACAGGTGTCACTGTTACAGCCTTAATGCCTGGTCCAACTGAAACAAACTTTTTTCATCAAGCTGGCATGGATGATACACAGGTTGGCACAAATCAGAAGGATGATCCGGCTGATGTTGCTAAGCAAGGTTTTGAAGCACTAATGGCAGGTAAAGGTGATATTATTGCAGGCTCACTTAAGACAAAGGTTCAAGGTAACATCGCTAAAGTATTACCTGAGCATGCAAAAGCAGAGTTTCACCGCAAATTAACTGAGCCAGGTTCTGGCAACAAATAACTCTGAAAGCTCCATTTTTCTATCAAAGTAAAGCTTTCGTCTAAATGGCTTCCTTTAGATCTCAGGCGATGCAAAACTCAAAAGCACCGCAGAATGCACCCATATCTAATCATCCCGCTCTAGATACTGGCAAAGACATAGCCTGAAACGAGTCAACGGTAGAAAAAGAATAGATCTCAACGCAACTAACTGTTCATAAAGAACAAGGAAGAAATAGAAATGAGAGCAGTTTGCTGGAAAGGAACGAATAAAGTAGAAGTTGACAACGTCCCTGATCCCAAAATCCTGAATCCACGTGATGCGATTGTCAAAATCACCTCGACAGCCATCTGCGGTTCTGACCTACACCTATATGATGGCTTCAACCCCACCATGAAGTCTGGTGACATTTTAGGTCACGAATTTATGGGAGAAATCGTTGAGCTAGGCAGTGGTGTCAAAGAGGGAAATGAACGAAATAATGGCCAACCCCTTGCGGTAGGCGATCGCGTTGTTGTTCCCTTTACAATTTCCTGCGGTTCATGCTTCTTCTGCCAGCGAACTCTATGGTCTTTGTGCGACAACTCAAACCCCAACGCCTGGATGGCAGAGAAACTGATGGGCCATTCTCCATCCGGTCTCTTTGGCTACTCGCACCTGACAGGTGGATACGCAGGTGGTCAAGCTGAATATGCGCGGGTTCCCTTTGCTGACGTTGGTTTATTTAAGATTCCCGATGAACTGACTGACGAGCAAGTTCTGTTTCTAACAGATATTTTTCCAACAGGCTACATGGCAGCCGAAAACTGCAATATTCAACCCGGAGACACAGTTGCCGTTTGGGGGTGTGGGCCTGTCGGTCAATTTGGCATTAGAAGTGCTTTCTTGTTAGGTGCAGAACGCGTCATCGCGATTGACCGTGTACCTGAACGCCTTCAGATGGCAAAAGAAGGAGGTGCCGAAGTTCTCAACTTTGAAGAAGTTGAAGTAGGCGATGCACTTAAAGAGATGACCAGTGGACGTGGTCCCGACTCTGTGATGGATGCCGTTGGTATGGAAGCTCACGGAATGGGGTTAGAAGGTATCTATGATAAAGTCAAACAAGCTGTTCGTTTAGAAACTGATCGCCCCAATGTACTGCGTCAAGCGATCGTAGCGTGCCGAAAAGGGGGCACCGTCTCAGTACCTGGGGTATACACAGGGTTTGTCGATAAAATTCCAATGGGTGCCTTCATGAACAAAGGTTTGACGATGAAAACAGGTCAAACTCATGTTCACCGCTATCTGCGCCCCTTAACAGACCTGATTCAACAGGGCAAGATTGATCCGTCATTCTTGATTACCCACCGCTTGCCCTTAGAGCAGGCTCCTCACGCGTACGAAATCTTCAAACATAAGCAAGACAACTGCGTCAAGGTCGTTCTTAAGCCAGGTCAGGCGGCTGTTTAAGTCACGCGATTCACAAGTTCAGAACACCCTGTATCGTCTTTGGTCAGACTAAACATTCTAGCCTGACCAAAGCACTCATTTTTTACGGCATAAGTTTTTCGAGAATGGTTTGAGCCTGTAACTCATACTTCCTGAAGGATCAAACTGACTCGATCAACACCAATTTAATCTCATTTTGCATTACCCACTTTGGTAGAAGCCAACAGGATTTAGGTTGCTTACGCTGATAACTAGAGGGTGTTTAATAAACAGGAGTTTCCTATGCAAGAGAATTCAAACACAAACGAAAATCAAGAGATTCGGCAACCAATGTCTCCTGAAGAGGTAGACCCTGAGCAAAAGCGGCAACAGAAGGAAGAGCTTGAGCGTGCTGGTAAAAGTTTAACCATCAATCCTGGCGATCGCATCGACGACTCCAAATCCCTTGAAGAGAAAGCAAAGCAAGTTGCTGTTGATGCGCCTGACATCACTGGAGATCACATTGTTGTGCCGACATACTTTGTAGTTGACGAACCAGATGGTAGCAGAAAAGCACTTCATCACGTCAAAGATGCTGAAGAGATTTCAGACGTAATTCGGCAGGCAAGAGTTGACGAAAACGGAGAACGTACTTGGTGGTAAAGCTGACTTTTTAACGATCAGTTCGTAAAGCAAAAAGTATCTACAGTAAATTTAAAAGCACCCAAAAAAGATCTTTGGCTTTTACAGAAATCCACCCCATACTGAGTCTTACGCCTCAACCTACAGCCATCCATTTAAAGCTCGCAATTTGAGGGTCTACATCATCAACTATGTCTTTGAGTCTGTTGCCTGAGTTGTATTGATAGAAGCAACATCAGAACTTACTCTTATGACTCCGTAGCCCTCCAGCGAGCTTTTTCTGTGTTCATAACGCCAACTAAAAAGATTGGGAGAAAATCTACATGACAAATGATCTGGTTAAACCTGCCAACCCAAAAATGAACAGTCCCCTCCTGTCGGGAATTTTGCTGACGGCTCTAGGGGCGATCGCCCTGGCTGCGCCCTTCTTCACAACCATCGTTTCAACAACATGGATTGCCTTCATTCTTGGTAGTGCAGGATTTGCAAAACTATTTTACGCATTTAGAACTCGTGAAGAAGGTGGCTTTATTTGGAAGCTGCTGCTCAGTCTTCTTTATCTATCTGTCGCATTGTCACTGCTAGTTAACCCTGTTACTGGCGCAATCACAATCACCTTGCTAATTGGCAGTTTCTTCTTAACAGAAGGAACTTTTGAAAGCATTTTAGCGTTTCGTCTACGCCCTCAAAAAAATTGGGGTTGGGTGCTGCTCAACGGCATTGTGACAATCTTACTCGGCGCAATGATTTGGTTTCAGTGGCCTGGTAATGCTCCTTGGCTGCTCGGCACCTTTGTAGGCGTTAGCATTCTCTTTACTGGCATCTCTCGGATTATGCTATCTTTCAACCCAAACCTATCTAACCATTCGCCAGTAAGCGCTTCTAGAAGTACTGATCCTTCTGACAACCCTGCTTCCGTTTAATTTATCTAATATCTTCTCCACTAAAGCTTTAAAGCCTTACTCAAGCAATTGAATAAGGCTTTTATTTTATTATTACTTTTAGCTCTATGGGATTTAATTTTAATTTCTTAAAGAGAGAATCAAAACAGCAGTCTTAATAGCATCATCGCTATCCTCCATTTGAACTCAAATTTTTATTCATATAAAAGCTTTTCAAGCATTTGCTCACTTAATATTCCTTACCTATCTCAAAATACTAAGTCTCCCTGAAGAGAACCGTAAGCAAGCCGCTCATACTTCTAATTAAAGATATGCATCTTACTTTCCCCAGTCTAGAATCAAATAAGGCTTAATTAAATTGCTTCTTTCAACTTCTTGATCTGTGTGAAAAGCCTAAAGGTGTTAGGGCAGTATTGATAACGGCGAGGTGAAAGTCATATTTTAGAAGAGATAACTGTCATTACAACAACTGATCCAATCGCCTCTGCAAAAGCTGTTGGCTTACAGTATGTCACAGATGAGTCAGTTGGCATTCAGCGTGTGCGT
This sequence comes from Leptolyngbyaceae cyanobacterium M33_DOE_097, assembly GCA_015296075.1. GTDB lineage: Bacteria > Cyanobacteriota > Cyanobacteriia > Leptolyngbyales > Leptolyngbyaceae > DSRU01. Next base: position 2,780 of record DVDV01000241.1, on the reverse strand, counting down.
AAGCGAAGTAAGTTTCACTATATTGATGTCGATGGTAAACCCATTCAAGATGCTGAAGAAATCAAGCGAATCAATGCACTAAGAATTCCACCAGCTTGGGAAGATGTTTGGATCTGTCCTTCAACGAATGGTCATCTCCAGGCAACCGGAAGAGATGCCAAAGGAAGAAAGCAATATCGCTACCATGCTGACTGGCGACGCATTAGAGATCAGACAAAATTTGCCCGACTGATTGCTTTTAGTGAAGCCCTGCCGAAGATCCGAGAACGAATTGAGCATGACCTATCCCTTCCAGGCTTACCTCGCAACAAGGTATTAGCAACTGTCATCCGCCTCATGGAGCTAACTCGTATCAGAGTTGGTAACGAAGAGTATGCGAAGACTAACAAATCATTTGGTCTAACCACCCTCCGCGATCGCCATGTCGATATTTCTGGAGTTTCAATCCGCTTCAAGTTTCGCGGCAAGAGTGGGGTTGCGCATGACATCAAAATCAGCGATCGCCGACTCGCAAAAATTGTTAAGCGATGCCAGGATATTCCAGGTCAAGAGCTGTTTCAGTACCTTGACGAAGACGGGCAACGCCAAAGCATTAGCTCAAATGATGTCAATGATTACTTGCGAGAGATTTGTGAGCAAGACTTTACAGCAAAAGACTTTCGAACTTGGGCTGGCACTGTTTTAGCGGCTAGAGAGTTATGCCAAATGACAGACTGCGAATCGAAAACTGCGATTAAAAAGGCAATTGTCCAAGCAATTAAATCTGTAGCAGAGCATTTGGGTAATCGTCCTGCGACCTGTCGTAAGTACTACGTTCACCCAGCGATATTAGCAGCCTACGAAAATCAGATCCTCAGTTCAGTCATGGCAGAACATTTAGAACAAGAGGAAATAGATAATCTAGGTAGCCTAAGCAATGAAGAAAAAGCAGTTGTTGCACTTCTAGAACATGAGTTGTTGCCATTACAAAAGTAAGTTTTAGAGGTTAATACAAGAGTAAAAAGCTCTACCCAAATAGCTGTTCCCTCTAATATCCTTCGCATTACTCTTTGATAGTCTATCGGTAGAGCTAATTCAATTGTTAGTATTGTACAAACGTTTAACTTACGTTCGCAAAAAAGCAGTATAGCGCTATGCCCAAAAGTTAGTACAAGAGAATGTGAAAACTGCTCTCCTAGCCAGGGATTTCACCCCTGCACCCCGTCCTCACATTTTCCAGTACTGCTATATTTGTACTCAAAGCGCTGAGTTTGTAGTTGCTCAAAAATGTAGCTTAGCGATCGCAAGACCGCTCAACTTCTCAATGAGTCTAGCTCTTAATTTGCCTACTGATACTGCCACGATAACGAACCATTTACCACTTAGATGATCCCAGCAACTTTGGGTTTTCATCCTTCTGATAATCAGAGCAGTCGATCGCATCCTTAGAAAGGACAAGCGTTGGATGCACAGCACACTTAAGATGGGAGCTATTCGAAAAGTATTGACAAGTATGACAGGGTATTTTTTTAGAGCGCTGGAGGCTTCTGTTCTGCCAGTTTATTTTTGACAGTTGAAACAATAAAACAGCAACCGCCCAAAGAGCAGGGAAGCAGAGAGAAAGCCAAAAAAGCGATTCATCTGCTAGATGGGGGCGATCGGGTTTCTGATTAGCTGACTCTAAACCATAAGGCTGGGTTTCGACAATTTTTGGTTCCATCTGAAAACTGCTGTGCCCTTATCTATTCTTTAGCAGAAACAAATACTGCTTTCTTAAAAGTAAGTTTTTATACCTTTAAGAAAACATTTCCTCACTCTAAGGATCATGGATTAAAGAATAAAATCGAGTATTTTGTCGTCTAAAGACGCGAGCGGCCACTCGCCCGTTCAACAAAGTATCAAAATTATTTAATTCTCATTCCTAGATAGTTTTAAGAGTGGGAAATCAACTATGCCGATCAGCCTATCGCGATTTATTAGACTTCTTTTCCATCCAAAGACATGGATGCAAATAAAACTGTCTTTAGGCTGAAGGCGAAGTCATATTTGTGACTTATAGTTCACTCTAAAGGATGGAAGCATGACTCGATAAGCCTTCTAGGATCCTTAGAGGGTAAGCTTCTCAGAAAAACAAGTCCTTCAGAGATTAAGTCTCGCCCTGTCTTCTGAAAGGATAATGAACAGCAAAAAGTTAGATAGATAACCATTTAGAAAATTCCTTTCTCAAGCCATAAGTATTTCATTGTATTCAATTCTCTTTCAAATTCTATCTATGGGGAAGTGACGCAGATTAAGTAGTCAGACACAATAAGTCATGATGTAGTGAGTTAAAAGATATGGCACTGAAATTATACGTTCCAACACTAGATGATGCTGATAAGGCTAACTATATTCGGGAAACAATTTTAACTTCTGAACCTGATGCAAAAATTGATACCGATTTATCTACACGGGTCATAACCATCGAAGCAAAAGCGTCTGACGAGACGTTCAAGCAATTAATCGAGGCAACAGGCCATCAAGTTGTTCCCCGTTAGTATCAGCGCATCATCAAACCAAAGGTTTCCACTTGAGTTGTGATGCAGTGAAACTAGATCATTTCCAGACAACCAGTACATTGAGGATAAGTTTATGATCGCAGAAGCCGTTGATCGGAATAAGGATAACTGAGATCTTGCACCAGTTTCAACAAGGGGTTGCCAAAGAAGGAAAAATCTGAAAGAAAGGGCGTAATCAAAATTTAACTGAACGGTTATGGAAACCATTGTTCAACACGCCCAAGGATTAGTGTATAGCCTGCT
>DVDV01000091.1 GCA_015296075.1 Leptolyngbyaceae cyanobacterium M33_DOE_097 | reverse complement strand
TCTGAGTCAGGTACATCGTCTACTTTTTCGCTGCATTGATTATATGGCGAAAATAGTAGATTTGTATTGGCAGTCTTTGACTGCCGCTCCTATCCCTCCCCGGCTTATAGAAGCGCGGGGTATCTCGGAGGTTTAGATGAATCTGGTTCAGTTGGGTGAGAAATTGTTTGACTTCTCCCAGAAGGGAGCCTGCTTCAATTGGAATACCACTAATTTTTCCTAACTGCCCGATAATCATTAACAACGCAATCCCTGCCATATAGCCAATCAGGATGGGTTTGGAGAGCAGATTTGCCAGGAAGCCGAGGCGAGCGAAGGCTCCGATCCAACAAATAAGGCCAACCAGCAACGCCAGGACACTACAGAGGCTTGCATAGTCGCTCCCACTACTGGCTGCAATCGGTGCAATCGCGGCAGCGGTCATCACAGCAGTGGTAGATTCAGGCCCGACCGACAGTTGGGGAGACGAGCCAAGCAGGGCATAGATCAGGATCGGCGGAAGGATAGCCCATAACCCGGCGATCGGCTGCACCCCTGCTAACTCTGCGTAGGCCATGCACTGAGGAATGAGATAAGCTGCAACAGTCAACCCCGCTAACAGATCGCCCCGCAGCCAGCTTACTTGGTAAGACCGCAGGCGCTTTAACCCTGTGAAAGAAAAATGCTGCATAAAGGACTGCGATCGCAACACCATACTGACCTCCTCAGTTTTCAGCAAACCAAGCGTCAGGATGAACCAGGTTTTGTTCGGCAAAGCGAGCGCTGTTGGGGCAATGTCAAGCGTTGTTTGACAAGTCGCTGGCAATGACTGATAGTGTCTTTACTTTATCTACCCAAAGACATTCGGGTATGACACGTTTGGTAACTAAACGTCCTGACGATAGCTAGTTAATTGAATAAGAAGAACTAATATAGCAGAAATGTATTTTCATCGTGTAATATCAATCTTCGTTTCGATTCTTTACAAATCTTCTTGATTGAATCCTGATCTAAACTTCTAAGAAATAGAAATTAAATAAGTTCGATGTTTGGTAGGGGCGAGCTGTGCCGTTGAACTCATTGCAGCGTGCAGATAGGTTTGCTAGACCCTACAGTTTGCGGATTGATTCAATTCGCGATCCTAAGTGCTCAAATCCTCAACTGATAGCCGTAGTTATCTTAGTTAAGTTGAAAACTGCTTGAGGCCCACTCCCCCACTGCCCCACTGCCCCCTCTCCCACTCCCTACTGCCCCACTCCCTACGGCCCCACTCCCCTAGCGACAGCTATACTTCCGAGTGCTTACTGATTACTAGGCGGCTGAGATTGAATCTGAAAGGTTGGTTGCGTGTAGTCTGAGGGTAAGTATTCAGCGGGGATGGTGGAATGATTTCCTTCACGCAAAGCAGTGAACGCTGGCGATAGAATCTCAATACCTGCTTGATTACAATAGTCTTGAATATTTTCATGGAGTTGAGAATAGATTTTGGGCATGATTTCAGGAGACTTTGTGAAAGCGTTGAGTTCGTAAGCGACGTTGTAATCATTCAAGCTGGTTTGCAGGACGAACGGAGCTGGTTCTAACAGAATGTGATCAGTTGCTTTTGCGGCTTCAATCATCACTTCATAGATTTTGCGCCAGGGAATGTCATAACCCAACGTGACAGTCGTGTGGAGCCGAAGAAATTCTCTGCGTTCATAAGCAATACTGCTAAAGTTTTTAACTTCGCTGTTGAGCAAATTGGAATTTGGAATCGTAACGACCTCATTTTGAAAAGTTAAAATCCGAGTGACAAAGAGTGACTTTTCAAGCACTTCTCCCATTTGTTCCCCAATTTGAATCACGTCTCCAACTCGAAAAGCGCGAGTGTAGACCAGGATGATGCCTGAAATCGTATTCGCGATCGCGGCGGTAGAACCTAATGTAAACAGCGCCCCCAAAAAGATAGAGATTCCCTGAAAGGCGGGGGAGCCAAATCCTGGCAGGTAGGGAGCAGCAATCACACAGGCGATCGCGACGATGAATAAGTTAGCTAATCGAATCGTTGGACGAATCCACTCTGGGTAAAACCAGGAATAGGCATCGTCTCTGCCTAATTCAAAAATAACGAGTTTAGCAAACCCAATCGCAAAGTAGGCGATTATTCCAATGATGCTGATCGTGATTAAATTGGGCAGAAAGTTGACAAAGCTGATGAATAATTGGCCCAGCAGATTTCCAACAGACTGGAAAAGTTGGTTGCCAAGTCTGCGAGTGGTTGGAAACAAACTCAAAACGAAGGGCAAATAAAGGTAAAAGCAAAGACCAATTAAGAGAAAGCTAGCCAGCCTTAGTAGGCGCGTTAACAAGTAACTGACAGCAGGTGAGCCTAAGACTTGAAAACCCTGAAACAGAAAATCTAAGCGATCGGCTTGACGTGCCTGATTAATGCGGCGAGCAATTTTAGACGTTGTGAACAAAATGATCCGTAGCCCAAATAAAAGCACAATCGTACTCAAAACAGTGAAGAGAATGGGATTGTAAATTAAAGTGTGTCAAAGGTCAGAAATTGAGATCTAATGAACTACTAAACCTAAGACAC